>JALSJH010000021.1 GCA_026989455.1 Chromatiales bacterium | reverse complement strand
GCTTGCCACAACACATCTCCCTGTCTATGATGGCTACTCTTGTTTTATTGTGTTTTTAAATAAGGTTATTGCCATGGAAATGCTGAAATCTATTAATGAAATCTGCGAACTACTGGTGAAGCACAAGATTGGCCCCACTCAACAACGTATTCGCATCGCCCAGGTACTCTGTAGCCAGCCACGCCATTTATCAGCCGAGCAGATATTAGAGGAGGTGAACCGCAAGAGAGTCCAAGCCTCTAAGGCCACCATCTACAATACGCTTAATCTGTTTGTGAGCAGTGGTTTGATACGTGAAGTGATTGTTGATCCCAGCAAGGTCTTCTATGACTCCACCACCACCCCTCATTTCCATTTTTACAATGAAGAGAGCGGCGAAATATCGGATGTTAAGAGGGGGGATCTCATACTAAAAGCCACCCCCCAAATACCCCAAGGTATGGAGTTGGCGGGTATCGACATCGTAGTACGTATTCGAAACGCTAAGGAGGCTCTGACCAAGTCATGACCCTTGTGCAGGTGATGAGCCAGCTCCTCGGCGCTCATCAGAACGCCGCTCAACCTCACTCCAAGCCCGCTCTCGCCAGTTAACGGCGCGACGCTCATTCATGTAGCTACGGCTGCGATACTCCCTCACATCCAGCGGGTTCTCACCGAAAAACTGTTGGTCGAGCAGCTCGATGCTCTCTCTTGCAATCGCTGACGGCTCTATATGTGCAATCGCATAACGATAAATATCGCCATCAATCGGTTTGTCGACAACATTGAAGCTTAGGTATTCTGGCGATTTTTTCCAGAAATTAAAGGCTGATCTACGTTTTTTAAATATCTCTTTTATAAATTGATGCAGCTCATAACTGCTCCGTGTTTTAGGAATATTGCCAATAAAAACTTTCATATATAACCCCAATCCCTCGTGTGGCCTAGTTGCTGTTCCCTTTATATTGAGCTGATAATGCGGCGTATTTTTGACTGGATTGACAAAAAAACCGCACCTCTTTCTCCGATAAAGGACGTATTTTTTTAGCCGGACTGCCCATCCACAAGTAGCCCCCCTCCAGCTCTTTTCCAGGGGGTACTAAACTCCCTGCTGCCAGCAGGGTATTTTTCCTGAGTATAGCACCATCCAATATGGTTGCACCCATACCTACCAAGCAAGCGTCCTCAATAGTGCAAGCGTGCAAAATTGCCCCATGCCCCACGGTAACATCGTTACCAATAATCAACGGAAAACCCTTGGGGTGATCATCGTTGGCGGCGGTGACATGCAACACCGAACCATCCTGAATATTGGTACGGCTACCGATACGGATGTAGTTTACATCACCCCGAACCACCGTGGCTGGCCAGACAGAGCTCTGCTCACCGATATGCAGGTCGCCAATCACCACCGCACCCTCATCCACATAAGCACTTTCGGCAATGGTCGGGCTAATATTTTTAAAGGGGCGAATCGTCATTACAGTGTTACCTCATGGTGACCAGCTCTTCTGCACTGCTGGGGTGAATCGCTACGGTGTTATCAAAATCGGCTTTTGTGGCACCCATTTTTAGCGCCACCGCAAAACCTTGCAACATCTCATCACAGCCCGGCCCAATCATGTGAATCCCCACTATTTTATCTTGTGGGCCAATGCAGATTAACTTCATCGCCGTCGCCACTTTATGCCGAGTAAAGGCGTGAGACATGGGGGTGAAGCGTGTTTGATAAACGCTCACTGCCTCGCCATGCTCTAGACGTGCTTGCTCTTCGGTTAAGCCAACGGTGCCAATGGGAGGGTGGCTGAACATCACGGTGGGAATGTTGTCATAATCAAGGCGGCACTCTGCCTGGTTATCAAACAATCGATTCGCCAAGCGACGACCTGCCGCGACCGCGACCGGTGTTAACTGTGCACGACCGGTAATATCGCCAATGGCGTAGAGTCCTTCTATATTGGTATTTTGATAGGCATCGGTGTTGATTACGCCGTTGCTCTGCAGCTCGATGCCCGTCACCTCAAGGTTAAGATGGTCAGTGTTGGGTGTCCGGCCAACCGCCCAAATCAGGCAATCTATACCCGCCAGACTCATGCCATCTGCACTCTGTAACGTCAGCGTGCCATCGGCCTGTTTACAGACCTCTTTCGTTGAAAAGCGAGGAATGATATTTACCCCATCATTTACCATCTGCTCCATCAGGGTTTCACGTAACATCGCATCAAAGTTACCGAGGAAATGTTCACGACGTAACATCAGTGATACCTCGCTCCCCAGTGCATTAATCAAGCCTGCTAGCTCAACAGCAATATAACCGGCACCCACGATAGCTACTCGCTTGGGCTGCTCGGTCAGGGCAAAAAAGCCATCGGAGGTGGTGCCATGCTCCGCTCCGGTAACTGTAGGTACGGTAGGCCGCCCGCCGGTTGAAATAACAATGTGATCGGCCGTGTAGTGTTCGCCAGCAACTTCCAATGTGTTCTTATCCACAAAGCGGGCATGGCCAGCGATATGCTGCACCTTAGACTCTTTTAAATAACCATCATACCAATCAGTAATACCCTTGATATAACCCTCACGCGCTTCGATCAACTTTCCCCAGTTGAACCCTTTCCGCTCAATAGCAAAACCGTAATCAGCGGCATTGCTCAAACTATGTGCCATATCAGCCGCATACCACATCACTTTTTTGGGTACACACCCCACATTAACGCAAGTACCCCCCAGCATACCCGACTCTACAACGGCACACTTGGCACCATAACTGGCTGCACGCTCGGCAACCGAGAGTCCGCCACTGCCCCCGCCGATCGCGATTAAATCAAAATGCTTGCTCATGGTGACTCCTTATCAAGATACATCCGCTCACCCTTTCTGATCACTACTCAACGCATTCACCTTTTGCCCCAACCCTTGGTTATTTTTGTACTCAAAGCCGGTCGCATACTCCCTATACGCTTTCTCTTTCCGTGCGAAAGCGCCTCGATTTGAGGCGAAATATAAACAGGCTGAATAGTGACCTTTTTTGTTATGATTAGCAAAAAACCGAGAGATACAATTACTATGGAAAACCCGATATTAGCACTAAAAGGGCTGCCACCCTTCTCGCAAATCAAACCACAGCACATTAAACCTGCTATTGAGCAGCTGCTGGGGGAAGGGCGCCAACAAATTCAGCAGTTACTGGATAATAATAGCCGTTATAGCTGGGAAAATCTGGCGCAACCGCTAGAAGATCTGGATGACCGAATTAGCCGTGCCTGGTCACCCATTGCCCATATGCACTCGGTGGTTAATGGCGAAGAGCTACACCAAGCCTACAGTGCTTGCTTGCCGTTGCTCAGTGAATACAATACCGAAGTGGCACAAAACCCACGTCTCTGCGAAGCCTTCAAACAGCTGCAAGCAATGGGTGATCAACACAGTGAAGCACAGCGTAAAATTATCAGCAATACGCTACGTGACTTTCGCCTCTCTGGCATCGACTTAACGCCTGAAAAGCGCGAGCGCTACAAGCTGATTGTTCAAGCCTTGTCACAGCTCAGTAACGAATTTAGCCAAAACCTGCTGGATGCTACTGATGGCTGGAGCCTGAAAATCAGTGATGAGAGCCGCCTGGCCGGTCTACCCGAAAGCGCACGCAACCTCGCCAAGCAGGCCGCAGCGCAAGCTGACTTTGATGGCTGGTTAATTAAACTGGAGTTTCCCTACTATTTTCCGGTGATAACTTATGCCGATGACCGGGCGCTGCGTCGTGAACTCTACAGCGCTTATGTCACGCGCGCTTCCGACCAAGGCCCCAACGCGGGGGAGTGGGATAATGGCCCGATCATGGAGCAGATTCTCTCATTGCGTCATGAAATGGCACAGCTACTGGGTTTCGACAACTACGCCGAATATTCACTGGCCACCAAAATGGCTGCGGATACCGACCAGGTGATCAGCTTTCTGCACGATCTCGCCGAACGCTCACTACCGATGGCCAAAAAAGAGCTGCAAACACTGCGTGACTTTGCCATTCAGCTTGATGGCAACGACCATTTAGAGGCGTGGGATATCAGTTACTACAGTGAAAAGCTGCGCCAGCACCAGTACGCTATCTCACAAGAAGACCTCAAACCCTATTTTCCGGCAAACCGGGTTATTTCAGGCATGTTTGAGACCGTCAATCGTCTGTTCGGCATCAAAGTTTGCCAAATAGAGGGTGTCGATTGTTGGCACCCCGATGTGCTGTTTTTTGAGATTCGTGATGCCAGCGACGAACTGCGCGGCCAGTTCTACCTAGATCTTTATGCGCGCCCACATAAACGGGGAGGGGCCTGGATGGATGATTGCATCTGTCGCCGTAGTGATCACCATGGTACACAACACCCCGTCGCCTACCTGGTGTGCAACTTCACACCCCCCATCGGTGATGATCCTGCACTGCTGACCCATGATGAGGTGCTGACCCTGTTCCATGAGTTCGGCCATGGCTTGCACCATATGCTAACCCAGGTCGATTACCCTTCAGTCTCCGGTATTTCAGGGGTTGCTTGGGATGCGGTAGAGTTGCCCAGCCAGTTTTTAGAAAACTGGTGCTGGCAACGTGAAGCGCTGGATCTATTTGCCGCCCACTACCAGAGCGGCGATAAAATCCCTGATGAACTTTTCGACAAAATGATTGCCGCTAAAAACTTCCAATCCGGCATGCAGATGGTAAGGCAGCTGGAGTTTTCACTCTTTGATTTTCGCATGTACCGCGAATATGACCCAGAAGGTGAAGCCAATATTTATAACTTACTGGATCAAGTGCGCCAGCAGGTTGCCGTTATCAAACCACCCAGTTTTAACCGTTTCCCCCACAGTTTTGGACACATCTTTGCCGGTGGTTACGCCGCAGGTTACTACAGCTACAAGTGGGCAGAAGTACTCTCTTCCGATGCTTTTTCACTGTTTGAAGAGAAGGGTATTTTTGATCCAGAAACAGGTCAGCGCTTTCTCTGTGCCATTCTCGAACAGGGCGGCTCCAAAGAACCTATGGAGCTGTTTATCGAGTTTCGCGGCCGCGAACCCAGTATTGATGCGCTACTAAGACATAGTGGCATTAGTGCTTAACCTGACGCTGTTAAAACCAATACCAAGGCCATATTCATGAAACCGCTACATGCTCGCACCTATCAAGCCCTCACCCTTGTTTTATCGCTTATCCTGTTGGCACTGATCGGTAAGTTTTTCATCGGCAGCAATACCAGCACCGCAGAAGATGGTCGTCAGGCGATCAGCTTAACAGCGAATGAAGCCGCCCTCATTCGTAGCGATATGCGGCTCTTTTTAACCGCTGTTCAAGGGATTACTCAAGGGATTGCCGAAGATGATATGGCCAAGGTAGCTGAGGCGGCCAAGGAGATAGGTAGTGACCAAAATCGTGCCGCCCCCATCACCTTAATGGCCAAACTGCCCCCGGAGTTTCGTAAATTAGATTTTGCGCTGCACGGTGAGTTTGAAGTGATCGCTACCCAAGCTGAGGCGGATGACAAAGCCGCCTTGTTAGGCTTGCTAAGCAACATATTACAGCGCTGCAACAGGTGCCATGAGGGCTTTACCCTGAAAACAGAGTGAGCATCTGAGCGCGGTATGATGACTGTTGTTGCTTGGGGAGGCTCTGATTAAGTCTGGATGAATTTAGGCTGAGAGGAGTAGGTGACTAAACGTTTACCTCGGTCGCAAACAGCTCTTCTGCATCGACTTTATCGAAGCTGTATTTCTGGTTACAAAACTCACAGTCAACTTCAATGCGCGCCTCCTCTTCGAGAAGTGAATGAACTTGGTCGGTGCCGAGGCTTTTGAGCATCCCGGCCACCCGCTCGCGGGAGCAGCTGCAACGAAAGCAGAGCGGCTCTGCATCAAACAGTCGCAGCGCCTCTTCGTGAAAAAGGCGGTGTAACAGCTCTCTTACCGGCAGTGTTAGCAGCTCTTGCATACGGAGGGTAGAGGCCAGCGCCACTGCACGTTCCCAATCCTGCTGATTTTCGTCGCTCATCTCGCCCGGCATACGCTGTAGCAACATGCCGCTGGCCTGCTGGTCATCCGCAGTGAGCCAAATATGGGTATCCAGCTGCTCTGAATGGGTGAGGTAGTGCTCCAGCGACTCCGCTAGGGTATCACCCTTAATCTCAACAACACCTTGGTAGCGCTCCCCCTGTTTTGCCGGGTCGATGGTGATGGCGAGGGTGCCGTTACCCAGTAGCTCTTTAAGGCTCCCTTCAACGATCTCCCCCTGCCATTTTGCGATACCCCGTAAGGCGCGTTCATTACTGGCCTCCATTACCATTAGGCTAACTGGGCCGCTGCCCTGAAACTGGATGGTCAAGGTGCCTTCAAACTTCAGCGTCGAAACCAGCAGCGCAGAGGCGGCCATCATCTCACCCAGTAGTCTACGCACTGGCAGAGGATAATCATGGTGGGATAATATTCTCTGCCAGCTGCTGTCGAGATGCACCAGCTCACCGCGAATTGGGGCGTTTTCGAAGATGAAACGCTGCAAGCTGTCGCGTTCGGAGGGTGGAATTTGTCTCATTACGCGAAAATCTTCTTTTTCAGCAGCTGATTAACTTGAGCCGGATTGGCTTTTCCTTGGGTTGCTTTCATCACCTGACCCACAAAGAAACCCATCATTTTATCTTTTCCGCTACGCAGCTCTTCTGCCTGTTGTGGGTGCTTGGCAATAATCTCGTCAATGACCGCTTCAATTGCACCGGAGTCGGTATTCTGTTTAAGGTCTTTTGCTTCGATAATGGTATCCGCGTCACCCTCACCCGCCCACATGGCGGCAAATACCTGTTTGGCGATTTTACCGGAGATAGTGTTATCTGCAATCCGCTTCACCAAACCACCTAACTGTTCAGCCGTGACCGGGCTGGCAGTGATCTCCTGAGCGCTTTTATTTAAGGCTCCCACCAGCTCGACAATCACCCAGTTGGCACATATTTTTGCTGGTGCCGCTGAGGCTTTTACCACGGTTTCAAAATAATCGGCCAGCTCGCGACTACTGACCAGTACTTCTGCCGCGTCCGCTTTAAGACCAATCGTTTCAATGAAACGCTTCTTTTTAACATCGGGCAGCTCTGGCAAGGTTTTGGCAATCTCATCCAGATAGCACTGCTCAATCACTACCGGCAACAGATCAGGGCAGGGGAAGTAACGGTAGTCGTTCGCCTCCTCTTTGGAGCGCATTGAGCGGGTTTCGTCCTTATCGGAATCGTAGAGACGGGTCTCTTGCACAATAGTGCCGCCACCTTCGATGATCTCAATCTGTCGCTCAATTTCATGGTTAATGGCACGTTCAATAAAGCGGAACGAGTTGAGGTTTTTAACCTCGGCACGGGTCCCGAGTTCTTTTTGCCCCACCGGGCGCACGGAGACATTGGCATCACAACGGAAAGAGCCCTCCTGCATGTTGCCATCACAGATCTCCAGATAGCGAACCAAGATGTGCAATTTCTTCATATAGGCGACCGCTTCATAGGCGGAGCTTAGCTCGGGTTCGGAGACGATCTCCAGTAGCGGGGTACCGGCACGGTTAAGGTCGATACCGGTCATGCCGTGAAAATCCTCATGCAGCGATTTACCAGCATCCTCTTCTAGGTGTGCACGGGTCACCCCGATGCGTTTGAGAGTGCCATCTTGCAGGGTGATCTCCAGCGTGCCTTTACCCACGGTGGGTAGGTCAAACTGACTGGTTTGGTAACCCTTTGGCAGGTCAGGATAAAAGTAGTTTTTACGCGCAAAGACTGAACGCGGGGCAATCTCGGCTTTAATGGCCAAGCCAAACTTTGCCGCCATGCGCACCGCCTCTTCATTCAACACCGGCAGTACACCGGGAAAACCCAGGTCAACTGCACACGCTTGGGTATTCGGCTCCGCACCATAGGCGGTACTTGCGCCTGAAAAAATCTTACTCTTGGTTGCCAGCTGGGCGTGAATCTCCAGCCCGATAACAGCTTCCCATTGCATACTTATTGCCTCGTTAGGTTTTACTGGGCCATGTGGCCCGCTTTAAATTGGGTTCTGTGAATTACCCTAATCCTCGGGTAGAAGCACGTATGCTGCACAAGCTCTTGATTCCGCATCATCTCGCGTTTCTATTCGAGGATTAGGGAGCTACAAATATTTTTCAGGCCCTTGTTGATGCCAATCTGTCACCTGCTGGTACTGGTGCGCCACATTCAGCAGGCGCGCCTCATCAAAATAGTTGCCGATGATCTGTAAGCCAGCGGGGCGACCATTAACCATTCCGGCGGGAACCGACATGCCGGGCAAGCCCGCCAGATTAACCGCAATGGTGTAGATATCAGAGAGGTACATACTGACCGGGTCGTTACCCTTTTCACCAAAGTTGAATGCCGGCTCCGGGGTGGTGGGACCCATGATGACATCAACCTCGGCAAAAGCCTTTTTGAAGTCATCAGAAATTAGCTGGCGAATCTGCTGTGCCTTGAGATAGTAAGCATCGTAATAGCCGGCAGACAAGGCATAGGCTCCCACCATGATGCGACGCTTGACCTCTTCACCAAAGCCCTCGCCACGGGAGCGTTTATAAAGATCTTCCAAATCAACCGGGTTTTCACAACGGTAGCCAAAACGCACGCCATCCATCCGTGAAAGATTGGATGAGCACTCAGCGGGAGCAATCACATAGTAGGTTGGCACCGCAAGGTGGGTATTGGGTAGGCTGATCTCTTTGATCGTCGCCCCCAGCTTTTGGTACTCCTTGATAGCCGCGTCGATTGCGCTGGCCATTGCGCCATCAAGACCTTCCGCAAAATACTCTTTGGGCAGGCCGATTTTAAGCCCTTGCAGGCGGTTATCCAGGTCGGCAGTATAGTCAGGCACCGGCTTATCCAGACAGGTGGAGTCCCGCGCATCAAAGCCCGCCATGGTGTTCAACATGATGGCGGCATCTTCTGCATTACGGGTCATGGGGCCCGCTTGGTCAAGGCTTGAGGCAAAGGCGATCATGCCGTAGCGGGAGATGCGTCCATAGGTTGGCTTAAGGCCGGTGATGCCACATAGAGCTGCCGGTTGGCGGATCGAGCCGCCGGTGTCGGTGCCAGTTGAGGCGGGGGCAATGCGCGCCGCTACACAAGCGGCTGAACCGCCCGAGGAGCCGCCGGGCACTGCCTGCAAATCCCATGGGTTTTTTACCGTTCCATAAAAGCTGGTCTCATTGGATGAGCCCATAGCAAACTCATCCATGTTGGTTTTCCCCAGCATCACACTGCCGGCGCGATTAAACTTTTCAATCACCGTGGCATTGTAGGGTGCGATGAAGTTATCCAGCATCTTGGAGCCGCAGCTGGTACGCACCCCATCGGTACAGAAAATATCCTTCTGCGCCAGTGGAATACCCGTGAGCGCCTCACCTTTGCCAGCAGCCAACAGTGCGTCCGCCGCTTTAGCTTGTGCCAGCGCCCGCTCAGGGGTGACGGTTATGAAACTGTTTAAATTACCATCATGTTGTTGAATACGATCCAAATAATACTGGGTCAATTCAGCACTGGAGAATGCTTTCTCACGCAGACCCTGCGCCAGTTCAGAGAGAGTTTTATTATGCATAGTCGCTTCGATTCTATATTTGTACAGATTTTGATGAGGAGGCCATGAACAAGCATTAGCCTATTCAGGAGCCAAATAGAGGCAGTGGGTGTTATTCAATAACCTTGGGCACTAAAAATAGGCCGTTTTCAGTGGCCGGGGCAATCGCCTGAAATTTTTCACGCTGGTTACCCTCGGTGACCACATCAGCACGCAGGCGCTGGGCAACTTCCAGTGGATGGGCCATGGGCGTAATCCCGGTGGTATCGACACTGCTCATCTGCTCCACTAGCGATAAGATTGAACTGAGGTTACGGGCGTATTCAGGAATCTCCGGTTCTGTGATTTGCAATCGCGCCAAGTGGGCAATTTTTTCAACGTCCGCTTTTTCTAATGACATTGTCCAGCTCCAAGGGAATTATTATTCTAAAGTGCTAAAGTTATCACAGTTGGCAGCTTGCCCAAAGCCCTAGGCACAGATACACTAGGCCAGATTTTTACCTATTAATAATAAGTGGCGATAAATAAAGCTTATGTTTGGTTCTCTACGCGGCATGTTTTCCAATGACCTCTCCATCGACTTGGGGACGGCAAACACTCTGATCTATGTAAAAGGTCAGGGCATTATTCTCGACGAACCCTCGGTGGTGGCAATACGCCAGGATCGCGGGGCCGGTGGGCCTAAGTCAGTTGAAGCGGTCGGCCTCGAGGCGAAGCAGATGCTGGGGCGCACCCCCGCCAATATTGTGGCCATCCGCCCACTGAAAGATGGGGTGATTGCTGACTTTACCGTCACCGAAAAGATGCTCCAGCACTTTATCCACAAAGCCCATGACGAGAAATTTAAATTTTTCCGCCCCAGTCCTCGGGTGTTGATCTGTGTGCCTTGCGGCTCTACCCAGGTTGAGCGCCGGGCAATCAAGGAGTCTGCCATGGGGGCCGGTGCCCGTGAGGTTTACCTGATCGAGGAGCCTATGGCTGCCGCTATTGGTGCGGGTATGCCGGTGAACGAAGCACGCGGCTGCATGGTGGTTGATATCGGCGGTGGCACCACCGAGGTGGCGGTTATTTCACTATCAGGTATCGTCTACTCCTCTTCCATTCGAGTAGGTGGTGACCGTTTTGATGATGCAATTGTTAACTATGTACGCCGTAATTACGGCACCTTGATTGGCGAGGCGACGGCTGAGCGTATCAAACATGAGGTCGGCTCCGGTTTTCCGGGCGAAGAGGTTCAGGAGATTGAAGTGCGCGGGCGTAATCTGGCCGAGGGTATTCCACGCAGCTTCACCCTCAACAGTAACGAAATTTTGGAAGCGCTACAGGATCCGCTCTCTGCTATCGTCAGCGGGGTAAAAGCGGCACTGGAGCAGACACCTCCCGAGTTGGGTTCCGATGTGGCTGAGCGCGGCATGGTACTGACCGGTGGCGGCGCTCTGTTGCGTGATATTGATCGTCTGCTCTCCGAAGAGACCGGTCTGCCAGTCATTATTGCAGACGACCCCCTCACCTGTGTGGCGCGTGGTGGTGGCAAAGCACTGGAGATGATCGATGAGCGGGGCTGGAATGTATTCTCTTACGAATAAAGAAATTTCAGGGGGCATATCAATGCCCTTTTTCTTTTAGAAAACTTGAACAAACCTGAACGTGAAGAGCCAAACCCAATATTCCCGTTGAGGGTGTTTTTTCTGGGGTAGCCACATAAAAACCATATTTACAGAGGGGCCATCTTTAACACTGCGCGCAGCCTTCTTCGTGCTGCTCTCGCTGTTGTTTATGATTTTGGATCACCGCTATAACCACCTCGATGATATCCGTGCCGGTATCGCCAGCGCGCTCTACCCTGTTCAATACATCGTCAACATCCCCTTTGCTACTAGCCAGTGGGCTTCGGATACCTTTATAAGCAGGGAGCGTCTGCTCAAAGAGAACAATAATCTTAAAACCGAACATCTGCTGCTCAAAGCGCAACTACAAAAGCTCTATGCTCTAGAGAGAGAGAATATTCGCCTGCGGGTATTGATGGAGTCGACCCAAAATATCGCTGAGCGGGTGATGATCAGTGAGCTCCTCGCCGTCGACCTAGACCCTTTCAGTCGCCAGATTGTGATCAACAAAGGGGGCGGTGACAATCTGTTTGAGGGGCAACCACTGCTCGACTCTAATGGTGTGGTGGGTCAGGTGGTTGAGGTGGGGCGATTTTCCAGTCGAGCGATGATGATTACCGACCCATCCCATGCGATTCCAGTGCAGATAAACCGCACCGGTATGCGCGCAATCGCCATGGGCACCGGTGAGATCAGCAATGGCCTGGAGCTTACCCATATCCCCAACAACGCCGACATCCAAAAAGGCGATCTATTGGTCACCTCTGGGCTAGGTGGCCGCTTTCCGTCGGGCTATCCGGTGGCCTATATAACAGAGATTAGCATTGATCCAAGCCAGCCTTACGCGGTGGTTAAAGCCCACCCGGCGGCGGCACTTGAACGGATTCGAGAGGTACTGATTGTCTGGAAAAGTGAGGCCGATTATGGCGCTGGAGAGCAGCCATGAACTCATTTTCACCCCATAACGGCTGGGTGATCATCGTCACCTTTTTGGCCGCATTAATTCTGACGCTGATGCCACTCCCCAGCTGGCTCGAGTTACTGCGCCCAGAGTGGGTGATGATTGTGCTGATCTACTGGTGTTTGGCGATCCCTGAGCGCGTCGGGGTTATCGTTGGCTGGGTGGCTGGTATCACCTTGGATGTTGCTACCGGATCACTGCTGGGCCAACATGCGCTTGAGCTGGCACTGGTTGCTTTTATCGTCGTAAAACTCCATAAACGTATCCGCCTGTTTCCGGTGTGGCAACAAGCCATTACCGTGCTGCTGCTGGCACTACTCACCCAGCTGATCACCGTTTGGGTCAATGGCGTTATCGACCGACCAACGGGTGGGTTCACCGGGTGGTTACCCAGCCTTACCACGCTACTGCTGTGGCCACCCCTGTTCATGTTGCTGCGTCGCATCCGACGCTTTTACCGTGTTCGATAAGTCCCGACCTCATGCACAACGCCATTAAAGACCACAAGAGAGAGGCCCGACTGTTTACCGTCCGCGTGGTATTGGGCCTGCTCTGTGTAATTATCTTGTTGTCACTTTTGGTTAGCCGCATGGCCTACTTGCAACTAGAGAGCCACCAACACTTCACCACGCTTTCAGAAAAAAACCGCCTGCGGCTACTGCCCGAACCCCCTATTCGCGGGCTGATCTACGATCGTCAAGGGCGCGTTCTGGCTGAAAACATCCCCAGCTACACCTTGGTAATTACCCCCGAGCGGGTCGGTGATCTCGAGGAGACGGTTGCTCGCCTCGCTACCATTGTGGAGATTAGCGAGTTCGACATTAAGCGCTTTGAGAAGCAGCGAAAGCGGGGTCGGCGCTTTCACGCCATCCCATTACGCTTTCGACTCAGTGATGAAGAGGTTGCCCGTTTAGCGGTAGATCGGCATCAACTCCCGGGGGTGGATGTTGAAGCGCGCCTGATACGCCACTACCCCTTCAATGAGTTATCTGTACACGCACTGGGTTATGTAGGGCGCATTAATGAGCATGAGCTGGTTCAGCTTGACCATGCACAATATGCCGGTACCGACTACATTGGCAAAGCCGGAATAGAAAAGTCCTATGAAAATATATTGCATGGGCAAGTCGGCTACAAACGGGTAGAGACCAATGTTCGTGGCCGTATCCTGCGGACGCTGGAGTATGTTGCGCCGGTGCCTGGGGATAATATCTACCTCAGCCTCGATATCGATATGCAGCGCGCCGCCAAGCATGCGATGAAGGGAGAGAATGGTGCGGTGGTTGCTCTCGACCCACGCAATGGCCAGGTGCTGGCGATGATCAGCACCCCGGAATACGACCCCAACTGGTTTGTGAATGGTATTAACAGCACGCGCTACAAGGGTTTATCGCAGTCAGCAGAGCAGCCACTCTTCAACCGTTTTTTACAGGGAAGGTACCCCCCGGGTTCCACCCTGAAACCCTTTACCGGGCTGGGTGCTATGGAGCTGGGGCTGCTTGACGAACGTGACCACACCAACTGCCACGGCTGGATGACGCTGCCGGGTAATGATCGCCGCTACCGTGACTGGAAAAAGCAGGGCCACGGCCGCACGGACATGCAAAAAGCGATTGTGGAGTCCTGCGATGTCTATTTTTATGAACTGGCCATGAAGATGTCAATCGATCAGATGTATGACTTTTTGATTCAGTTTGGCTTCAACCAGCGCACAGGTATTGACTTAGGTGGAGAGTCCAGTGGTTTAATCCCCTCGTCGGAGTGGAAAAAACGCATCAAAGGTGAGCGCTGGTACCTGGGTGAAACCTTGATCTCCAGTATTGGTCAAGGCTTTAACTTGACCACACCACTCCAGTTAGCGGTCGCCACAGGCAGCTTGGCCATGGGGGGGCGGCGCATGTATCCGCAGCTTCTATTGCAAATAGAAGATGCACTCAGCGGCACACTGCTCGCACAAACCATAAAACAGGCCAACCAGATCACGGTGCATAACCGGGAGAACTGGGACTATATGATTGACGCGATGGAGAAAGTGGTTAACTCCCCACGAGGTACAGCGCGCAGTATCCACAGTGAAACATTCACCATTGCCGGTAAAACAGGGACTGCACAGGTCTTCGGCATCGCCCAGGGTGAGGAGTATGATGCAGAAAAGATTGCTAAAAAATTACGTGACCATGCCCTTTTTATTGGCTTTGCGCCCATCGATAATCCTGAAATTGCCATCGCGGTTATTGTCGAAAATGGTGGCAGTGGTGGGTCGGTTGCCGCCCCCGTGGCACGCGCCGTGATGGATGTCTACTTTGGGAAGCAACCATGAATCTATCAGGCCTCAGCCATAGCCAAGAGAGCAACACCCGGGGTGGGCAGTTTATCCACCTTGATATCCCGATGTTGCTGGGCTTGCTGGTGCTCTCACTTGCCGGACTGATGATCCTCTACAGTGCCAGTGGCGAGGATATGGGGATGTTGCAGCGGCAAGCTGTTCGTCTAGGGTTGGGCTTTGCGGTCATGGTTGCCTTAGCACAGGTTTCGCCCATCAACTTACTGCGCTGGACACCTTGGCTATTTGGTATTGGCCTGCTGTTACTTATCGGCGTACTGCTGTTTGGTCACACCGGCAAAGGGGCGCAACGCTGGCTAGATTTGGGTTTTTTCAAGTTCCAACCCTCCGAGATGATGAAGCTGGTGGTGCCGATGATGGTGGCTTGGTATCTACACCAGAAACCACTGCCCTGTAGCAAGCGTCAACTGGGGGTAGCGCTGTTGTTTATAGCGATTCCCGTTATCCTGATTATTCAGCAACCAGACCTTGGAACCTCCCTGCTGATCGCCAGCGCGGGTGTTTTTGTGCTGCTGCTCAGTGGCATCTCTAGCAAGCATATTTTCATCTCCATAGGCACGCTGTCACTGTTTGCCCCCATTATGTGGTTTTTTGTGATGCACGACTACCAGCGCCAGCGCGTACTCACCCTCTTTAATCCGGAGAGTGACCCGCTGGGGGCGGGCTACCATATTATCCAGTCAAAAATTGCCATTGGTTCCGGTGGGCTTTACGGCAAGGGGTGGTTTAATGGCACCCAGTCACAGCTCGATTTCCTGCCCGAGCGCCACACCGATTTTATCTTTGCAGTTTTTGCCGAGGAGTTTGGCTTTGTCGGCATCATTGCACTACTGGCAATCTATATGTTCATCATCCTGCGCGGCCTGCAAATTGCCGCCCAGGCACAGGATACCTATGGCCGACTGGTTGTCGGCAGCTTGATTTTTACCTTCTTTATCTACATTTTTGTCAACATTGGCATGGTTTCGGGATTACTGCCTGTGGTTGGCATCCCGCTACCACTGGTCAGCTATGGCGGCACTTCAATGGTGACTATTATGGCTGGATTTGGTATTTTAATGTCAATTCACACCCATAGAAAACTGCTTCCGGCCTAGGAGGCTCTCTATTCTCGGACAGGCTTCCAACTAAAAATATGCAATATAAACTTATTCTCCTGATTTTTGTCACACTACTCAGTGGTTGTGCCGCACACCTTCCCATTGAGGAGCAGGATGCCGCACCAGAAGGTGATGTGGATGTCTCAAAAATTCCCGATGCGATACCCAAATATGAGCCTTATAGCAAATATGGCAACCCCGCCTCTTATGAGGTGTTTGGTAAGCACTACTCGGTACTGGAGAGTGCCGAAGGCCACGTGGAGCGAGGCATCGCCTCCTGGTACGGCACCAAATTCCATGGCAGGCGCACCTCTAGCGGTGAAACTTATGATATGTATAAAATGACCGCCGCCCACAAACACCTGCCACTGCCCACCTATGCTGAAGTGACCAACCTCGACAATGGCCATAAGATCATTGTTAAAATCAATGACCGTGGCCCCTTTAAAGAGGGCCGCATCATCGACCTCTCCTATACAGCAGCTATTAAACTAGGGATTGACCAAACGGGAACTGGTAATGTAGAGGTGCGAACTATTGTGCCGACCGCTGATGAGCACAACGTCACCATCAAGGCGGTACCGCTGGCAACACCTTTCGCCGTGAGTAAAATGGAAAAAATGCCGCCATCACCAGACAGCAGCACACCACAGATCTATCTACAGCTGGGCTCCTTTGGTGAGCGCGGCAATATGCGGCGTATGCTGGATCGCCTGCTCGAGTCGGAGATCAACAATGTGGTGATTCATCAACCCAATGAACGCCGGCCCTTCTATCGCCTCAGGGTTGGCCCGCTAGGAGACCGGAGTGATGCCGAGCAGCTGGCCACACAACTTAAACAGATGGGTTTTGAAAAACCCTATATCGTTGTTGATTGATCTTAAAATGGTTATGCTATGCGCCTAATCTTGCTTTTATCGACTAATAAAACGGTACAACTGTTCTCACTCATTTTTCTGATCTTGACACCACAGAAGATAATACGGCTAACGCCCCACTATAGAATCCTACCATGCACATTTTATTGACCCTGATCTTGCTCCTGTTTACCAGCCAGCTTGTGGCTGCGCCGGCAATGATTCCCAGCGCACCCAAAGTAAATGCCAGCTCCTACTATCTGATGGACTTCAACAGTGGCCACGTCATTGCCGAGTACAACTCTGATGAGCGAGTAGAGCCTGCCAGCCTTACAAAAATGATGAGTGCCTACATCATTGAGCAGGAGATTTTGCAGGGGCGCATGAATTTAAGTGATCAGGTTCGAATCAGTGAAAAAGCGTGGCGCATGGAAGGCTCGCGTATGTTTGTAGAGGTGGGCAAGTTTGTTAGCGTCGAACAGCTATTGAAAGGGGTCATCATCCAGTCGGGCAATGATGCCACCGTCGCGTTGGCAGAGCATATTGCCGGTAGCGAATCAGCCTTTGCCGAACTGATGAATGCCCACGCACAGCGCCTAGGTATGCAGAGCACTCATTTCGCTAACAGTACCGGCATGCCCGACCCTGACCACTACACCACCGCCCATGACATGGCGTTGCTGGGCCAGGCGCTGATTCGTGATGGCGCTGACTTCTACAGCTGGTACGCCGAAAAATCATATGAATACAATGGCATCTCACAATATAATCGTAACAAACTGCTGTGGCGCAGCAAGTATGTTGATGGCATCAAAACCGGCCATACCGAAGCGGCGGGTTACTGCCTCGTCGCCTCTGGCGAACAGAATGGTATGCGTTTAATCTCGGTGGTCATGGGTACCAAGAGTGACAAGTCGCGGACGAATGAGAGCCAGAAGTTGCTCACCTACGGCTTCCGCTTTTTCGAAACCCATAAACTTTATAGTGCCGAGCAAGCGCTGCAAAACATCCGCATCTGGAAAGGTGAAAGTGACCAGTTAGCGGTGGGCATAGCTGATGATCTCTATGTAACCATTCCACGAGGCCAGTATGACAAGCTACAAGCGTCGATGCAGATCAACAGCAAAATCATGGCACCGCAACAGCAAGGTAATCGAGTAGGTACGGTGGTGGTCAAGCTACAAGATACCGTCGTCGCCGAAAGGCCGTTGCTAGCATTAAGTTCAGTGGCCGAAGCGGGGATGGTAAAATCATTGATAGACCAAGTTAAGTTGATGTTTGAATAGATGGGTATTGTCCACCTGAATGGCCAGCTACTGCCTGAAGAGCAGGCCAAAATACCGGTGACTGACCGGGGTTTTCTGTTTGGTGATGGTGTTTATGAAGTGATTCCCGCCTATGCGGGTAACTTTTTCCACCTTGACGAGCATCTTGCGCGGCTGCAAAACAGCTTGGATGGTGTCCATATCAGCAACCCCCACAGCAGTGCCCAGTGGCGACAGCTGCTTAAACAACTGCTAAATGCCAACCACGCCAACAAAGCAGACTACTCCATCTACCTGCAAATCACCCGAGGCAGCGCAGCGCGTCGTGAGCACGCCTTTCCGCAAGAGACTCACCCCACGGTTTTTGCCTCAGCCACACCCATCATCAAGCCCAGTGATGAAACCTATGCTCAGGGCATTTCGGCCATCACCCTTGAAGATACCCGCTGGAAACAGTGCCACATCAAAGCTATCAGCCTACTGCCCAATATCCTGTTACGCCAGCAAGCGGTCGAGGCGGGTGCAGCAGAAGCGATTCTGCTGAAAGAGGGTTATCTTACCGAAGGGGCCGCCAGTAACGTCTTTATTGTCTTGAAAGATGAGATTTTGACCCCACCTAAGAGTGCAGAGCTGCTCCCCGGCATCACCCGCGATGTGGTGTTGGAGCTGACACAGCAACAGGGTCTAAATAGCCGTGAGGCTCAAATCAGCGAGCAGCAACTACGCGAAGCCAGTGAAATCTGGGTGACCAGCTCGACCCGGGAAATCCTGGCGGTGACGCAGCTGGATGATCAGCCGGTCGGCAAAGGCAAGCCTGGCCCACTCTGGTCACGTATTTATGCGGACTATCAAACCTTTAAAAAACAGCTGCGCCAGCCAGCAACACGGTAAAATATAATGTCTGATCAAGAAACCCTGTTTGAATTTCCCTGTGAATTTCCTATTAAAGTGATGGGTGAAGCGGCGGATGACTTTGATAGCCACGTCGTCACTATTATCCGCAAGCATGTATCAGACCTGTCAGAAGGGGCGGTGAGCAATCGCACCAGCAGTGGCGGAAAGTTTCAATCAGTTACCGTCACTTTTACCGCCACCAGTAAAGCACAGCTGGATGCCATCTACATTGAGCTCACCGCCTGTAGCCGCATTAAGATGGTGCTCTGAGCTTTTCTGATGGGCCCACTGATTATTCGCCAACTGGGACAACAACCCTACCTACCCGTTTGGCAGGCGATGCAGCACTACACCGAGCAACGCAGCAGCACAAGTTGCGATGAGCTGTGGATTGTTGAGCACCCGGCAGTCTACACACTGGGGCTCAATGGCAAAAAAGAGCATATCCTCAACGCCACCCAGATTCCGGTGGTAGCCAGTGACCGTGGTGGACAGGTGACCTACCACGGCCCGGGTCAACTGATCATCTACCTACTCTTCGACCTAAAGCGCCATGACTGGGGAGTGCGCCACCTAGTCACTGCCATCGAAGAGTCCATTGTCGCGCTGCTCGCAGAGTACAACATTGCAGCCCACCCCCGTGCAGATGCCCCCGGCGTTTATGTAAAACAGGCGAAAATTGCCGCACTCGGACTGCGTATACGCCGCCACTGTAGCTATCACGGCTTGAGCCTGAATGTTAATATGGATCTCACCCCTTTCACCAATATCAACCCCTGTGGTCACGCCGGCATGGCCGTCACGCAACTGGCGGCACTGGGTGTCAATGAACCCCTGGCGGTGGTGGCCGACAAATTGTGCCGCACGCTCTGCCAGACTCTGCATTTGGATGGTGAAATTCAGACCGAAACAGCACTGCCAGCATGGGAACAGACGCTATGAAGCCGATTGATGAACAAGAAGAAGCACGTCGCTCACTGCGTGAACTAAAAGGTGAATCCAAAGTATCACGCATCCCGATCAAGGTAGTACCCGCTAAAACCCCGCTGAAAAAACCGCGCTGGATCAAAGCCGTTGCCCCCACCTCGCCGGAGGTGAAACGCATTAAAGGGATCCTGCGTGAGCAAAAATTATTTTCTGTTTGTGAAGAGGCGGCCTGTCCTAATTTAGGGGAGTGCTTTCACCATGGCACCGCCACCTTTATGGTCATGGGCGGTATCTGCACTCGCCGCTGTCCATTTTGTGATGTGGCACATGGCAAACCCAAGCCACTGGACCTAGATGAGCCATCACATCTGGCTAAAGCGGTTGCCGCCATGGGGCTTAACTATGTTGTGGTCACCTCGGTTGATCGTGATGACCTGCGTGATGGCGGCGCTGAACATTTTGCACGCTGTATCGCCGCTATTCGTAAAGCATCCCCCACTACCCGCATTGAAACGCTGGTGCCGGATTTTCGTGGCCGAATGGATGTCGCGCTGGAACAGTTAAAAACCACACCACCGGATGTCTTTAACCACAACTTGGAGACGGTGCCACGGCTCTACAAAAAAGCCCGTCCCGGTGCCGACTATTCATGGTCTCTTAAGCTGTTGGAGCGCTTCAAAACCGCCTGCCCCGAGGTGGCCACCAAATCGGGCATTATGCTGGGGCTGGGTGAAGAGATCGCAGAGATCAAGCAAGTGCTGCAAGCACTGCGCGCCCACAAAGTGGAGATGCTCACCCTCGGGCAATATCTGCAACCGAGTCAGCATCACCTGCCCGTCGAGCGCTATGTCACACCAGAGGAGTTTGAGCAGCTCGCCGATTACGCCCGAGCCATCGGTTTCAGCAGCGTTGCCAGCGGCCCCATGGTGAGATCCTCCTACCATGCCGACTTACAGGCGTTGGGAGAAACGGTTAAATAATACCATTGGCGCGACAACCGTGGCACAATCCACCAAAAGCAACTAATGATTTTTTAACAAAATCATTCCATGAGAGCTTTGCACGAGAAATCTATTTGGAGTAGCGCATGTTTAAATCAGCACTCATCACACTGACCAGCGCCCTTTTTGTGCTGACTCTTAGCGGCTGCACCGGCACCCATCTGATTGAAGATAGCCCGATACTGCAACCCAACCTGAATCAAGAGTATTCAACCATCTATATTCTTCGGGAGAGACCGCGATATAGCACGGGTTTTCCTGATCAACCGATCAAAATCGATATTAACGGTTCTGATGTGGGGACGCTTTCATATAGTGAATACATCATGCTGCGCATCAAGCCTACAGAGGGTACGATCCGTTTTTTATCACTTGATGTTTATGGCCCGATCAAGCAGCCTCGGGAGTTGGCCGGTGAAGAGACCTTTAACTTTGCAGCGGGGCAGACCAACTTCATTCTTGCCAAGTTTATTAATGGTGAATTCCGTGGTGCCTACTTTGTGCCCGAGCGTATCGAGTTCAATCGGGCACGAAAACTGGCCGAAAAAATGAAGCCCTATAAAATTGAAAAAGGTCA
>JALSJH010000020.1 GCA_026989455.1 Chromatiales bacterium | reverse complement strand
CTTGTCACTAAACCACACCAATGAAGAGGAGCTCTACAGCCAAAACCAAGCCCTGCGCCGTCAGCTCAAAGCCTTTATCTCCCAGGCGCGCAACAATGAAGAGAAGATGCACCGCTTTCAAGCACAGGAGTTGCGCCTGATTAGCTTAAAATCATTGGCTGAACTGATCGAAACCATCCTCTACGAATACCGCGCCTCCTTTGAGCTGGATGCAGTCACGCTCACCTTGGTCGACCCCTCTTACGAAATTCGCCACATGCTGGAAGATGAGAGCAGCCTACAGCAACACCCACAACTGCTCTTTTGTGAGTCGACAGATCAATTGGATACCCTCTTTGGCTGTAGCGATGCCCCTCTTCTCGACTACTTCCGGGAGCAACATAGCCCCTTTTTTCCAGACTATCATCAGCGCTTTGCCAGTATCGCGATCCTGCCGCTGATTCGTTATGGCGAAATCATTGGCAGCATCAACTTAGGAAGCCAGCGCGAAGAGCGTTTCATTAAAGGGTCAGGAACCGATTTTCTACAGCGCCTCGCAGCCGTGTTTGCCATCTGCCTTGAGAATGCCTGCAACCACGAGCGCCTCAAACGGGTTGGCCTGACCGACTTTCTCACCTCGGTGAATAACCGCCGCTATTTTGATCAGCGACTACTGGAAGAGATAACACGCTGTAAACGCCAAAATAGCACCCTGACATGTCTGCTACTGGATATCGACTTTTTCAAGAAAATAAATGATAACTATGGACACCGTGCGGGAGATCAGGTGCTGAAAGAGTTTGCCGCCCTGATCCGCAAGCAGTTGCGGGTCAGCGACCTGCTGGCACGCTATGGTGGAGAGGAGTTTGTCGTTCTATTGGTGGATACCCCGCTGTCACTCTCGGTAGAGATTGCCGAACGGATTCGCAGCGAGCTAGAGCAGCACCGCGTAACCATCGAGAGCGGTGATCAACTGCAAATAACCGTTTCGATTGGCATCGCATTTATTGAAGGGGATAACAGCCAGCAGAGTGCAGAAGAGATGGGGGCACTACTGGTAGAGAAAGCTGATCAGGCACTTTATCGGGCAAAAAACGAAGGGCGTAATCGCGTGATTTTCAACGGATTTTGCCCTCTTCCCTAGTAGGCTTGATTATAGTTAACGATCACCAAAGCCAACTTTACGGCTACGAGTATGGGTGGTTTTCTTGACGGCTGGCGGAAGATCCGCACTTGAAGCACCCAGCGGCTGGGCCGCTTCATCCTGGTAGACCCACTCATTGATATCAGCCCGGTAGTGCCACCCTTTTTCATCTGTGGCGCTATCCTCTTCAGCAAACGCTTCAGCTTGATCATTGGCTGCGGTTGATAGTGGGGTGCCATTGCTATGTTGTTGGCACAGCTTTCCACCCCGCAAAATCAACATGTGGTGGCAAGAGAGGGAGTCTAACAGCTGCTCCGTTTGTGGCGGGTCCCACTTTACCGAAGCTAAGCCTTGGCGTAGCACTTTTACCAAGGTGGGCAACAGTCCGATCATCTTGGTGCGCTCGGCTAAATTTTGTTTCGGCTGAAGTGTCCAGACCAGCTCATCGGTGATCTCCATCGCCAAAATCCAGCGCATGCTGCCAAATCCCTCTTCGATATAGATAGCCGCCAACACCTCTTTCCAAGCATCATTTAGCAGTGAAACCATCTCATCTGGCAGCACCGACTCATCAAAACGAATGGATAGCTCCTGATCAACAATAGCGCGGGCGCACTCAAGCTCGGATTGGCTAACGTTTACCTCTGCTCCAGCCTTGTTCGGATCATAGGCAAACAACTCTTCAACTGGCATTAATTCTGGTAATGACATATCCCCCCCTTGCAACCTAACGGCTGTCTAACACTCTTTTATCCACTGCTTAGGGTTTCGTCCATTCCATCATTTTTTGTAGTGATGGATGGCAGAGATGTGAGCGCCATCACACTCATGAAGCATTGTTGCCACTCTATTCAGCGTTACTTATCCCACTTGGGCAGCTCTATTTCGGAGCGTATCCGTAGGTGCAGTGCGGCTTTGGCGAGAAGATGGGCGCTAACGGGTGCGGTCATAAACAGGAACATGGTCACCAGCAACTCATGCAGACTCACTTCACCTCGGCTAGTAAAGTAGATCATGGAGGCGATTAGCAAGCCACCCAAGCCCAGGGTGGTGGCTTTGGTGGGGCCATGGAGGCGGGTATAAAAATCCGGCAGGCGAACTAAACCAATAGAACCAATCAGTGCAAAGCCTGCGCCGAAGATCAAGAAAATTGAAATAATAGCATCGATCATTTTATCTCCCCCTGCTATTCGATAATATCGCCGCGCAATAGATATTTACACAGCGCGGTGGTACCGATAAAGCCGATCATGGCAATCAGCAGTGCGGCTTCAAAATAGGCACTGCTGGCCATGTGAATGCCTAGCAGTACCAATAGGCCGATAGAGTTAATATATAGGGTATCCAGCGCCAAAATGCGATCGGCGGTGTCCGGGCCGACCACTACACGCCAGATGTTCAGGATTAGTGCCAGAATCATCAGCACCATAGCAATCAAAATGGCGGTGGCTAGCATCCGAAAATCTCCTTGATGGGGGCTTCGTAGCGGCGCTTGATTTCGGCAATCAAAGCGGCCTCATCATCCACATCCAGACCATGCAGCAGCAATACGCTATGGTCACCATTAACATCAATAGAGACTGTCCCCGGTGTCAGAGAGATGGTGGCTGCCAGCACGGTAATCGCAAAATCATTATCCATATCGAGCGGGTAGTGAATAAAGGCCGGGCGTAGCTTGCGACGAGGACTCAAAATCAGTTTTGCCACCTGGATATTGGCCACCGTAATATCCCACAGCACCAGCAGCAAAAAGCGCAGCGCAAGCCCTGGCTTATGCAGGTGCAGCTGTTCCGCCCAGAAGCCCGCAGTGGCCCAGGGCAGCACCAACGCAATCACCGAGCCCAACAGGATATGCCCAGCCGATAGGGTGTTATTTAATAGCAGCCAGACCACCAGTAAAACAAAACTGAAAATGGGGTGGGGCACTAGGCGTTTCAGAAGTTTCATGGTGCCACCTCCGTAGTCGCTACGACAGGTAGTTGCTGTGAGCCCAGAACCCCTTCTATATAATTCATCGGCTGCATTAGCTGCTCTGCTGCATCCGTGGTAAAGCTACTGACTGCGCCGCCATAAAAGGCCAGCAGTGGGCTGGTTAACAGCAGTGCCACGACTGCAATCAGTGAAACCGACTCAACACGCACTCCTGTAACTGCTTGGTCATCGGTTTTCAAAAATAGCGCACTGCCGGTTCGGCTCAAAGCGATCAAGGCAAAGAAACTGGCGATCAGTATCACGGCCCAGAACCACGCCATACTGGGTTCGTGTACTGCGGCTTGCAGCAGCAACAGCTTGCCAATAAAGCCACTCAGGGGCGGCAAGCCCACTACCGCCAACGCACCAATGAAAAATAGTGTCGATAATAGCAGTGGCTGAGTAACCGTCGGCCCAAGGCGCAGCTGGCTACCCACATCGCCCCGTTGTCGGGCAATCACATCGGCCAGTAAAAACATGCCACCGGTGATCAGAGTTGAGTGCAATAGATAGTAGAGCGAGGCCGCCAGCGACTCTACCGTGAGCAGACCCACGCCCGCCATCAGCGTTCCCACCGACACCACCACCAGGTATGCCACCTGCCGACGCAGACAGCTCGAAGCCAGCACCCCGAAAGCACCCAGCGCCAGCGTCACCAGTCCTAATGGCAACAGCCAAGGTTGGGCAAGATGGCTGAGCACCCCAGCTTCGATACCAAACACCAGCATGAACATACGGATAATGGAGTAGATACCCACCTTGGTCATAATCGCAAACAGTGCAGCCACCGCAGGGGATGCTGAGCTATAGGCGCTCGGCAGCCAAAAATAGAGGGGTAGCAGGGCGGCTTTCAGCCCAAACACCACCATTAACAGCAGTGCTGATATATGGATTAGTCGTAACTGCTCAGGCTCCGCCTGTGCGACTTTAACCGCCAGATCAGCCATATTGAGCGTACCCAACATGCCATAAAGCGCACCAATCGCCACCAAGAACAGCGCCGACCCCGCAAGGTTGAGAATCACATAATGAAGCCCGGCTCGACTGCGTAATGGGCCACCGCCATGTAGCAGCAAGCCGTATGAGGCGATGAGCAATATTTCGAAGAAGACAAACAGGTTAAACAGGTCTCCGGTCAGGAAAGCTCCGTTCAATCCCATCAGCTGCATGTGAAACAGAACGTGGAAATGACGGCCATCCCGGTCCTGACCGTTGCAGGCATAGAGCAAGCTGAACAGCGCCAACACTGAGGTCAGCAGTACCATTAAGGCGCTCAGCCTATCGAGCACCAGCACAATACCGAACGGCGCAACCCAGTTGCCCACCGCATAGACTTGATAATCGCCTCCCAGGGTGGTGTTGAGCAAAGCGACCGAAATCGCGACCAAACCCAGCATTGAGAGCAGGCTGATGGAGCGTTCCACCGTCCGTCCCAATCGTGCAGTCAGTAACATCAAGATGGCTGCCACCATTGGCAACAGCACGGGCATAATCAACCAGTGGCTCATTTTTTACTGGCCTCCCCATCCACATGATCATTACCCAGATCACCAAAGGCACGAATCGCCAGTACCACCAAAAAGGAGGTCATACCAAAGCCGATGACGATAGCGGTCAATACCAAAGCTTGTGGCAGCGGATCAGCATAAGCAGCGGCATCGGGTGAAATCAGCGCGGCCGAGTTGCTAACCAGTCGACCAGAGGCAAACAGAAACAGGTTCACCGCGTAGGAGAGTAGTGTCAGGCCAATAACCACATCCATGGTGCGCGCACGCAGCATAAGATAGATGCCACAGGCGACTAAAAAACCGATGGCGGTTGAAATCAAGATCTCCATCAACGACGCTCCTTACTATCGGCTACCGGCAGCGCTGCCATTGGGCCACTTAATTTGCCCAGCTCAGCCAGAATTACCATGGTAATACCCACCACCGTCAAAAATACTCCCAGATCAAAAACCATGGCACTCGCCACTTCAAACTTGCCCACCACAGGCCAATAGAGATAGGTGAAGGTGGTGGTCATAAACGGATAACCC
>JALSJH010000019.1 GCA_026989455.1 Chromatiales bacterium | reverse complement strand
GATGGTGGAAATGCAGATATTGCAGGAGCAATATATCTGCCCAGTAACACATTCGCAGTCGCCTTCGAATCCAGCCATCGAGCTTCACCGCATCATCAAACTTCAGCCCGCATCCATAATGTGCCATTCACCCCTGAACATAGCGTTTCAGGCGTATAAATTCTGAGTTATTGTCAAATCTGCTATTTCGCCAAGAAATCAAGCGGCGGCCTCATCAATTTCAGAAGCCGAGGGTGTTCAAATTCTGTGTCAGTTAAAAATCATGCTCATCAATCCATGTCATCTGTATCGCCTCTAACACCTTTTCACCCGAGTGGCTTGGGTCATCATCAAACTCGGCAAGCTCAATCACCCAGTTGTGCAAATCGGTAAAGCGCACTCGTTTTGGGTCGACATCTGGATGGGCTTCATCTAGAGCTATGGCAATATCAAACAGGTCTGTCCACTTCATTAACTCCCCTCCGAAACCATATTAATGGTGTATTTTGGTATCTCCACAACCAGATCTTCATCGGCAACCACCGCCTGACAGCTGAGCCGAGAGTCGGGTTCTAGCCCCCACGCTTTATCCAGCATATCGTCTTCATCTTCCGTTGCTTCATTCAGTGAGTCTGCACCTTCGCGCACGATGACATGACAGGTGGTACAGGCTCCGACCTTCTCACAGGCGTGTTCGATCTCGATGTGATTTGCCAATGCGGCATCACAGATACTGACACCGGGTTCGGCTTCAATCACCGCGCCTTCTGGGCAGAGGGTTTCGTGGGGCAGGAAGATTATTTTTGGCATGTTATAGGTCATCCACTTGATGGCCGGCAAGGGCCTGTTTAATGCTGGCATCCATGCGCCGGGCTGCGAAGTCTGCGGTCACTTTTTGTAGCACAGCACTGCTTTGCTGGATGGCGCTATGATCATCTTCATTCATGACGGACTTAAGGGCTGATAGCGCTTTTTCAATGGTTTTTCGCTCTTGGTCACTCAACAGCTTGGCATCAGCACTAAGTGCCACATCCACCGATTCTACCAAGCGCCGGGCCTCTACCTGTGCTTCCCGTAGACGACGCGCCTCCAGATCCTCTTTTGCATGGCTCATGGAGTCACGCAGCATGCTCTCAATCTCACTGCTCTCCAGCCCATAGGAGGGCTTCACTTCTACGCAACTTTCAACGCCGGTGGTCAACTCTTTTGCGGATACTGTCAGCAAGCCATCGGCATCTACTTGAAAAGTGACCCGTATTTTTGCACCGCCAGCGGCTTTTGGTGGAATGCCCCTGAGTGTAAAGCGTGCCAATGAACGACAGTCAGAGACCAACTCTCGCTCACCTTGTAATACATGAATCGTCATGGCTGTCTGGCCATCTTTAAAGGTGGTGAAATCCTGAGCACGCGCCACAGGAATGGTGGTATTGCGTGGCACCACTTTTTCCACCAGCTCGCCCATGGTCTCAAGCCCCAGCGAAAGCGGAATAACATCCAGTAGCAGTGCGTCATCAGCCGGTTGATTACCGACTAGAATATCGGCTTGCTGCGCCGCACCCATCGAGACAACTTTATCGGGATCTATGGTGGTCAGTGGGGCTAGTGCAAAAAACTCGCCCACTTTTTCGCGCACCAGCGGTACACGAGTAGAGCCACCGACCATCACCACCTCTTTGATTTCATCCGCGCTGATATGGGCATCTCGCATGGCGCGCCGACAAGCGACCAGGGTGCGTGAGACTAAAGCAGCCACTAGCTGGTTAAATTGTTTGCGGGTTATTTCACCCTGCCACGCCACCCCAAAACTGGCATCCAGCTCAATCTTGGCCGAATCAGCCGCTGTTAGCTTCTCTTTGGCGCGACGGGCTATCGCCATCACATGGCGTAGTTGATTATGTTCGGCATCATCATTAATCCCCGCCTGCGCCATCACCCACTCGGCCAGTGCCCGGTCAAAATCATCCCCACCCAGGGCCGAATCCCCACCGGTGGAAAGCACTTCAAATACCCCTTTTTGCATCCGCAAGATGGATATATCAAAGGTGCCGCCACCTAGGTCGTAGATGGCGTGAATACCTTCTGCACTCTGATCCAGCCCATAAGCCAGCGCCGCCGCTGTTGGCTCATTCAGTAGCCGCATTACTTTTAATCCAGCAACCGTGGCGGCATCTTTTGTCGCTTGGCGTTGTGCATCATCAAAGTAGGCGGGCACGGTAATCACAACGCCGGTAAGCTCGCCACCCAACGTCGACTCGGCACGTCTCTTTAATGTTTTAAGGATTTCGGCGGAGATTTCAACCGGGCTAACGTCACCTGCCACCGTGTGAATGCGTGGCATCTGGCTATCGCCGGCAACAAACTGGTACGGCAGACGTGTTCCGAGGTGCTTAATATCTTCTATACCACGCCCCATCAGGCGTTTGACAGATGCAATGGTATTTAGCGGGTCTTCACTGGCAGCCGCCAGCGCCTGCTCTCCCACCTGGGGGGGCGCATTTTCACGGTAGCGCACTACTGAGGGCAGAATATACTCACCCGAGTCGTCGCACAGCGCTTCAACAATACCATTGCGAACGGTGGCGACCAGTGAGTTAGTGGTGCCTAGGTCGATACCAGCAGCCAAACGATGTTGATGGGGGGCGGCACCAAGGCCGGGTTCACTGATCTGTAGTAGTGCCATGATATTTCTTTAATTCATTGATTGGATTGACTAAGGAGTCTCTGATTAAGTCTGGATAAATTTAGGCTGAGAGGAAATTGTTCTCATTTGTTCCGAAATGCGTAGCAATTGTCACTCTATGAGTGCAATTTTCGGATAAATGAGGGCGATTTCAGCCAGCATAAAACATTCATGACTTGATCAGGGCTTCCCTAAGTGAGGCGTTCTTCCAGTGACTCTGCCTCTTCATATAGTTTATTGAGAAATTGTAACTTAGTCACCTCATCGCAGGCAGGCTGAAAACCATCTTTGGCAGAAAAAATAGCCTGCAGACGATCTTTACACGCTTGCTGCTGCTGTTGTACATGTGAGAAGAGTGCGCCGAGCTGATCTAAATCCTTGCTGGCGGCGATCATCTCCAGCTCTTCTCGTAGTTGCATCTGTGCCATCAGAAACTCAGGATCACTCAGCGTATGCGGTTGGCACTCAACTTGATTGAGCTGTAACAGGTGCTGGGCGCGGGAGAGGTCATCGCGCAGTATACGGTAAGCATCGTTGACCAAGGTTGCTTTCTGTTGAGCCAAGCAGCGCTCGTGGGCTGAGGCGTTCACGAATCGATCAGGGTGAACTACCCGTTGCAGCTCTCGATAGGCACTGCTTAGCCGTGACTTGTCGATTGCATATTGAACGGGCAGTTGGAGTAGCTCAAAGTAGTTATCGGTGTGCGGAAGATCATTCATCAGACGTTAAAGCTTTCACCACAACCACAAGCATCTTTAACATTGGGGTTGTTGAATTTAAAGCCTTCATTCAGCCCCTCTTTGGTAAAGTCCAACTCGGTGCCATCCAAGTAAAGCAGGCTTTTTTCATCAACGATGATCTTAACCCCTTTATCTTCAAACACCTGATCACCCGGCTCCAGCTGATCGGCAAATTCAAGCACATAAGCCATGCCAGAACAGCCGCTGGTTTTTACACCCAGACGCAAACCGACACCTTTGCCCCGGCTTTCAAGAAAGGCTTTAACATGGCCTGCGGCCGCCTCGGTCATTGTCAGCGCCATACGTTCCCCCTTACTGCTTTTTCTTAAGGTCTTCCACTGCGGCCTTAATGGCATCTTCGGCCAATACCGAGCAGTGAACTTTAACCGGTGGCAACTCAAGCTCATCAACAATTTCAGAGTTTTTAATACTTAGCGCTTCATCCAGCGTTTTACCTTTTACCCACTCGGTGACCAGCGAGCTGGAGGCAATGGCCGAGCCACAACCATAGGTTTTAAAGCAGGCATCTTCAATCACACCCTGCTCGTTAACCTTGATCTGTAATTTCATCACATCACCACAAGCCGGCGCACCCACCATGCCGGTACCCACATTTTTCTCTTCTTTATCAAACGAGCCCACATTGCGGGGGTTTTCGTAATGATCGAGTACTTTTTCTGTATATGCCATGCTAATTACCTCTAATTAAGAAGACGCTGATTAGTGAGCTGCCCACTGGACTTTTTCAATATCGACGCCCTCTTTATACATCTCCCACAACGGTGATAAGTCACGCAATCTACCTAGCTTTTCGTGGATCAATTTAACCGTAAAATCCACATCCGCTTCGCTGGTGAAACGACCAAATGAAAAACGTAACGAGCTATGCGCCAACTCATCACTGCGACCAATTGCACGCAATACATAAGAGGGCTCCAGACTGGCGGAGGTGCAGGCGGAGCCGGATGAAACGGCCAGATCCTTCAACGCCATAAGCAGTGATTCACCCTCAACAAAGTTGAAGCTGATATTCAAATTTTGCGGAATACGCTGCGCCATATCACCGTTAATATAGATCTCTTCAATACCTTCAATACCTTTCAGGAATCGCTCACGCAGTTGAGTGGCGTGCGCGGTCTCCATCGCCAGCTCTTCGCGGGCGATACGAAACGCCTCACCCATGCCCACAATCTGATGTACTGGCAGGGTACCCGAGCGCATGCCGCGCTCGTGGCCGCCACCGTGCATCTGCGCTTCAATACGGATACGCGGCTTGCGACGCACATAGAGCGCGCCCATTCCCTTGGGGCCATATATTTTGTGAGCAGAGAGTGAGAGCAGATCAACCTTCAGGCTCTTCATATCAATCGCCACCTTACCGGCACTTTGTGCGGCATCCACATGAAAAACAGTACCGCGTTCACGGCAAATCTCGCCTATTTTGGCAATATCCTGAATCACGCCTATCTCATTATTAACGTGCATAATGGAGACCAGAACAGTGTCATCGCGCATCGCCGCTTGTAACTTGTCCAGATCAATCAGGCCGTTGCTTTCAGGGTCAAGGTAAGTCACCTCATAACCTTCGCGCTCTAGCTGACGACAGCTATCCAACACCGCCTTGTGTTCAGTTTTACAGGTGATGATGTGCTTGCCCTTCTTGTTGTAGAAGTGCGCCGCGCCTTTTATTGCCAGATTGTCTGCCTCCGTTGCGCCGGATGTCCAGACAATCTCTTTAGCATCAGCACCAATCAGATTTGCCACTTGGTTACGCGACCACTCAACCGCCTCTTCTGCCTGCCACCCATAGACATGGGAGCGAGAGGCGGGGTTGCCAAACTCACCGTCCATGGTCAGGTAGTTCATCATCTTTTTTGCCACACGGGGGTCAACCGGGGTGGTTGCAGAGTAGTCGAGATAGATTGGACGTTTCATATTTTACACTTACCTTTCAGGCGCTCTATTGCTCGCCAGGAACATTTTCATTTGACCGTATTTAATAACGCGCCACACTGCGCATCATCAAAACTTGCTGTTTCAAAGCCACAACGACACTTTCAATATCTTGTGCTGTATTACCGCGCCCCAGAGAGATTCGTATTGAGGCCTGTGCCAACTCATAAGGGACACCCATTGCGGTTAGCACATGGCTTGGCTCTCCGTGGGTACTTTCACAAGCAGCACCACTGGAGAGTGCAAACCCCACCTCGTCGAGTGCCATTAGCATGGTTTCACCCGCAACCCCTTCAACCGCAAACATCACGGTATTGGGCAACCGCTCCGCCTGTGTTGCAAACAGCACCACACCCTCAATGGTCTGTAGCCTCTGCTCTAGCAACCGGCGCAATGAGGTGAGCTGTTGTCGGTTTACCTCAAGTTCACTGGCCACTATCTCTGCGGCCCGACCAAAGCCGACGATGGCGGCTACATTTTCTGTACCAGCACGACGTGCTCTCTCTTGGCCTCCGCCGTACATAAGAGGTGCCATATCGACCGACTTATCGACTACCAGCGCACCACACCCCTGTGGCCCATAAATTTTGTGGCTGGAGAGGCTCATTAAGTGAGCCTGACTAGCGGCAAAATCGACCTTGATTTTGCCCAGCGCCTGCACCGCATCGCAATGAAAGAGCACGTTATGCTCGCGACAGCGGGCCGCTAAAGCCTCTACATTCTGAAGGGCACCTGTCTCGTTATTAGCCGCCATGATCGAGACCAACCGAGTCTGGCCATCCATCATACCCGCCAGAATATCCGTTTCGACACGCCCTGCTTGATCAACAGGAACCGTCTCAATTTGCCATTTTTGGCTATCCATATGTTGGGTGCCGCGCAGCACTGACGGGTGTTCAATTGCACTGATAAGCACCCGACCCGGTGGTTGGCGCTGTGCCAATCCAGCGAAAACCATGTTATTCGCCTCGGTCCCGCCACTGGTAAAAATGATCTGTGACGGGTGAGCATTGACCAGTGCAGCGAGCTGTTCACGGGCGTTGTCGATTGCCCGCCGCACATGACGGCCAAAGCCGTGCACACTCGAGGGGTTACCATAACTTTCGGTTAAAAATGGATGCATCGCCTCAAGCACGCGCTCATCCAGCGGTGTTGTCGCGTTGTGATCCAGATAGATGGCCACTTTTAAATGACCGGTTCAGCCTCGGCCATATTGGCCACTCTATTTAAGGGTGCCACGCCATTGTCACCCTTACGCCCAACCAAATCGCCCAGACTGATACTGGCCAGGAACTCGTGGATCTTCTGGCTCAACTCTTCCCACAACTCATGGGTCAAGCAGGGGCCATCACCCGAGCAGTCGGCTTTTCCGCCACATCGCATCACATCAACATACTCATCTACTGCGGTGATCACTTCCACCACGGCAATTTCAGCCGCCTCGCGGCTAAGGCGGTAACCACCACCCGGGCCACGGGTGCTAAGCACTAAACCGTTTTTACGCAGGCGAGCAAATAACTGCTCTAGGTAAGAGAGTGATATTCCTTGGCGCTGAGAGATTTCAGACAAGGTGATCGGGCCACTTTCACTGTGGAGAGCCAGATCCAACATCGCGGTCACCGCATAGCGGCCTTTGGTGGTTAATCTCATTCAGACACCTGCATTAAAAATTCAATGTAACTACTCAACGTATTCATCTTTTGCCCCAACTCTTCGTTATTTTCGTACTCAATCGGTCGCCTATTCCCTATAGCTCCCTCTTTGCGTGCGAAAGCGCCTCAATTTGAGGCAAAATATAAACGCGCTGAATAGTTACAGGTTACCGGGTAACTCAACATATTTTTTGCAATTGAATAAAACCCGGTAAAACAATAAACTTAAGCAACTGGAGGGATACTACTCTTACCTTACTGTTTTTGTCAACTTTACAGCCCAACAAAAAAAGAGAGGACAAATCGCTACTGCGGTGGCTCTTTTTTCTCTTTCTGTGTTAGCTCGCACGCCTCTATATCTGGCAACCTCACCTGATTCACCTTAAGCCCCTCTCTCTCCATCGCCTTGCAGAGACTCTCCATGTTTTTATCCATGGCATGGATATGATCCAACATCAGGTGCATCGCATTGGCAACCGGGTCGGGCATATCGCTGGTGGCACCGTAGGCATCGAACCCCATCTTTTCTGCAATCTTTTGTCGATTACGCACCTGTTCATCACTGGGTGATGCTTTTTTACTCACTACCCGCCCGGGGATTCCCACCACAGTAGCCTCCGCCTCAACCGACTTAACCACCACCGCATTAGAGCCAATACGCGCACCCTCACCGATGGTAATTGGCCCTAACACTTTTGCCCCTGCACCCACAATCACATTGGCCTGCAAGGTCGGGTGGCGTTTTCCTTTGTTCCAACGTGTGCCACCTAGCGTGACCCCATGATAGAGCGTGCAGTCATCGCCAATTTCCGCCGTCTCTCCAATCACAACCCCCATGCCGTGGTCGATAAAAAAGCGCCGGCCTATTTTTACACCCGGATGAATTTCAATACCGGTAAACCAACGTGAAATATACGACACCATGCGCGCCAGCCATTTCAAGCCAATGCCCCAGAGCCAGTGCGCCAGACGATGGAAAATAAGTGCATGTAGACCTGGATAGGTGGTCAGCACTTCAAACATGTTACGTGCGGCGGGATCCCGCTCAAATACGCAAAGAATATCTTCTTTCAGACGTGCAAACATAATCGTTTCTTTATCAATTAAATCGCTTTAACGAGCACTTGGCAGGAACGGCATCCCGCACAAAACTACTGACTATCCGCTGCAAGACGCGCCTGGCGCTGAGCGGCGCTCAATATACCCCGCAGGATATTCACCTCACGGCGTTCAAGTGCGGTCCTATTGTAGAGGCGACGCAGCCTTCTCATTAGTTTACGAGGTTTATCCGCATCGAGAAAGTCGATCTCGATCAACACCTGCTGCATCTGTTCATACATCCCCTCTAGCTCTTCAGATGTAGCGAGCTGATCTAGCACCGCCTGCTCGCCCTGTACACCCTCGCCCTGTAGTAACTGCATCCGCAACTCATAACAGACCACCTGAATAGCGGCCGCCACGTTGAGTGATGAAAACGCTTCATTGCTGGGGATGTGAACAAGATGACTACAGCAATCCAGCTCTTCATTGGTGAGGCCACTGCTCTCACGACCAAATACAATTGCAATATCGACCTCATCACTCTGTGGCGCAACAAATTCGGCACACTCACGGGGGTTAAACTCAGGCCACGCAATTGAGCGACGGCGCGCACTGGCACCAATCACCACGCCACAGGTCTCTACCGCCTGCGCTAGTGAATCACAGACAACGGCCTGATCTAATAGGTCGCTGGCACCTGCTGCCCGGGCAAAAGCCTCATTATCAGGGAAACGGGCAGGCTTAACCAAATGAAGACGTGAAAGCCCCATGTTTTTCATCGCCCGAGCACACGCGCCGATATTCCCCGGGTGCGTTGTCTCAACCATTACGATTCGAATATTCGCTAACTTCATGGCGCTCCACATATCGCTTTGAACGATCACGTTGATTGATTTTAGAAAGAGTCTGTACGGTATCAAATCTACCTTGAATTGACCCAGAGCGCCCCATGATAGCAAATTCCGCAGATCGACGTTTCATGGCCGTGCAAAGACTGTTAGAATACCGCGCCCGCAGGTTCGCCAACCATGAGAGAACAAAATAATGAATCCAATGCTGAATATCGCTATCCGAGCCGCACATCGTGCGGGTGATTTTATCGAGCGCTCTCTTGAACTCTGTGACACATTGGATGTGACTTCGAAGTCCCACAATGACTTTGTTAGCGATGTTGACCGACATGCGGAACGGGAGATTATCGACACCCTCAAAAAAGCCTATCCTGAGCACGCCATTCTTGCGGAAGAGAGCGGCCTCCAAGAGGGTAACGAGTATCAGTGGATCATCGACCCGCTGGATGGCACAACCAACTTCCTGCACGGCTTCCCACAATTTGCCGTTTCAATTGCATTGATGCACAAAGAGCGTTTGGAAGTTGCTGTCATTTATGACCCCATGCGCCGTGAAACCTTTACCGCCAGCCGGGGTGGTGGCGCAAAGCTGAATGACCGAAAACTGCGTGTCACCAAACGCCGCAGCCTTGAGGGCGCACTCCTCGGCACAGGCTTCCCCTATAGTGACTTCAGCTACCTTGACAGCTACATGAAAACCCTGGAAGCGTTAATACCCAAAACAGCCGGCATCCGCCGCCCCGGCTCTGCGGCACTTGACCTTGCCTACGTGGCCGCTGGCCGCATCGATGGCTTCTGGGAGTTTAATCTCCAGCCTTGGGATATTGCCGCAGGCACTCTCATCATACAAGAAGCTGGCGGCATCGTAACCGACTTTGCGGGCGGTGAGAACTACCTAAAATCCGGTAACATTATCGCCGGCAGCCCCAAAGTATTCCACGGCATCCTCTCCACCATCAAACCACTGCTACCTGAAAATCTCCAGCGCTAATGCGCAGCTCAAATAGCGCTCAGGGGCCGAGATAAACACGGGCTCCTGCTCTATTTTGACTCAACCGTAATTGCGCGGTGTCACTCAATTTATATAATCTGTGATAGAGTGTTGATGCTTTAAATTAAAGGTATTCTTTCACTGCCATTTTGGATATCGAGTGAGTCTGATTAGTATTATGTCCCACCCCACGCCAGATAACGCCATTAAACAACCCAAAAACCGCCCTGCTCGCTTACTGGCAAAGATGCCCATCGCCTATAAACTGGCACTGTTATTTACACTCTTGATCAGCAGCAGCATGATTCTGCTCGGCGTAATCATCACCCACAACCATTCACGCCTTATTGACCAACAATATTTGGAGCTTGGGGAGACTGTTGCCAAACAGATGGTAGAGTCGGCCAAAGACTCGCTACTGGCTAACGACCCGCTGGCGCTGGAGGTGATTGCCAACAATCTTTTAAATGATAAAAGTGTGCTGGGTGTGGCTCTCTACTCGGAACAGGGAGAGGCACTGGCGCTGGCAGGCGTTGCCCCGCGCAAGCTCTCGGAAGAGGCACTACAAAAATCAGCCCGCATTCAGTGGCAACACACCTACCGTGATGGCGGGATAGAAAAGAAGAGCGCATTCGTAGCTCCCGCGCTGTTTAAGGATGTGGTTATTGGCTACGGTTTAATCACCTTAAGTCAGTCCAAAATGCGCCAAGCCCAACAACAGATCATAAAAGCACTCGGGATAACAACCGCGATACTGCTGATATTTGGCACCATCATCTCACTCTACCTAGGGCGGCGGGTTACACGCCCTATTACAAACATGGCCAAGGCCAGCGCATCCATCGACCATGGTGAGATGAGTGAGATATCCGAAACAACCGGCCAACCGGCTGATGAAGTAGAGCGACTCTTTGTCTCTTTTAGTAAAATGCAGGAGGGGATGCGGCAAAGGGGTGTACTGGAGGAGAGCTTCTCTCGCTACGTCTCCCCCTCGCTGGCCAAAACAATCGTTCACGACACCCAGTGGGAGCAACTGGGAGGGCGCTATGTCGATGCCAGCGTACTGTTTGCCGATGTGGTGGGATTTACCCAGCTTTCAGAAAAATTACCACCAGATGAACTGAGCACCCTACTTAATGACTACTTCAGCTACATCAGCAAAGCTGCCGACTTCTTCCAAGGACATGTGGATAAATATATTGGCGATTGTGCCATGCTGCTGTTCGGTGTCCCTGACAATGACTCGGATCACCGCTACCACGCCATAAGCTGCGCCGTGGTGATTCAAAAGCTGATCGCACTGGTCAACCAGCATCGGCAGCGCCACGGATTGCGAATATTGCACTTCCACATTGGGGTGAATAGTGGGCGGATGTTAGCCGGAAATATTGGTTCGCCCGAAAGGATGAACTACACAGTAATTGGTGATACCGTAAACTTGGCCTCCAGACTGGCCTCGGCAGCCGAATCAAACCAGACCATCATCACCCAGCAGTTGCTGGATGAGCTCTCTGCCGCCAAGCACACGCCAGCCGTCATCCCTCATGGCACACTGAAGCTACGAGGCAAAAAAGAGCCGGTAGAGACTTATTGGGTCACTGACATTGGCGATGCGCGAGAGCAGTGTTATCAACTATTCAAGAAAGCTCTAATATCAAATGCAGATAAATAAAACTTTTTTTCAATATACGCTGCTTCTCTTGATCCTGGGCACCCTCAGCGCCTGTGCTCCCATAAAAGAGAAAAAACCGGCACCACCCTCCAACCTGAATGTCATTGAACTCATTATCCGTGGTGATTACAGTCAAGCGCTCCTGCAAGCTGCCGACAATCCGGATGAGCGCCAACAGGTCGAAAAAGTGATCGCCAACTACGAGGCCGCCCTACCAAAAAAACTGGAACAGCTGATCACCGACCAACACTGGGAAGAGGCTAACCGGCTGCTATTACAAGCGGAACACCGCATTCCCAACAGCCCGGTATTAAAACAAGCAAAAGTACGCTGGCAAGCGACTCAGAAAAAAGAGCAACAGCGTCTTGAGACTGAGCGACTCATCGCCAACTCAGAAGCGCTCTATGCCAATATGACCATTGACCGACAACTGCTACACATCGACCCTGAAAATTCACAAGCCAAAAAACGCTCTCTGGAATACCGTAAAAAAACCCAACTAACGGTCAAAAAGTTACTAAAAACAGGTAAGCAAGCACTGCAAGAAGAGAACCTAGTTCTCGCCCAGCAGACACTGCCGCTAGCCTATCAGCTAAGCGCCACAACAGAGAGCAAAGAGGCCAAAGCAGCACTGGAAAAGGTACTGACTCAACAGCATCAAGAGAGCATAGAGCTAAAGCAACAGAGCCTAGCTCAGCAGAGACGGCAACGGCTCAGAGAGTTAACTTCAAAACTAGCAGCCGCCTTGGAAAAAAGAGATCTGGAGCGAGCTATTGTGCTACTAAAACAGGCCGAAGCGATCAACAGAAACAGTGAAAAGATCCAGCCACTAAAACAGCAGCTACACAAAGAGATCGAGCAGGCCGTCGAACAGCACATGGAACAGGGCAGAAAATATTACCGTCAGGATCAGTTTGCTGATGCCATTACCCGTTGGAATCAAGTACTAAAACTTGACCCGGATAACAAACAAGCACAAATCAACATCCTACGAACCGAGCAGGTGATAAGCAACCTCAAAAGATTGACCGAAAAAGAGAAAAAATGACTACCCCCGAACACTTCATAAGTTGTCACTATTTAACGTGTTTATATTTCCTTTCAAACCGAGGCATTTTCGCACGAAAAGAGGGAGCATATAGGGAATCTGTGGCTAATTGAACGCGATGAAGTGAGACAAAAGATGAACACACTGAATAGTTACCACGATGTACACCAGCACACCACACACCTCAACATGCGCCGTTTACTGGTACTCAGGGGCGTTGCTATCGGCAGCTGGCTGCTTACCTTGCTGGTTGTCACCTTTACGCTGCATCTGCAATCTGCAATCTGGCCACTGCTACTGATCCTTGCTCTCTGGAGCGGCTTATCGCTCTGGACCGGGTGGCATATCAAGAAGATGGAGGCCATTGCCGATTCACGTTTTTTTATTCAGCTAATTCTGGATGTCGCCATTTTAACCCTGCTGCTCTATTTTAGTGGTGGCTCTACCAATCCGTTCACGCTTATGTTTCTGCTCCCGCTTGTGGTTGCCGCCTCGGTGCTCTCTATGCGCTATATCTGGAGCATTGCACTCCTCACCATCGCCGCTTACAGCTTTTTACTGTTTAACTATCAGCCCTTCATTCCACTCGAACACCATACAACAGAGCACTTTAATATCCACATTATTGGCATGTGGTGGGGTTTTGTCATTAGCGCTGCGTTAATCGCCACCTTTGCGGCAAAAATGGGGCATACCCTGCGAGAACGAGACCATATTCTCGCCGAAACCAAAGAGAAATCACTGCGTGACGAACAACTGGTAGCGCTGGGTTCTCTAGCTGCAGGGGCAGCCCACGAACTGGGCACCCCCTTAGGTACTATTGCCATATTAGCCAGCGAACTGGAACATCAATATGCAGAGGATAAAGCCCTCAGTGAGCAATTATCCACCCTACGCTCACAAGTTCAGCGCTGCAAAGAGACGCTCTCAACGCTTTCAGCCTCCGCAGGGCAACTGCAAGCAGCATCAGGAAAAAGCCTACCGCTGGATGAATACCTTGATGAGATCATTCGACAGTGGCAACAGATGCGCCCGGGTATTTCGCTACTAATCAGCCTGAAAGGTGAGCAACCCCCTCCACTATTAATTGCAGAACAGACATTGACACAGGCGCTTATCAACATATTTAATAATGCCGCTGACGCATCGGCCCATGATATTGAGATCACTGCACAGTGGCATGAAAACCTGCTCCAGTTAACAGTGCTTGATCGAGGGGCGGGTATTGATGATGAGACCAATGCCCGTGCAGGACGCTCGATCTTCACCACCAAAGAGGGTGACCAGGGAATGGGGCTTGGGCTATTTCTTGCCTATTCAGTCATCCATCGCTTAGGCGGTGAGATAGAACTCACCAACCGTGAGGGTGGTGGTGCCTGTACAGCGGTTACTTTGCCATTACAAAAACTACTTATTTGAGAGCCCGGCAGATGGATACCCTGATAGAGACCAATAACAACGAAATAGTGGACCGCCCTTCATTACTACTGGTGGATGATGATGAGGTTTTCTGCCGTGTACTTAGTCAGGCACTTGAGCGCCAGGGTTTTCAAGTCACGCTTGCATACGATGTAACTCAAGGCAGTGAGCTCGCCCAACAAAGCCCGCCTGAATTTGCAGTTGTTGATCTGAATATGCCGGGTCCTTCTGGTCTGGTGATGGTTGAGATGTTGAAGCAGCTCGACAGCCACACAAAAATTGTCGTACTCACCGGCTACTCCAGTGTAGCCACTGCCGTTGAAGCCGTTAAGCTGGGAGCTATCCACTATTTAACCAAGCCCGCTGATACCGAAGAGGTCATCAACGCTTTTGGTCGTGAAGAGGGTGATGCCTCAATGAAAATTACTCAGAAACCAAAGTCAGTCAATCGGTTAGAGTGGGAGCACCTACAAAGGGTGTTGATGGATTGCAACAACAACATATCCGAAGCGGCGCGCCGCCTTGGAATGCATCGCCGAACACTACAGAGAAAACTACAGAAACGCCCGGTGAGGGAGTAACTCTACAGCAGGGGTTCTATACATCCATCAACAACCGAATCCGCGTGCCACTTCTGCTGGAATCGATATCCAGTGTCGCGCCCAGCTGCTCTGCACGATATTGCATATTCTTAATGCCCCGCCCTTGTAAACTTGCCGCCGCCAAGCCATCAATAATACCCACCCCATAATCCATTACATCCACATACACCTGCTGGTTTTTTGCGCCAATCACCCCTGTGGCCAACATGATTCTTTCCGACTGAGCGTGCTTTATGCTGTTGGTTATCGACTCCTGCACGATACGCATAATGTGTAGGCTGCGTCTGGGACTCATATTTTTTATCTCCGGCAGCTCAGTGACCGCCCACTCCAGCGTGATATTTGCCGCCTCTAGTTGATCAACCAAGCGCACACGCATCATCCCCAGTAGGGTCGGCAGGTCACTGAGCAAAGGGTCGAGTGAATCGATAACTAGACGCAGATCTGTCAAGCTATGCTGTACTTTCTCACGCACCCTTTTATAAAGATCGCCCGGTTGCTCCTGTAACAGACTAACCACTGAAACCAACTGCCCACCAATACCATCATGCATGTCACGCATGATGCGCTCTCGCTCCTTCAGCAGCAGCCCCTCCTCCCGCACAGATTGGAGCTCTTCATATTGCGATTGTAGTTGCAACTGTTTGGTTCGCACCCGCTGATCAAGGGTCTCGGCCAGCTGTTCAGCTCGGTCGATTGACTGCACAAAACGCCGTATCAGAAACCAACTAAACAGCAACACGGCCGGAATAGCGCTGTATTGGATGATCAGACCTTCACGTCGGTCAATAATGTGGTTCAACACCAATATGTCATGGAGTCCGAAAATAAGTATGGGAAACCCCACCAGCAGCATTAGGAGGAGGTCGACATTTGGCCTGTGCCCATAGGCTTTAAGTAGATGAAAAATAGCGTAACAGCCAAAAATCACCAGAAAAACGTCCCAGACACGGTAACCGATGTGCAGGATACTGCCGATATCGGGCAGAAAAAACAGACCAATGCCAAACACTGAAAAGATCAGGATAAACTTTTCAATGCGCGCATTGCCCTGCCCAACATAACGATGATTAAAGAGAATCATTGCGATAACGGCCCAACCCAAGGTACTCATCGTCATCGCTTCCCACAGGCGCGCAGATACGGGGATTTCAGTAATAAACAGATTGAGGTTGTGTGTCGCCCAAAGAAACAGCTCTAAGGAGAACAGGCCATAGATGCTGTCTTGCGGACGTGCCAACCAAAAGAAGAAAACAATAGCCGACATCAGGTACATGGCCATGGTGATCCACTGAATCAGATCAATGCGGACAAAGTGCTTCCAGGCATAAATAGCGCTCAGTTGGCTCTCTGGTGCGAGGTAAAAGCGATCTAAATAGCCCTGCTCGTGAAATGATGTCTGGAGACGGATATCAATCCGATTCTCCCCTTCCTTCAGCAGTGCGGGAGAGAAGCTAAACAACAAAGGGTTGTTATGGTGCCGAGCAGTCGGCTTGCCAAATGGCCCAGCCTGTCCAACCCAGACTCCATTAATGAACACGGCAGCGTTGTGCACAACCAATGGAAAGTAGAGTGCCCATATATCGACACCGACATCATCCAAAGCAACAGTGGCCCGATACCAGACCTGCTCCAGCTGCCGCTGATTTTGATACCCATTATCGGGCAGAGACACAGGCTTCCAATTAACCTGAGGCAAATCAGCGGGCAGAGCCACTTCACTGGCAATCACCTCAACATCCTGCACAAGTCCGACATCCGGGGCTTTAAAAAAAGTAATGGGAAGGTGAAACACCAGATAATTGAGCGCCAATCCATAACAAAAAAGAGCAATGAATACTCCGCTTTTGTTGCCGCTTAACCACATAAAACGCGTTCATTCCGACAAAAAATATTCATGACGTGTTCAGCGCTTCCTTAGAGTAGCCCAAGCCTAGCGGCTTCATAGAGAGCCTCGGTACGGCTGTTGACCTGCAATTTATTATAAATGCTTTTGATGTGGGTGGTCACCGTGTAATAGCTAATTCCCAGTTTTTCAGCAATTTCACGGGATGAAAACCCCTGACTTACCAGCTTAAGAATATCTGTCTGGCGGTGAGTCAACGCCTCTACCAAGCCCTGCTCATGTGACCTCGGCACCTTAAACTTCTGCAACATCAGGCGGGCGATAACCGGGCTGATGGGCGCACCACCACCCATCATATTGATAATAGCATCGGTAATTTTCTGGCTTTTGTCGTGCTTGAGAATATACGCCTTAGCTCCCGCTTCCAGCGCACTAAAAACGCGGTACTCATCCTGAAAGCCAGAAATAACCATCGCCTCACAATCAAGGTGCTGCTTGTCGATAGCCTTGATGATTTCGATGCCCGACCCATCGGGCAGCCCAAGGTCAACCAGTAGAATATCTGGCTTGTGCTTTGCCAGAGCCGTCAACCCTTCAGCGACACTGCTGGCCACCGCCAGCAGCTTTAAGTTGTCATGCTGGGCAATGAGCTGCACAAGGCGATCACATATATCGGCATCATCTTCAACGAGGATCAGGGTATAAGTTTGCATATGCTCCGATAAAATTCGCCTAGTTTTCAGATAAGTGTATTACAAACCCTCAGGAAGCACATACCAAAGAGTTGGTATGCGCCGAACAGGGAGTTTCGATAAGATGTTCGCATTCATGGAACCGGTATGCCTCGTATGTCAACGGATCAACATACACTTTTCTGAATGCTTACCACAATAATCACTGGAGGAAAAAATGGATATACGAAACAAGCTGACCTGGCTACTCTCTCTTTTATTTTTAGTCAGTATGATTGCCGGCTGTTCCAGCAGCAATTCTGACTCCGACAATACAGCGGCTAGTAATGTGAGCGTAACAGGCATGGTACGCACCCCTGACCAGCTGGTTCTGGAGGGTGTCGAAATCTATAACGATGATGGTGTGCTGGCCACTTCCAACAGCGCTGGCATAGTCAGTTTTTCCATCGCCGCAAACAAGGCCGATAGCGTTCGCCTAAGAAAGCCCGGCTACGCGGCACAAACCGTTATGCTCGAAACAAACAATGACCAAGCAGATTTTATCGCAACCTTGGGCAAAAGAAGTGCCGCCATCACTCTCAGCGCTGATGCAGCGATTGATATTACCGGCATCTCCGGTGCCCGAGTTAGCTTGCCAGCAGGTGCCTTGGTCGATGCCAATGGCAACCCAGTGACGGGCACTGTCCAGCTCAGTATTACACCGGTCGATGTTTCCGATGACAATGAACTGGGTGTATTCCCCGGTGCATTTAGCGGCACTGATATTAATGGTGATGCCGCACCGATCATCATGTCCTACGGCACAGTAGAGTATTATTTTTCACAAAATGGCAATGAGCTGAACTTGGCTGGCGGCCAATCGGCCACCATTGAAATACCTGTTTTCATCACTAACCACCCCGACGGCATTCCCGTTCAGATCGGTGACGATGGCGCACTATGGTATCTGGATGAAGCCACAGGAGAGTGGTTGCAAGAAAATGTCGGTACCATCATCGCATCTGTCGACTCACCCACCGGTATGGCTCTGCAGGCAACGGTTACACACTTTTCCTGGTGGAACCATGATATCGCCCCTCAGATCTGCTTTCTATCAGTCACACCCTCCGGCCTACCCAGCGATGCCGATACTCCTAGGCTACATGGCAGCACAACAAGCAGCTTCCCTCGCACAGCATCTACCAACCTACTTAATAGTGGAAGAACGCTCGCCATGCCTAGAGGGGTTGATATAGAGCTTAAATCTACCGCCTTTGCACCTGATGGGCTTTACCGGGCGAACACCACCCACAACTGTGACGGTGTGGCGGGAGCTCTGACACTGGCGTTTACTGGCCCGGAAACCCCCATCATTCATTCGTTTAACGGCCGGGTAAAGCCCTTTTTCATACTGGAACTCGACCCACAAAACCCATCCAATACCCGTTGGGTGTTTGATAGAAACGATGCGATCTTCACTTGGTCAACTGTCAGCGCTGAGTTATTGGCTCTCACCTCAGATCAAGGACACAACACCACGCTCGGTAATGCCACGGGGTCAACCCAATTCCCCATGGGGCTGAATGGAGTCCCTGCCGACCAGTACACCTTTACACTCACAGCAACCGATTCAGACAACAATAGCGTTACAAAAACCGTTAACCTGCCCTACGATGCTGAGCCTACACCGATTCTCCATGAGTTTAATTATTCCGTGGCTATGGACTCAACCACGCAGAGTGCGACTATCTCTTGGGATGTGGAGGGTGCCGACAGCGTCACCATTTCATACTCTCTGCCAATGGGAGGGGGCGAGACACAACTTGCCGCAAGCTCTGATATTGCGGGCACCGGAGCAACCACCCTCAATCTGACTCAAGAGATCTTTAATATCGTAGGCGAGGATTACTATTTGATTACCGTTAGATTCACCAATCAATATGGCACGACTACCAAATACCTTTCAGCTTGGGTCAGTAATCCATCCTCTGGTGGTGATAACGGTGGCGGCGGCGGTGACAGCACTGACTGCGGAGAGCTGTGTGCCTAAGCGGCTAATTTTTACAGTCACTCTACTGGTGTGATTTTGGAGATAAATGAGGACAATCTAAGCCAGTATAAAAAATAATGACGTGTTCATGGTTTGCTCAATAGACAACGGCCACTCCATTCGGTGGCCGTTGCATACGCGCTTAACCCGTAACTAGGCGGACTATAAACGACTCACATTCTCCGCATTCTCACCACGCTCTGTGTTGTAGATGGTGTATGAGACCGTGTCACCAATCGATAACTCGGTAAAATTGCCGTTAATCACTTTGCTGTAGTGAAAGAAAATATTATCCCAACCCACATCGGGTTTGATAAAACCATAGCCATCTTTGATGTTTACAATGGAGCCTTTCAACACTTCCGATGCCTCGCCAATATTGCCGGTTACGGTGCGCGCCAAGGCGATGGTCTTTTCATGGTTATCATATTTCAGCTCTATTTCGGGAATGTCATCCAACATCTCCACCAGCTTCAAGTAGTTGAACTTTTTATGGGTAAATAGAGGATCGCGCTTTTTAAGCGCGAGGCCGATACTGGCTAAGTTAACCCAGCGGTGGTTAAAAGAGTTTTCCAGCCCCTCTATCGTTGCCACCACAAAATCACTGGCACTCTGTTTATCGACAACCTGAATCGGCGAACCACTCCTCTCTTCTGCGCGAGGTGTGTATGAGATAACGTCATCAACAATGCGTGTAAGATCCCGTGACAGGGTATCGGGTACGGCGAGAATAATCACCTGTTTACCAATCGCCTTCAGCTCAGCAATCAGGGGGATATAGTCACGATCACCCGATGCCAGAATCAGCGTATCGATGGTGTCGTTTTGGAAAAACAACTTCATCGCTGAAACCGTTAAATAGCAATCGAGGCTTGATTTTCCATCCTGAGACAGCGGAACATAAATCGGCTGAATTCCATTTCGCTGAATTTCGGCCACCTCTTTGGAGAAGTTTACCCAGTCGCCAAACGCCTGTATCGAGGCGATTCGCCCGTACTCCTTGCAAGCATCCACGATCCGCGACCAATCCGGGGTCTCTGCATAACTATTCAAAGTCGAATAATGTATATTTTCCACATCGATAAAAACTGCAACCGATGAATTCCGATCATTTTGACCCATAACAACCCCACACACACTCGTTTTTAAATGGATTCATACATACCCAAGAAATTTACCCTATACCCCTGGGGAACTCATAAAATACCTTGTTTTTAGTGTGAATTGCAAGTGTAAGCCCTATCAATTCTCGCGCCCGGTTACTCAGCCGCCACAAACCGCAGTGCCAAGCCATTGTTACAATAGCGTAATCCGCTAGGCTCCGGGCCATCTTTGAACAGATGCCCTTGGTGCCCCTCGCACCGGGCGCAGTGGTATTCAGTACGTGGGTAGATCATTTTAAAGTCCAGTTTGGTCTCAATAGCACCCTCTATTTTATCAAAAAAACTCGGCCAACCCGTGCCACTCTCATACTTCATATCGGAGTGAAAGAGTGGTAAATCACAACCTGCACAATGGTAAAGGCCTTCACGATTCTCATCGTTCAATACACTACTACCGGCACGTTCAGTGCCCTCTTCGCGTAAGATCTGGTACTGCTGCTGGTCAAGGCGCTGTCGCCACTCTGCATCACTCATAACAATTTTCTCTATCTTTAGCGACAAGGGTGCAGCCCAAGCATAGGGGGTGACTAGCGGGGCTGCCACAACACCCAGCATCCCCTTTAACAGTTCACGCCTTTTCATTATTTTCTACTCCTTGCCTTAGGGAAGCGCTGATCAAGTCATGAATGTTTTATGCTGGCTTAATCAGAGATTCCTTAGGAGTCAAAACCAGCTCCATTTGAGGTTAAACTAGAGAGGTGAGGTCAATGAAGTCACACTGAATCTACAGACGGCGCTACCACTATCATACAGTACGGACTCCCACGGAGGGTCGTGGGAGTCCGGTGCCGTCACTCATCATATGAATTCAAGATTCACTCAACGCTGCGCTTTCAGGCTGGCAATCCGCGTTTCTAATGGTGGATGGGTCATGAAAAGTTTTTTCAGCCCTGTTGCCAGGCCACCCGAGATACCAAATGCAGCCATCTGCTCTGGTAGTTGCGAGGGCTGCCCTGACTGTAGCTGCAAACGCTCCAGTGCTGCGATCATTTTTTCGCGACCCGCCAGCGCCGCTCCACCATTATCGGCGCGGAACTCACGCTGTCGGCTGAACCACATGACAATCGTGCTGGCCAAAATACCGAGGATAATTTCAGCAATAATTGAGGTGATGAAAAATCCGATTCCGTGGCCACTCTCATTTTTCAAAATGACTCGATCTACAAAATAGCCGATGATCCGGGCAAAAAAGATAACAAAAGTATTGACCACGCCCTGAATCAGCGCCAGCGTGACCATATCGCCATTCGCCACATGACTCACCTCATGTGCCATAACGGCTTCGGCCTCATCACGACTCATGTTATTAAGCAAGCCCGTACTCACTGCAACCAGCGCCTTGTTGCGTGACATTCCTGTGGCAAAGGCGTTCACTTCGGGTGAGTTGTATATCGCCACCTCCGGCATACCGATACCCGCTTGCTTAGCCTGTCGCGCAACGGTATCAACCAGCCACTGCTCCATCTCATTACTTGGCTGAGTGATCACCTGCGCGCCAGTGGCTCGTTTAGCCATCCATTTGGAGATGGCGAGGGAGAGGAAGGAGCCACCGAAGCCAAACACCGCAGAGAAGATCAACAATGAGTTCAGATCGAGGGTGCCATTCTGAGCCAAAATGGAATCAACGCCAAGCAGACGAAGAGTGACACTCAAAATAAGGATAATAGCAAGGTTAGTTGCCAGAAATAACAAAATGCGCTTCATCTTTAGCTCCAAAAACGACAATTAAAAATATAGATACTCAGGCGTCATTAGGTGGGGATAAAAATAAAAAGTTCAAGGGTGAGCCATGGTTTTAGGCTCTGAATTAAGATGAGCGTCCCTGTTGTGAATCAATCGCTGCTGGTTGATTGAATATCGAGAAGCGCGTAATCCTTATGCCGTCGTACAACCTGAATCACCGCCACTGAAAATAGCCGCTTACTGCGACGCATAAACAGTCGGTTGTCACTCAATACTTCAGTATATTTAGAGGGAACCAGTAGTTGCCAGCCCATCCCTTTTATTGCACGCACCAAAAAAGCGGGAACTGCCTCCCCCGACTGATGCATTGAGGCCGTTTGCAACACCACATTTTCAGCTTGTGATGTCAGCTTTTGCAGTGTCACCGCAATCTCCCCCTGCCCCGATCGCAACAGGCGGGAGATGCAGCCCAGTTGTGGTGGGCTGCCCGGGTCGACCACTTGGCTAAAGAGTGCAAGCTGCCCCACATCCAGGGCGACTAGGTAGCGTGACTCTTTAGCGCGCACCAGCACGCCCCCTTTACAGTCATTAATGACGTACCACTGCCCCTCTTTTATATCGCGACTATCATCAGCCAGTGCGGATGAGCGACCATCCAGCATCTCATCCAGTGTAATTTCAAATACAGTGCCCTTTTTGGTCGGTTTTTTGCAGCTCTTAGGTAGCTTTTTGTAGCAGTTCATAAAACCGGAAACAATGGAGAAGTCACGGTAATCATCAATCAAATCACGGCTATCCTGACGCTGCTGAGGTTGCAGTTTGTTTTGCAACAGCTCGACAAAGGTGAGCCGCTGTGTTTGATTCAGAACCGAGAGCGGAGCGGATACTTGCTGCAGAGCCTCGCTCTCTGTCAAGGCATTAAGGCAAGCAGCATCACGACTTATTTGCTGTTTTAAGGCGGATATATCAATCAGGCAACCTACCCCTTGAAACGCCACACGATGATAAAAAGGGGCTCGCCCTGAATTTGAAAAAGTCAGCAAGTGGCTACTTGGAACCTCACCATCTTCATCAGGCTTGAGTGCTATCTCTGGCTCCAGTAGCTTTATGTAACTATCTAAAACCTGAACAAAGTCACTGGGCCAGGTGTAACAGTCAGCCAAGCCAAAAAGTTGCAATAAAACAAACAGTTGACGTGGCCTAGTTTGTATTACCTTACTTTTCACCAGCCCCGCACTACGCAGGTGGCATGGCAGATCAATCATCAACGACTGAGGCTCATCAACCTCACCGCACAACCAAAGTACAAAAAACACCTGATTCAGGCCTCGCCACCGCTGGGGTGGAAAGAGCTGATAACGCAGTGCGCACACCCGCTGTTCAACATAGAAAAGCTCGAGTATTCGCATTCCGACACTCCGCAGAGATTTCCGTTGTCTTTGATAGCGATACTCAGGCAGCTGATAAAGAGCACTGAATACTTGTTGGAATCCGATATTTAACAAGCGCAGCAACTCTAGGAGGTGTTCCAGGTTATGTTTGCGTGCATTACTCTCAACAACCCCCGATTCATCTCGGTATTGCATATAGATGTGGCGAATCAATGCCGATGTTTCGGCGCCCACCAGCTCTAATGTCGCCAACCGTTTTTTTATTGAACACTTGTAACGAACTAGCAGCGAGAGCTGTTCGATAGCCAGCTCCAATTGAACAAAAGAGGTATTCCCATGGGAGCGAAACTCTTTTTGCAGCGTATTCAGGTTTTGCTCGGGGCGATAGCGTTTGTCACTCATTTGAACCGGCAGATTAAATTGCAGCGCAAGATTACGTGGCGGTAACGCATCACGCCCCGAAAAATTAACACTTAACAGTCGATCAACAACACCCAGTGCCATAAAACTACTCTATAACCTCGACTCTATCTACCTTCTGAAAGCCTCGCGGCAGCTTACTGCCGCGGCGACCGCGCTCACCAAAGTAATACTCTAAATCACGCCCTCTCAGTTTACAGTGACGCTGACCTGCGAAAACAACAACCGTGGCACCTTTTTTGAGCAGCTGAAGGTTTATCAATAGCTCTTCACGCTCAGCCGCCCGATTTGCTGGAATACTGATAATTCTAACTCCCTTCCCCTTGGATAGCTCAGGCAGCTCAGCCACAGGAAAGATCAGCAGTCGCCCTTCATTAGTGATCGCCGCGACCAGAAGATCAGGTGATCCAAACAACAGCGGTGAAAGTGGCCGCGCAGCATCAGGCAGCGTAATAAGCGCCTTGCCTGCTCTATTTTTGGTGTGCAGGTTGCTCAATTTAGTGACAAAACCATATCCCGCATCTGATGCAACCAGACATAACTGCTCATCTCTTCCCATCAACACATGGCTAAATCGTGCGCCTTCAGCTGGATTCAAGCGCCCAGTAAGCGGCTCTCCCTGCCCTCGCGCTGAGGGCAGAGTGTGGGCGGCAAGCGAATAGCTACGCCCATGGTCATCTAGAAAAAACACCGGCTGATTACTTTTACCTTTCGCCGCCGCCAGAAAGCCATCCCCTGCTTTGTAATTTAGTGACGGAGGCTCCACCTCATGCCCTTTCGCGGCGCGCACCCACCCTTTTTCCGAAAGCACCACGGTGATCGCTTCGGAGCTGATCAGAGCGGTTTCATCCAGTGCTTTAGCTGCATTGCGCTCGACAATCGGTGAGCGACGATCATCACCATATTTTTCAGCATCTGACTCAAGCTCTTTACGCAGCAACGTCTTCAAGCGACGCTCTGAACCCAAAATTTTCTCTAAAAAGTCCCGCTCTTTTGCCAGCTCACTCTGCTCACCACGGATTTTCATCTCCTCCAACTTAGCCAAGTGACGAAGTTTAAGCTCAAGAATGGCCTCCGCCTGCTCAGGCGTGATACTGAAACGGGATATCAATACCGGCTTTGGCTTATCTTCGGTGCGAATAATATGAATAACCTCGTCTATATTTAGGAACGCGATTAACAGCGCATCAAGAATGTGCAGACGTGAATTCACCTTATCCAAGCGGTACTGCAAACGGCGACGTACCGTTGCAACCCGAAAGCTGAGCCATTCACTCAGCATGGTGTGTAAATTTTTAACTTGGGGGCGACCATCCAGACCAATAACATTCATATTGGCGCGATAGGTCCGTTCAAGATCGGTGGTGGCAAATAGGTGCGCCATCAACTGTTCAGCATTAACACGATTTGAGCGCGGTACAATCACTAACCGAGTGGGGTTTTCGTGATCTGACTCATCGCGCAGATCCTCCACAATCGGGAGCTTTTTAGCCTGCATCTGTGCCGCAATCTGCTCTAACACCTTAGCGCCGGAAACCTGATGGGGTAGCGCGGTGATAATCAGATCACTCTGCTCCTTCTCCCAGCAGGCACGCATCCGCACGCTACCATGCCCGGTGGCATACATCTTCAACAGATCTGACCGTGGGGTAATTATTTCAGCTTCAGTTGGATAATCGGGCCCTTGAATATGTTCACACAACTCATCCAACGTGGTTTTAGGTTTTTCCAGCAGCTGGATACAAGCGGTGACCACTTCACGAAGATTATGGGGCGGAATATCGGTCGCCATTCCCACCGCGATACCGGTGGTGCCATTTAACAGTACATGGGGCACCCGCGCCGGAAGAATAGCGGGCTCCTCCAAGGTACCATCAAAGTTCGGCAACCAATCAACTGTTCCCAGACTGACTTCGCTTAACAGCAGTTCAGAAAAAGCGGAGAGCCGTGACTCGGTATAACGCATCGCCGCAAATGATTTAGGATCATCTGGCGCACCCCAGTTGCCCTGCCCATCCACCAGTGGGTAGCGGTATGTGAAGGGCTGCGCCATAATAACCATCGCCTCATAACAGGCGGAGTCACCATGGGGGTGAAATTTACCCAACACATCACCCACTGTACGCGCAGATTTTTTGTATTTAGCACCCGCTTTTAAACCCAGCTCAGACATGGCGTAAACAATACGCCGCTGTACCGGCTTTAGACCATCACCAATATTTGGCAATGCTCGATCCATAATCACGTACATCGCGTAATTTAGGTAAGCCGCTTCCGCGTACGCTTTGAGTGGTTGGCGTTCGACACCACCTTCGTCATAGTGAACAGTCTGATTCATCTGTCTGAATTCATTTTGGTTATCACTCTCCAGGTTATCTTGGGAGGTATAGGATTACCCTCATTAAAACACTACAACATGCGTTATGCCAAACGAAATATAGACAACAGCAACAAACAACCCTACTTTCACCTCAAACACTTCATTTCCCCAAAAAAATAGAAACCACGGCATGACAACAAACAGATCAAGGGAGATTAAAGCATGGAAAATTTAACAAAAACCTAAAGTTACTCTAAAAATAGTCGCTTAAAAATTATTGCTCAAATTGCGAAGAGAGACTTCAGAGTGGAAATCGTCAATAAAGCGGAGTTTAACGCCTCATTCCGTCAACAACTCCAACAGACCCAGCAGCTACCGCCACTGCCTGAAACGGCTCGTAAACTGCTTGCGCTGCGCAACAACGAAAATGCACAGCTAGAAGAGCTGGTCAGTGTGATAGAGCAAGACCCCAGCCTGACCGCTCAGGTATTGCGCTACGGACGTCAGTCATTCTATGGTTACGGAGATCGGATAAAGAGTGTCGGTGATTCCATTGCGCTGGTCATGGGCTTTAATGTTGCGCTGCACTTCTGCCTTGGGCTCGCATCGGGCAAAGCGCTGCTGTGCACTAATAACGGACCGCTTGGCCGCACCATCATATGGCAACAAGCGTTAGCCTGCGCTGAATTGAGTCAACTGTTAGCTGCAAAATGTCGTATCAAAGACAGACCAAACGGTGGCATCAGTTACCTCAGCGGTCTATTCCATAACTTTGGTTATCTGCTATTTGGTCATCTGCATCCAGAAGAGTACGCTTACCTCAACAAGATGGTAGAGCGCTATCCAGATACGGAGATTCGCGCTCTCGAGCTGCACTCATTTGGTATATCTCATGACATGGTTGGCATGGAGCTAATGCGTGCTTGGGAGATGCCTGAAGAGATCATTCAGGCGGTGGCGGAGCACCATTTCCCCGACTATGATGGGGAGCATGCTCTCTACGGAAAATTGGTCGCCCTCAGCAATCGCCTACTAAAGATGCCGGGCATGCAAGATAACAGCAGCCAACTCCCCACCGAAAAGCTACTGGCAGAGCTGGGTATTGATAAAGAGAAGGCAAAAGAGGTGCTTGAGCGGGTTCAGTCACAACAGAGCGAGTTCATGGCAATGGTCAAGGATATGGCAGCATAGGTAAAGGTTCTCGCAAAATAGATGCCGAAAACCATCCCCCCGTTTCACTCCTCTCTACACCCCATCAAAACCTTCCCCCCGCCCATGCCAACGGGTTAAAGATAGCCTCAAGGCAGCTTGAGAAAGTGTTGGCGATAGTAGGCCAGCTCTTCAATCGACTCGCGAATATCATCCAACGCTTTATGGGTGCCCCGTTTATTCAAACCACTGTACATTTTTGGGTGCCAGCGACGCGCCAGCTCCTTAAGGGTGCTGACATCCAGATTACGGTAGTGAAAATAGTCTTCAAGCTCAGGCATCCAGCGATAGAGGAAACGACGATCTTGGCCCACTGAGTTACCGCAAATCGGCGAACTCCCTTTGGAAGAGTAGCGCTGTAAAAAAGAGAGGGTCTCTGCAACCGCATCTTGCTCTGTAGTGGTACTGGCTTTGACTCTATCAATCAAACCTGAGTTACCATGGGTGGTTTGGTTCCACTCATCCATCAGCGCCAACACCTCATCTGGTTGATGAATCGCCAGCACAGGACCTTCAGCTAACAGCTTCAAATCAGTGTCGGTAACGATTGTTGCAATTTCAATAATACGATCATTATCGGGATCGAGCCCTGTCATCTCCAGGTCAATCCAAATCAGGTTATTCGGGTCTTGTGCCATCATCTCTCGCCTGTTACTCGCCTTAATGAGTTGCTAACCATTGTAACAGAGGCTACCCTGCTTGGTTATTACCCTAATCCCCGGATAGAAACACGCATGCTGCTCAAGCGCTTGATCCCACAGCAAAACAAAAAATAGCCGCCGAACCAATGGAGGCGATTCCTATTTTTTGTTTCACCGTGGAATCAATATGTTACACATTATCTTGCATTTTTACCCGGGAATTAGGGCATTGAAAATCCACTGCCAGAAACCATCTTTCACCCTATGAATAATTTTACCCTTTTGTTTATATGCAGCGCATTTATCGCTCTTTTTCTACAGTTTTGGCTCTCGATGCGCCACCTGCGCCATATGCAACACCACAAAAACAGTGTGCCCGAGGCTTTCAAACAAGAGATCACCCTTGAGGCACACCAAAAAGCCGCTGAATACACCACCACCAAGACCCGTTTCGAGATGTTTGAACTCACACTGGGTACGCTATTGCTATTTGCATGGACGCTAGGCGGAGGGCTGGAGTTTCTTGACCAACAGGTACAGCATCTGGGGCTGAATCAAATCATCAGTGGTGTCATTTTCATACTGGCCACTTCAATATTAATGACCATAATCGACCTACCCAGTAACGCCTACCAAACCTTTAAAATAGAGCAACGCTTTGGTTTCAACCGCACAACCCCCAGGCTGTTTTTATCTGATTTCGCCAAGCAGTTACTCCTGTCGCTGCTACTAGGGTTACCGCTGCTGTGGGTAATACTTTGGCTGATGGATAACGCGGGCAGCCTGTGGTGGCTCTATGCTTGGGCCGTTTGGTCGCTCTTTACGCTGGTAATGATGTGGCTCTACCCTGCGGTCATCGCCCCCCTATTCAATAAATTTTCACCACTGGAAGATGCGGCGCTACGCCAACGTATCGAACAGCTACTTGAACGCAACGGTTTTCAAAGCGATGGTATTTTTGTGATGGATGGCTCCACCCGCTCCAGTCACGGCAACGCCTACTTCACCGGGCTAGGCGGCAGCAAGCGTATCGTCTTTTTCGATACCCTACTGAAAAGCCTTAACCACGACCAAATTGAAGCCGTTTTAGCACACGAACTGGGCCACTTCAAACATCGCCACGTCACAAAGCGACTTTTTACCATGGCGATCTCCTCCCTGCTCGGATTAGCCCTACTGGGCTGGCTGATGCAACAGCCGTGGTTTTTCCACGGACTGGGGGTTTCAACACCCTCAACCTATACCGCATTAATGCTGTTTATGTTGGTACTGCCAAGCTTCACCTTCTTTATGGCACCCATTTCGTCATTAATGATGCGCAAACATGAATTTGAAGCAGATACCTTTGCCGCACAACAGTGTGAACCCAAACATCTGATTGATGCGCTGGTTGCACTCTACAAAGATAACGCCAGCACTCTGACCCCAGACCCACTCTACGCCGGGTTTCACTACTCACATCCACCTGCTGCGATCCGCATCCAGCACCTGAAAGAGTCGGCCAAATAATGGGCAAGCGTAAACTCACCCACAATCAACGCCGCCACACACAGCGCATTCAAGAGAAACGCCTTGAGCGTGCGGCAAAACAAGAAAACATAGAAAACGTCTCACTGGGTACAGAACAGCAGGGGCTGGTGGTTACCCGTTTTGGCAAAACGGTGGATGTGGAGGGAGCCGATGGCGAAATGGTTCGCTGTAAATTACGCCAAAACATAGGTGAGCTGGTGTGTGGCGATCGTGTCATCTGGCAGGCTGAAAATGAAACCTCGGGGGTAATCTGCGCAGTAATGCCCCGCCATAGTTTACTGGCTCGCCCTGATTTTCAAGGCCGAAAAAAACTAATTGCTGCAAACATTGATCAGATAATGATCACTTGCGCCACCTACCCAGAGATCAGCCCCGGGCTGATTGATCGTTATCTGGTGGCCGCTGAGGCCACCGGCATCACCCCGGTCATTGTGGTCAACAAAACGGATTTAATCACTGAACAGAGCCGTCCAATTATAGAGAAGCAATTGGCCATCTACCATCAATTGGGCTACCAAATCATCTATACCAGCGCGGTTATTTTAAATGGTATGGATGAGCTGATAAAACAACTTAAAGACCGTACCTCTATTTTTGTTGGCCACTCCGGTGTTGGCAAGTCATCGCTGATTAAAATACTTTTCCCCGAGCAGATAATTCGTATCGGTGCACTCTCCGAGGGGTCTGGTAAAGGACGCCATACCACAACCGCCTCAACCCTTTATCACCTGCCACAGGGCGGCGATCTAATCGACTCACCCGGCATACGTGAATTTGGTTTGTGGGAAATTACCGAAGAGCAAGTGGCGGAAGGCTTTTTAGAGTTAAAGCCTTATATTGGTAACTGTCGCTTCCGAAATTGCCGTCATCAAGCGGAACCCGGTTGCGCCATTCAAGTCGCCGCCGATTCGGGCGCTATAACACCTCGACGCATTAACAGTTTTTATCGAATGGTGGCCTCACTCACAGAAAAGTGACAGCACTTTAGGCAAACTGCTAATATGCGACTGTACCTTATCAACCGTTTATCCGCCTATATTCAGGAGAAGATTTATGAAGCTTCGTCACCTTTGCGCCGTTTCACTACTGGCCGCCAGCTCTTCCGCCATGGCCGCCGACCTCAATTTGGACTCAATGACCGTTCAAGCTGAGTTTAAAGAGCTATCAGAAAACTTAAGTGCTGCGATGAGTTATAAAGCCGTCACTCCCGCTGAGGCGCTCTCCAGCGGTTTACTACCCTTTGGTTTTGATGTGGGCTTAGAGGTGAGCAGCACCACAATAGACAATGATAGTGTTTTCAACGACGCTTTCGGTAATGATGCGCCCAGCGCCATTATCATTCCAAAATTACACGCCCATGTCGGCCTACCCTTCGGCATTGATGTGGGTGCCTTTATCAGCGCAATCCCCAGCACCAATATCCAACTAACAGGCTATGAGCTACGTTATGCAATCTTGGATGGTGGCACCGTAACACCCGCTGTGGGCATACGCCTTGCGGGCACCTCCCTGACCGGAGTCGATAACTACGAAATGAGCACTCGCAGCCTTGACCTTTCCATATCAAAAGGCTTTTTGATGCTAACCCCCTACGCAGGCATCGGGCGAGTCTGGACCAGCAGTGATATTGACTCGACAGCACTGGACAGTGTCGACTTCTCGCAAAGTAAGCTCTACGCGGGTATTAATATCAACTTGGGGCTATTGAACATTGCCGTTGAATCAGACAAAACTGGCGGTTACAGCAGCTACAGCGCCAAACTGGGCTTTCGCTTTTAATCTGGATACTTCGTAAATTTGCGCAAGGATTGCGCAACTCTGGTGGGATCAAAACTACCGCGTCCTGCTATCTGCTATCGCCCCTTGCCTGCGTCCATTTAGGCAGCTGGCCGAGTTCGGCCTAAGCATATTCATCGATACCCAGCACAGCCTGCAGCTGCTGCAACTCATCTTGTTGCGCCTGCTGGCTATACCTCTCCACTGCTCGCTGTTGCGAGTAGCTTGAGCTGAGCACCCCATCATCCACTCTCTCCGTCTGCAGGTAACGCTGTAACAGCTGCTGTTTTTTTGCCTCATCAATGGGTGACACTGGCACAGGAGGTGATGCTGTAGGTTTTTGGGGTAATTCGGCAACCGCTGGCTTGGTAACGGCAGGAGTCTGATGGCCTAAGCCATAAAAAGAGGAATTATTATCGCCAATACGCATCCATTGATTATAGCGACATTACAAAATAGTGGAAGGATCAAGGTTTCTTGTTTTCTTTAAGCCATTCACATCATCAAGGTTTTTTACCCGAAAAAGTTTTGCCCCGGTAAAGTCAACACCACGAATATCAGACTTCAGAAAATCAGCCTCACTCAAGTCACTATATGCAAAAGAGGAGGAGATCAGGTTAGAACCCACGAATCTTGCACGGCGAAAGTCACTGTTACGCATACTGGCGTTATTCATATTTGCCGACTCAAAATTAGCCTCGGAGGCCTTCACATTATTCAAATTTGTCCAGACAAAATTTGCCCTTGTAGCATCCATTCTATAAAGATTAGCACCCTCCAAATTACTACCTGTAAAATTGGAAGAGATGGCCCTGCTATGGCGAAGATTCACACCCCGCATGGAGTTATCTTTAAATGTAGTTGCATGCAGATAGGCATGACTCAAATCAGCCCGGTCAAATTTAACCTTAGTGAATTTAGCTCTCTCAAAACTTGCTCCGCGAAAGTTAGCCCGAGTGAAATCAACATTTTCCATCTCGATAAGAAATAGATTAGCTTTACGCATCACCACACTCACCATAGATGCACCAACATAAATTCCATCATTGAAAATGACCTCCTTAAAGACAGAGTAATCCAGTGACGCATTTTTAAAGCGAGTATAGCGAAACTCTACATTACTAAATTTTGCACGATGAATCTCTGCATCGATAAAATCAGTTTCAACCAAAATGGTTCCATCAAAAATTGTCCTATTCAGTTTTGCGCCGCGCAGATCCGCACCGGTCAAATCAGCACCGGTTAAATCAGCACCACTGAGATCCGCATAACGCAGCATGGCATCGCGCAACGAGGCATAACGCAAATTAGCCCCCCGAAGATCCACATGGTGCAAATTAGCACCTGAAAAATCGGCATTCTCCAACTTGGTGCGGCGTAGCTCGGTAAAACCGAGGTACGACTCAACAAACTTCACACCGGAAAAATCGGCATTATTCATGGTCAGGCGTGTAAGATTTTTGCCACTGAAATTAATACGCCCAGCCTGACGAGTGGTCATCAGACTATAAACATCCAACTCAGAGATGGGGGCAGAGTAACGCGCAGCATCTGAACGATGGTCCGGAATACTCGAACATCCCACCAGCATCAACAATCCGCCAAGCATTAAAACTGTTATCAACTGTTTCAAGGGCCACTCTCTTTTAAACATCCGTTATCACCACTTTACTCGGCCCATTAAGAAGTCTCTAATTAAGTCTGGATAAATGTAGGCAATTTCAGCCAGCATAAAACATTCATGACTTGTTCAGAGCTTCCTTAACCCACAACCTTGTCACGTAAATAGATGGGAATCGCCTCTTCAGCCGCTACATACTCACCCTTGGAAAAAAGGGCTTGTGCTAGGCTTACCACCTCTTTTGCATCGGGGTAGTATTCGATCACCCTCTTATGCACCTGATCAGCCACTGCTGCAGGTATTTGATCGGCATAACGCTGCCAACCATTGCCCAGTGCCAGCCACTCGCCCTCATCCAGCGAGGAGATATCTGCCATGGATATCACGCGCTCTTCGTCTAATAAATTTGCTTGGCCAAGCTCAGGAATATAATACGCACCAAAATAGACCTCTTTCATGCTCGCATCATTGGCCACCAGCACCCGTTGTGTGCCGTAGTCGCGAAAGGCCCCGTGAGCCATCGCCGCCAGCGTTGAAACGGGCGTAACCGGCAAGTCACTTGCAAACGCAAGCCCCTGCACCACACCCGCAGCAATACGCAACCCCGTAAAGGCGCCCGGCCCACGGGAAAAAGCGATGCTATCTAGCTGACGCAATGAAAATCCCGACTCAACAAGCAACTTGTCTACCATCGAAATGATCAATTCAGAGTGTTGTCGCGGAGCAATTTCAAACTCCCCAATCACCTCATTTCCGATCTGTAATGCGGCAGAGCAAGCCGCCGTCGATGTTTCAATGGCGAGTATTTTATGGCAACTCATATAAGACCTTCTATTGGCTGAGAGTTCACTGAGCGCTTGAATCTACGCTTGAATCTACTATCGGCTCTTTTAGGGGTTCCTCAAAGAACTGCTCCACACGCTTTAAGTTACGGGTACGTTTCATACGGGGAAGAGAGTCGATAAATATTCTGCCATAGGATTTATTCAGCGTACGGGGATCACAAATCATTAATACTCCGCGATCATTGACATCGCGAATCAGCCGCCCCACCCCTTGCTTCAGTGCGATCACCGCCTGGGGAAGTTGATAGTCACGAAAAGAGTTACCTCCACGTTCACGAATCGCATCAATACGTGCCTGCAACAGTGGATCACCCGGTGAAGCAAAGGGCAGCTTATCGATAATCACACAAGAGAGCGCCTCGCCACGCACATCCACCCCCTCCCAAAAACTGCTGGTGCCCAGCAAAATAGCATTGGCGGTTTTTCGAAACTTGGCCAGTAGCTGTGAACGCGGCATACTGCCTTGAATAAACAGCGGGTAATCCAACTCATCCTCAAGCAACCCCGCCGCCTCCTGAAGGGCACGGTGGCTGGTAAACAGCATAAATGCACGCCCTTCACTCGCCCGTAACACCGGCAACGCCTGCGCCACCACTTCTGCACCATATTCACTACTTGAGGGCTCTGGCAGACCTGTAGGGATATAGAGAACCGACTGGTTCATGTAATCAAATGGGCTATCCCAGCTATGGGAGACCGCATCATCGATACCCAAGGTTCTGCAAATATGCTCAAAGCTGTTAGCAACCGTGAGCGTAGCGGATGTGAAAATCCAACCGCAGGGGCGTGATTTCATATATTCCCTGAAAATATCAGCAATATCCATGGGGGTCAGGTTAACCACCACCGAGCGATTGAACACGCCAACCCAGTGGATAAAACCTTCAGGTGTCTCCCCGGTTAACTTCTGGAAACGCTCATACAACTCACCACAGCGTTCAAAACAGTTCGCTAACACTTTGCCCCGCTCAGCACCCACCTCCAGCTGTTCCAGTAGTTCACCCAGTGTTTCGCCCATCTCTTTCAGAGCGGCATCCACGCCATCGATCTGCCTGCACACTTTCCAGGTGATGCGGTTACTGTTATCGGGCATCACCCGTCGAAACAGTTTTGCCGTGTACTCCAGCCGATCAGCCAGTTTACCGAGCAGCTGCATATCCACCGCCTCATCCACAATGGCAGCCTGGATATCACTCACCAGCTCCAGCAGTTGATTACTGCTGTAGGCTTGGCCAAAAAAATTACTGGCCACTTCAGGGAGTTGGTGTGCTTCGTCAAAGATTACCGCATTGGCCCCTGGCAACAACTCGGCAATCCCCTCCTCCTTCAGTGAAAGGTCGGCAAAAAATAGATGATGATTAACCACCACCAAATCAGCTTCTTGTGCTTTACGTCGTGCCTTCATCACACAGCAATCAGCAATACTAGGACACTCCTGACCCAGACAGTTATCCGCCGTCGAAGTGACAAACGGCCAGAGTGGCGAATCTTCCGCCACATCGGTCAGCTCACCGGTATCACCACTTTTAGTGACTTCGCTCCAACGCTTTATTTTGATTAATGTTTTGTGCAGTGCCGGATTTTGAACGCGAGGACTATTCCGATACAGATCAAGCCGGTAGTGACAAAGATAGTTAGATCGCCCCTTCAATAGAGCCACCTTACCTGGCTGCTGTAACGCTTTGCGTACTAGGGGAAGGTCACGATAAAAGAGTTGATCCTGAAGGTTTTTGGTACCGGTTGAGACAATAACTTTTTCTGATGAAAGCAGTGCCGGCACTAGATAGGCAAAAGTTTTGCCCGTACCGGTACCCGCCTCGGCCACCAAAATCGAGCGATCACTAATCGCCTTCTCAACCTGCTCAGCCATCTCTTGCTGCTGCAGACGTGGTGCAAAGCCTGTCAGGTGGTGTGAAAAAGGGCCATCATGGCCCAGTATGTCAGTACAATTCTGCATGGTATTTTCAGCAATCAGCCCTGAAACTCAACATCTTATTCATCACCGTGACTATCCCGAACCTCATCCGTAATCGCACCCGTTTCAACACACCAGACCAGCTCACTGATCACTTTGAATTTTGCCACCGTCATCGCACCACGGTTAGCCCGTTTGCTCTGGCTAGCCGCCATCGCCTCATCGATAACATCACGACTGGCCTCATAGATCTCGACGGGTTCATACTCCGAGTTCATAATCACCAGTACTACGCTATCCCACGATTTGTCACACTTCAATTGACCAATACGATGGCCCGATTTGCGCTCATCGAAAATAGCGCGCCCCTTAATTTGAACACGCCGCCCTTCCCGCTCACCCGCACCAATGGCATCAAACCCGGCAGAGCGGTCGGTACAGAGCTCAAGATTCAGTAAACGCGCCGCATCATACTCCGCAATTTCACTGCTAATTCCTAGCGGCTTACCCGTCGCCTTGCGGTATTGCGCCGCCAAGGTACGAGCCTCTTTCATTAATTTATCAACCGCGTAGATACCCACCGGATATTTCTCACAAATAAAATGTATAGGTAATTAGTACATCAACCCTATTATATAGGCGGGTTGATGTACTAGAGTCTTATAAACCAATTTAAAAAAAGATGGAAACCTTTTCAATCTTTAAAGAAAACTTGTTCGCGCTCAAGCTCGGCGGCACGAGTTCCGGCATATTGAGCACGATCCTCGCGCCCTAATAACAGCCGTGACTGCTCAATCAAACGCCACCCTTTAGCCTGTATCTGAGTGCTATTATTAGAGTAGCGGATCGTTCTCAGCGCACTCGCCTCAGCCTCTTTGTAGCGCCCCTGCTGTAGGTAAAGCTGTGCTAGCTGAAACCAGATCACTGGGCTTTCCGGGGTATAATACTTAGCCCGTTTTGTGTAATCAATCGCCAGATAGGTATCCCCCACCATTCGGGCATTATTGGCTTCCTGTAGCAACCGCTCCGCCACAACACCCTTATCGACATCCTGCTTGACCATCCGCTTTTCGATTTCAGAGACTTGCTGTGAGCGCCCCCGCTCCGAGTCCGCCACACACCCCGACACTGTTAACACAACAATCAGTAATCGCCACGGATACCCCATACAACCCTCGCCTTTAAGTTGAGTTCAGCCAGAAAGCAGCTCCGTTGCACTAAAAATTTATAGCGAAAGAATATACTCAACTACGGCGGCTATTTCCGTATCATTCACCTTGCTCTCATTCGGCGGCATTACCGCACTAGCAGACACCGCAGTCCACTTTCCACCACTACCATACTTCACACTTTCAAATAGTTTTTGAGCCGCCTCAGGGTCATCTTTATAACGCTCGTTCACCGCACTCCACGCAGGGCCAAAACGGTGTTCATTAACATCATGACAGCCAAAACAGCCCCCACGAATAATGATCGACTTAACCTTACCCTGAGCTCGATCTTCTAAATTAATCGTCGTCATGGCATCACCCGCCTCACGACTACAGCCACCCAGGAGAGCACTTAACAGCACCACCAGTAATACAAAATACATTTCACCACTCCTTAAAGCTGCTTATGGAAGCTCTGATCAAGTCATGAATGTTTTATGCTGGCTGAAATCGCCCTCATTTATCCCGAAAACCACACCAATAGAGCGACTATTGCTGCGCATTTCGGAATAAATGAGAACAATTTCCTCTCAGCCTAAATTCATCCAGACTTAATCAGAGCCTCCTTATGTTTACAGAGATTTTCTCTTAATCAATCGATTTATCGCATGGCCTGCGGCCATAAAACCAAAACTGGCAGTGATAAAACTGGCCGCTCCGTAACCAAAACGGCAATCCAGTGAGACCCCGTGAATACCCGGTTTTTCATAGCCCACCGTACCATCTTTTTTTGGATAGACCGGCTGTTGGGATGAAAAAACACAATCAATGCCAAATTTACGCTTACTGTTTTTGCTAAAACCGAACTCTTTTCGCAATTGTGAGCGCACCTTGGCAATCAACGGATCGTTAAAGGTACGGCTCAGATCCTGCACCTGAATTTGGGTCGGATCGGTCATACCACCCGCACCACCGGTCACAATAATCGGGATTTTATTACGCTTACAATAGTTGATCATCAGCGCTTTAAATTTAATGCTATCAATCGCATCAATCACATAGTCAAAATCACCATCAAGATATGTTTGATATGTCTTTAAGGTGATAAAGTCATCAATCACCTCAAGCTGACAATCCGCATTGATGAGGGCAATTCGCTCCGCCATCACCTGGCATTTTTTTTGATTGAGGGTATTACTCAATGCGGGCAGTTGGCGGTTAATATTGGTTTCGCATATCTCATCAAAATCGATCAGCGTCATACTACCGACTCCGCTCCGCGCCAAAGCCTCCGCAACCCAAGAGCCAACACCTCCAATACCAACCACACAAAAACGCGCCTGAGAGAGAATCTCAAGCCCCGCGTCACCATATAGCCGCTGCACACCACCAAAGCGGCGCTGATAACTCTCTGTTGTCATGCTGTCTGTATTTTATAGGAAGAAGATGCGGGGTATTATGCCAGAGAAAAGCCAGCAGGTACGGCTACGGAAACCATTACGCTATATTTTTTTTTCGGTCTCATCCGCAACATCAACAGCCGAATGATCCAACTCAAGTTCTGCACGCTCCACCAACAGCGCCGGCAACTCGGCCTTAACAGAGACACCCAACTTCTTAAAGTCGTTAGCCTGCTTAATCAGGTTACCTCGACCACTGTAGAGCTGGCCGAACGCCTTCTCATAACTATCTTTAGCACTATCCAGCGAGCGCCCCACCTTCTCCATCGAACCCAAAAAGGTATTGAACTTGTCGTACATTCTGCCCGCCTTCTCAGCCAACTCAGCCGTGTGACGGTTTTGATCCTCAAAGCGCCACAGCTGACGAACAATATTCAAACTGGTCAGCAGCGTGGTCGGCGTGGCCACCAGCACATTCTGCTCTAGCGCTTTCTGGAATAGAGTCTCATCCGCTCGCAGCGCCTCAACAAAAGCGGACTCAATTGGAATAAACATAAACACCATTTCCGGCGAGTTCAAACCCGGCAGCTCAAAATAGTGGCGGTCAGATAGCTCTTTAATGCGATCAGAAATAGCTGCAACATGCTCCTTCATCGCCTGCTGAGATTCAACCTCACTCTCACTATTTACATAGCGGGTGTAGGCGTTCAATGAAACTTTTGCATCAACAATCAAATGTTTATCTTCAGGCAAGTAGACAATAACATCCGGGCGCTGTCGGCCACTTTCCGTATTAAAGCTCACCTCACGTTTATAATCTTTATCAATCACCAAGCCAGAGCGATCCAGCACATTCTCCAGAATCAACTCACCCCAATTCCCTTGGCTCTTCTTTTGCCCCTTAAGTGCCGTCGCCAGCTGATGAGCCTCCTCGGTAATCTGCTTGTTAAGCTCTTTTAGATAACCCAGCTCACTACGCAACTGCGCTTGCTGCTCGGTCTCTTTATGATGAATCTCTTCTATTTTTTGTCGAAAATCGACAATCTGTTGACGAAATGGCTTAAGCAGATCATCCAACGATTGCCGACTGTTCTCAGAGAATGACTTCCCTTTAGCCTCAAAAATACGATTGGCCAGGTTTTCAAACTCGCGACTAAGCTCAAGCTTCTGCTGCTCAAACTGTGCAACCTGTGAGGCATAATGGAGCTCTTTCTCCTGCTGGCGAGTATGCAACTCGGTATTTTCAGCCCGCAGTGTGCTGTTATGCTGCTGCATCTCATCCAGTTGCTGGCGCAGCTCAAGCTGTTGCTGCTTAAGTTGCTGAGACTGTTCAACCAACGCCTGCTCGGCACGACGCGCACCTTCCAACTGCTGGCGCGCCTCACTCAACGCCTCTCGCACCTCGTGCAACTGCTGCTGAGACAAACGCCGCTCTTCCAGCTCCTGCTGCAACTGTTTCTCCATGCTGACAACCCGCTCATCAGCCACCGCCCACGCAGTCTGCCGCTGCTGAAGCTCACCCTGCACCTCAGCCAATCGAGCAGACTGCTGTTGTGACGCGTCCGACTGCTGCTGCTTAGCCGCCACGCTCATCTTGCGCCACACCAACCAAGCACCCAGCATCGCACCGGTAATTAACGCCAGAAATAACGCACCCCACACCACAGACTCAACCACCAACAAACTCCCCGCTTACAAAAATCGTTGCATGAATGGATAGACGAATAACGGCTCCATACCATCATGTTATCAAGGAATCTATAAATGAGTCTGATTAGATTTAGGGTAAGCGGATATTATTTTTATTTGCGCCAAAATGCGCAGCAATAGTTATTCTATGGGTGAAATTTTTCGGATAAATGAGGGCAATTTCAGCCAGCAAAAAACATTCATGGTTGGCTCAGGGCTTCCTCAGTGGAGCGAGGTGACCAAGATATTGCGGTAGGAGTATTGACTGTTCTGCTTGAAATAGCTGAGAACAGTAACTGAAAATTGGTGCCCGGGGCCGGAATCGAACCGGCACGGTGTTTCCACCGAGGGATTTTAAGTCCCTTGCGTCTACCAATTTCGCCACCCGGGCAGAGGGGCATTGATTAATCAGTAAGGTCATTTATAAGGGGATAAAATGGAGGCTGAGGGCGGAATCGAACCGCCGTCGGCGGATTTGCAATCCGCAGCATAACCACTTTGCTACCCAGCCGTAAACTATGTGAAACATCTCTTTAAGTCCGCAGTTACGCTATATAATACTCAAAGACAAAAAAATGGAGCGGGAAACGAGATTCGAACTCGCGACCCCGACCTTGGCAAGGTCGTGCTCTACCAACTGAGCTATTCCCGCCTGATTTGCTGCGTATTATATAGCTGGGATTATTGTTGTCAACCGTTTAAAAACACCTGGCAGAACCGATGCCGCTCTGTCGATAAAACCGCCCTAGGGGAGGCTCCGGTCAAGCCATGAGTGCTTTATGCTGGCTGAAGTCGCCCTCAGTCTAAATTCATCCAGAGTTAATCAGAAACCCCTAAAGCAAGCTGTTTTGCAACGATACCGTGCGCTTACATTTCACCTTACATCGAGCTGTTTTCACACAAAAGGGGCGGCTCTGTGATATTTCACGGCATCCTCAGCGGAGTTAAACTTGCTGTAGGTCGCATGTTTGCGTGCTAAAATCCCCCTTTTGACCGGACCATCATTATGCCAGAAGATCTGAAACTGTTTGCATCCACACCCAAGGGGATGGAGCAACTACTCGCCGATGAGATCAAACAGCTAGGTGGCTTCCATATGAATCCGGTTCGGGCAGGTGTTGAGTTCACTGGCACCCTCGAGACGGCTTACAAACTCTGCCTCTGGTCCCGCGTTGCCAACCGTGTTCTGCTCTCGCTCCCCAGCTTCGAAGCCAAAACACCCGAAGCGCTTTACGATGGGATACAGCGAACCGACTGGTCTAAACAGATGTCACCCGAAGGCACCCTGGCGGTCGATTTCAATATTAGTCGCTCCAAGATCAACCATAGCCACTATGCCGCACTTAAAGTAAAAGATGCGGTCGTTGATCAATTCCGTGACAAGTATGATTTACGCCCCTCAGTTGATACCGAATACCCTGACCTGCGCATCAACTGTTATCTGGCAAAAAACATCTGCCGCCTCAGCATCGACCTCTCCGGTGACAGCCTGCACCGTCGCGGCTACCGCTTAGAGGGTGGGGGTGCTCCACTTAAAGAGAACTTGGCCGCGGCCATTCTTCTCTCGGCGGGCTGGCCTGCCATTGCAGAAAAAGGTGGCTCACTGGTAGACCCGATGTGCGGCTCCGCCACTCTCTTAATAGAGGGCGCTATGATGGCGGCTGATATTGCACCCGGCCTGCTACGCAGCCACTTCGGCTTCACATTCTGGAAACAGCACGACCCTATTTTATGGGCCTCATTGCTTATGGAGGCAGAGCAACGCCGTGATCGGGGCCTTGCCAAACTACCCGCCATTCAAGGCTTTGATATTGATGGAAAAATGATCAGCATTGCGCGAGCCAATATCGAACGTGCCGGACTCCAGGACCAAATCAGCATCGCGGCCGCAGACATCACCCAAGCAACACCGGCAGAGCTGCCTCCCGGCCTGGTAGTCGCCAACCCCCCTTACGGTGAGCGCCTAGGCGGCAATAAAGATCTTTCCCAGCTCTATCGCCAGCTGGGTAGCACCCTCAACAAAGCCTTCTCAGACTGGCATAGCGCCATCTTTACCGGCCTGCCCAAAATGGCCAGCTATACCGGGCTCTATCCTGAGACAAAACAGACGCTTTTTAACGGTACTCTACAGTGTGTGTTGCTCTGCTATGGCGCGAGAAAGAGTGAGTTAAGCAAAGCTTTGGATGGTGAAAGTGAAGGCGCACCGATGCTGGCTAACCGTTTAAAAAAGAACCGCCGACGTTTGGCAAACTGGCTGCGCCGCGAAGAGATTAGCTGCTATCGGCTCTACGATGCCGACCTGCCAGAATATGCACTCGCCATCGACCTCTACCAAGGCGATAAACTTTGGGTAAATGTTCAGGAGTATCAAGCACCCGCCACCATCGATCCGGCCAAAGCCGCACAACGCCTGCGGGATGCGCTGCACAGCATTAAAGAGGTGCTCGAAATCAATAACTCCCAGCTCTTTCTCAAGCAGCGCCGTAAACAGAAAGGGAGCAGCCAGTATGAACGCTATGATCAGAAAGAGCAGTTCCACACGGTCAGCGAAGGGCCGATCAAGTGCCTAGTCAATCTAAGCGACTACCTGGATAGCGGGCTTTTTCTTGATCACCGCCTCACTCGCCGCATGATCGGTGAAATGAGCAGAGGAAAACGCTTTCTTAACCTGTTTGCCTACACCGGTGTCGCCACCTTATATGCGGCGGCTGGTGGTGCCCGCGAAACACGCACCATTGACATGTCCAACACCTACATCACATGGGCGCAACGCAATATGGAGCTGAATGGCTTCACCGGAACAGAGCACCACCTGCTCAAGGCTGACTGCCTTGAGTGGATCAAGCAGGCGCTAAAACAAGGCACTCAATATGACCTGATTTTTCTCGACCCCCCCTCATTTTCCAACTCAAAGCGCATGGAGCAGACCTTCGATGTGCTGCGTGACCACGCGGCACTGCTCAATGAAGTAAGCCAATTATTGAGTGATGACGGCACTCTGATATTTTCAAACAACAATCGTAAATTCAAAATGGATCATGATGCACTCCCCACATTGGAGATTGTCGACATCAGCGCTCAAACCATTCCTGAAGACTTCAAGCGCAACCAAAAAATTCATAACTGCTGGCGCATCACCCGCAAGGGAGAAAAATAATGGTTCGAGAGGAGAGTGGCTTAGAAGACCGTATTATTGAGTTAGAGACTAAGCAGGCATTTCAGGATGACCTATTACACCAGTTAAATGATATTGTCGCCGAACAGTCACAGACCATCAGCACACTCTTGCGTGAAACCCACACCCTACGCCATATGCTCAAAAACCTGGCATCATCCAATATTGCAGCACAAAGCGAAGAGAGTCCGCCGCCCCACTACTAGCATATCAAGCGCAAATCACGGCAGATGCGAACGCACCCAGCCGACGATATCACCGGCACTCATGGCACCCGGCTGGCGGGCAATCTCTTTTCCACCCTTCAACAGCACCAGGGTGGGAATACTGCGAATGCCATACTGAGTAGCGAGAAGCTGCTCAGCTTCCGTATCCACTTTGGCCAAGCGTACTTGGGGTTCCAACTGCCCCGCTGCCTGCTCAAAAGCTGGGGCCATCGATTTGCAAGGGCCGCACCAGGGAGCCCAAAAATCCACCAGCACCGGAATATCATTACGCCCGACATGGGTCGCAAATGTTGCCGCACTCAATGCCACAGAGCGGCCACTAAAAAGTGCTTGATGGCATTTTCCACACTGAGGGCTATCACCTACGCGACTCACTGGAATCCGATTAGTCGCATGACAGTGCGGACAAACAATATGTAAAACATCACTCATAGCTTTTCACCCATCAACTCGATAGCTAAATAATTCTCGATCTATTTTTTCTTCTGGCATTCAGGACAGATTCCATAAAGATAAAGGCTGTGGTGGGTTATTTCGAAACCCATTTTTTTAGCAATGGCTTCTTGTCGTGCTTCAATAACATCATCTGAAAACTCATTCACCTCACCACACTTTACACAAAGAATATGGTCATGATGCTCGCCCTGGTTCAGCTCAAATACTGAATGCCCTTCACCAAAGTGGTGACGATTAAGTATATCCGCCTGCTCAAATTGTGTAAGCACTCGATAAACGGTTGCTAAGCCAACATCTTCACCGCTTTCAAGCAGCGCCTTATACACATCCTCTGCGCTGAAGTGTTCACCCTGATTACCCTCAAGAATAGCAAGTATTTTCAGGCGCGGCAGGGTCACTTTCAAACCCATTTTTTTTAGATCAATTTTACTCATATCGCACCTCTAAATTGAGTGGCGTGCTATTGCCCGGCGCTTGGGGTATGATGCTCGCTCAATTATTTAACTCAGCCAACAACCGGTTATCTTACACAAGCAATGAAAAAACTTCTCATTATTATTTGCATTAGCCAGGCGCTGTTAATGGGCTGTAGCCTGCATAAATTGGATGTTCAGCAAGGCAATGTCATCACCCCTGAAGTGCTCGCACAGCTGCATGTGGGAATGAGTCAGGAGCGGGTTCGTTTTCTGCTCGGCTCACCCCCCATCACAGACCCTTTCCATGCTAATCGCTGGGACTACACCTACACTTATCGTGAAAAAGATAAGCAGACCGAGACCAGCCATTTGATACTATATTTTGATGCGGAAGGGGTATTGAGCGCTATCGACAAGAGTGGCTACACGCCGCCAAAAGAGCGCAGCGGGAAAATCGAGTAGTTCAATCAAGTAGCCGTAGAGTTGGTGCCTTTACGCATTGCCTTCCCCTCTTGAGCGCGTTTTTTTCTTACCGCCTTGGGGTCTGCAATCAGCGGGCGATAAATCTCCACCCGGTCTTTCTCTCGCAAAACCGTATTTAACTTACACAGTTTGCCGAAGATACCAATACGGTTTTTAGCCAGATCGATCTCCGGATATTGCGACAAGACCCCCGAAGAGTCGATTGCCTGCTGCGCTGTACTCCCCTCTTCCAACGCCAGAGGAATCAGCGTCTGTTTATCTGCCAGTGCATAGGCGACCTCTACATTGATCAACTGCTTATTTTCCATAAACCTGCTTCGCTCTTTTCATAAAGGCATCCATCATGCCGCTGGCAATCTGACCAAAAATGGGGCCAAAGGTTGCGCCAATAATTTTACTGGAAAACTCAAACTGCAAGTCGAGCGTCACTTTACAGGCATCGTCTGCCAGCACATCAAAACGCCAATACCCCTCCAGGTGTTTAAAAGGGCCTTCTAGCAGCCTCATCTCAATCATCTTGTTTCGCTGCAAGCGATTACAGGTAGCGAAGCTTTTGTTGAAGCCCGCCTTAGAGATACTGATGCGAGCTCGCACCTCATCCTCATCACGGGAGATGACTGTAGTACCACCGCACCAAGGTAGAAACTGATCATAGTGCTCAATATCATCCACCAGTTGATACATTTGTGCGGCAGAGTAAGGGACCAACGCATTACGACTGATTGAAGCCACTCAACTACCCCGCCAAATCAAATACGCCAAGGGCATTCAGAAAGACAATAATCACACAAGTCGGTGTGACAAAACGTACCAGGAAGAGCCACAGTTGAAACCACAGTGTGGAGCCGATGGCCAGCTCATCTTTGGCGTGCTCCCGCTTCATCACCCAACCGGCAAAGAGTGCGATTAACAATCCACCCAGTGGCAACATGACGTTTGAGGTCAAGAAATCCACCAACTCAAAAAAGGTCATGCCATAAATCTTGTTGTCCGCCCAGTTATTGAATGAGAGTACCGTGCCGATACCCACCAGCCACACCGCCAAGCCACTCCAGACAGAAGCACTTACACGGGTCATACCTCGCTTCTCAACCAACCAGGCTACCAGTGGCTCAATCAGGGAGATCGCCGAGCTCCATGCGGCAAAAACCAATAGAACAAAAAATAGCGTGCCAAAAAATGTGCCACCAACCATCTGCCCAAAAGCGATGGGCAAGGTATTGAAGATCAGACCGGGGCCAGAACCTGGCTCTAGGCCACTGGCAAAAACGATAGGAAAGATGGCCAGACCTGCCAGCAAGGCAACCGCGGTATCCGCAAAGGCGATACCGATGGAAGCTTGTGCCAGCGAGGTCTCTTTATCAAGATAAGCGCCATAAACCATAATCGCGCCCATGCCTAGGCTTAAGGTGAAAAAGGCGTGACCCATGGCAATCAACACCCCTTGAGCGGTGAGCGCATCAAAGTTAGGGGTGAACAGAAAATTAACCGCCTCACTAAACGCACCGCTATTAATCGCATACCCCACCATAATGAGTAGCAGTATGAAGAGCGACGGCATTAAAAAGCGCACCGCTTTTTCTAGGCCATGGGCGACACCACGCGACACCACTAACATGGTCGAAACGATAAAAATAGTGTGCCATGCGAGCAGTTTTTCCGGGTCAGAGATCAAGTCATTAAACAGGTTGCCAATACCATCTGCGGTCTGACCGACAAAAACCCCGCTGGCAGCACGAAATACATAGGCTGTTGCCCAGCCAGCAATCACGCTGTAATACGAAAGAATTAAAAATCCGGCAATCACCCCCATCCAGCCAAGATATTTCCATAGTTTGTGGCTGCCAGCCTCCTTTGCCAACAGCGCCATGGTATTAACCGGGCTTTGCCGGCCACGGCGACCCAGCATGATTTCTGCCATCATAATGGGAATACCAATCGCGGCAATACAGAGTAGGTAGACCAGCACAAAAGCCCCACCACCATTCTCACCTGTGATGTAGGGAAACTTCCAGATATTACCCAGACCCACCGCCGAACCGGTAGCCGCCAGCATAAACATCCAGCGCGAGGACCATTGTCCATGGATTGATCGTTGTGACACCACCCTCTCCTCTATATTCTTCTAATGTAGCGGGGCAAAACGCCGATTCTAACATACCGCAGTGGCAGAGATGCAAACCCCTTCACTGGATGCGTTAAATATATGTTAACGTGGCGGGTATATGAAACAGGAATAGGTAAGATGCTCGTAACAACAAAAACCGTTGGCTACCTAGTGGCCGGTGCCCTGTTAATCAGCTGCGGTAGTGGCCCAGACCTTAGCGTAAATGATGGTGGACTCACCCTCGCCATTACCGATGCGGCGGTGGATGATGTTAGCGCTGTCTGGATCGAATTTAGCGGCATTGAGTTCAAGCCACTCTCAGCATCAGCAAACCAATTCAGCATCGATTTTGATGCACCCAAAAAAATCAACCTACTGGCTCTACAGGGGAGTCAATTTGAGCTGCTATTAGACAACAAACCCATCGAAGCAGGCACCTATAGCTGGATGCGCCTTAAAGTAAATGCACTTGAGAACACCCAAGACTCCTATATTGAAGCAAACGGTGGCAGCTACTCACTCTATATGCCCAGCGGCAGCGAAAGTGGTCTTCGACTCAACCGGAGTTTCTCTATCTCTGACAGCAGCGATACCTATATCACCATCGACTTTGACCTGAGAAAGTCCATCACCGCACCGCAGTTACCCGATGTAAACTACACCTTAAAGCCCGTGCTTCGACAGATAATGACTAAGCGCAGTGGCCACATCCAAGGTACTGTGAGTGGCACTACCATGAATGATGCGAGTTGCACCGGAACAAGCTATGCGGTATACGCTTATTCCGGACAAAATGTCGAGCCAGATGATGTTGATAATATGGGGGTTGAACCCATTACAACCTCGCTCCTCACCGATACCACCTACCAGTACGGCCTCGGATTTCTCCCGGAAGGTGACTACACCATCAGCTTTGTCTGCGATGCTACAAATGATCTTCCAACCAGCAGTGAAATACTCAACTACATCGGTACCACCCATGTGACCGTGATCGCCAATCAAACCACTACCCATGATTTTTAACCTCCCTGAATTCGCATAAGGGGCGCTCTAAGCTCTAATAAATTGACCTGCATCAAAACATCTCATATTGATTAAATGCTATAGTGGAAATAGCAATCACTATGCGCCTGCCGGGCTACTTTGAGGTTATTTATCTACCATGCAAATCGAACGCCCCCACGACCCTATTACCGGTTACACTCCCTTTGCACTCGGTTTTAGGCCCTTTTTTTGGGCAGCTGGCGTGTTTGCACTCATCATCTTCCCTTTCTGGCTCAGCCAGCTTGGGCAGGCGTGGCTAATTTCACCCTATTACGCTGATAATATCGCTTGGCATCGCCACGAAATGTTATTTGGCTATGTGATGGCGGTGATTGCGGGCTTTCTGCTCACTGCGGTTAAAAACTGGACCAATCAACCCACACCAAGTGGTACACCACTGGCCATGCTGTTTCTGTTGTGGCTAGCAGCGCGCATCGCGCCACTCTTCGAGCTGCCCATACTCATCACCGCCACACTCGACCTGCTATTTGCGCCACTCCTCGCACTGCTGATCGCCATCCCCATCTGGCGTAGCCGCCAGCATAACAACCAGGTATTTCCACTCTTACTGTTACTCATTGGTGGTGCCAACCTATTCATTCACTTGGCCATGCTGGGGATGATTGAGACCGACATTCAACGCAACAACACCATCGCCGCGCTGCTGATGTTATGGATTCTGGTTATCATGGCGGGGCGAGTGGTTCCCTTTTTTATCGAGCGTGCCACGCAGGGTTTCAAGCGGAAGAGTTGGCGAATTATTGAGTTTCTCAGCCCAGCCACGTTGGTATTGCTGATCTTCGCACAACTCTCTTCTAGCTCCACACTCATCAGCCTGGCGGCTCTGTTTGCGGCGGCTGTTCATCTGGTTCGTCTATTGGGGTGGTATACCCACCAGCTGTGGCGCGAGCCATTAATTTGGGTGTTGTGGCTGGGTTATTTGTGGCTGGTTATTGGCTTTGCACTGCACGCACTCGCCATGTACGGTGTCATGCCATTATCCTGGGCATTGCACGCCTATTTTGTAGGCGCACTGGGGGTTCTTTCCCTAGGGATGATGGCCCGCGTGGCCGTGGGTCACACTGGCCGTGAGATGCGACTTCCCCATCCGGCACTGGTTTACGCTTTTGTCTTAATAAACTTGGCCGCTTTGATTCGCGTATTCGCGCCACTGCTACCACTCAGTTATCATTGGCCACTGGGGCTTGCGGCGGCGGCATGGTGCTTAAGCTTTCTCATTTTCATCGGGTTCTACACGCCAATACTGCTAAAGGCACGCGTCGATGGGCGACCGGGCTAAGCGATGAAGGAATTTTTGCCATACCGATAGCAACTCATTTATAGTTTTCGGTAAAGTAGCCGCTTTTAAAGCAGTAGAGTAGCCAAACAGATGTGCGAGAATTTTATGTTGTACTACAAGCCACCCAAAGTTCGTCAGATGATCAACATAGCGAGCGGTGCTCTATTACTGCTGATGTTTTCAACTCAGCTCCATGCAAAAACAGACTACCCCGAACCTGAACTGCTTGAGTTATTGAGTAAAGCGGTCTCTGATGTTCACAGCTTTGATGATCGATTTGACGCGGAAGTGTGGCTGCACGATATGTCATCCCGCCTTGCCCGGCGCATTCCTGACCATGAAAAGCGCATCAGTCTCCTGAAGATGATTCATCAAGAAGCAAAAATTGCCGGATTACAGCCCGAGTTGGTGTTAGCGGTCATTGAGGTGGAGAGTAACTTTAATCGCTGGGCGATCTCATCTGCGGGTGCCCGAGGCTTGATGCAGATTATGCCGTTCTGGTTAGATGAGCTGGAACGACCGGATGATAACCTGTTTGATATATCCACCAATCTTCGTTTCGGCTGCACCATTCTTCGGCACTACCTTGATCGAGAGAAGGGGCAGCTCAGCCGTGCCCTGGCGCGCTACAATGGAAGCTTGGGCAGCTTTCGCTACCCCAACAAAGTATTCAAAGCACTGCGTGAGCGCTGGGGTATACGCTAGTAGAAAGTGCCCACCCAATGAAATGGGTTAATAGTTCAAGGTACAGATCAAATTACGACAACTGGCTCCTGGGTCAACGCCAATTGCACACTTATCAACTCGCTCAAGCCGGTGATCAAGTTTATTGTCTGTAATATCATACTCCCGCGCCACACTGGTGATTTGGGTCACATCTGAAGATGTAATCGAGTAAGCAAAATAGTAGCGAGCGCCCCCGCAAGGCTTGGTACCGACACCGATTGTCTGGCACTCAAAATCTGAGCTACAGTGAGCTTGCTGTGTCAGAGCATCTAATTGAAACTGTAGTTTAGACAGCTTTTGATAGAGTTGACCATCTTCACCCGAATCACCATAGATCTCGCTCACTACCTGATCAGGTGTCATTCCAGAACAGCCACTGAGCAATACAAATAGAAAAACCAATCCACTATTTTTCAGGTACACCATAACCCTACCCCTTGATAGCTATTTCGATTAACGAAGTTTACATGAAATGGCAAATGCTTGCAGGCCATATATCACTGAAATAGAAGCTGAGGAGAGGCTACTCCTCCTCCAGCAAATTATGCTCTAGTGCCAACTGCATCAGCTCCACATCACTGCCTATTTTTAGCTTTTCATAGACTCGACACCGATAGGTACTGACAGTTTTAGGGCTAAGGCTGAGCCGATCAGAGATATCCTGCCCACTCAGCCCCTGGGTCAACATCATCACAACCTGCAATTCACGTTGTGACAACAACTCAAAAGGAGAGACCTCGGTTTGTTTTTTATGTGAAAGTGCAATATTTTGTGCCACACAGCGGGCGACATAGGGTCGCCCCTCAAAGACGGTGCGAATCGCTTGAATCATCTCTTCACAGGCGCACCCTTTAGTAAGGTAACCCACTGCACCCGCTTGCAGCAGCTTATTGGGAAAGGGGCCATCGGCATGCACCGTCACAATAATAATTTTCAGGTTTGGCTGTATTTGGAGTAATTTTGTGGTCGCCTCCATACCGCCGATACCCGGCATGTTGATATCCATCAAAACCACATCAGGGTGCGCCTGCACGGCGGAACTCAGCGCAACTTCACCACAGTTTGCCTCGGCAACCACCTCAATATCAGGGGCATCATCCAGCACGCGTGCCAGCCCCGCCCTGACTAATCCATGATCATCAACGATCATTACCCGAATCATATAGCCCATCCATTTTAAGGTGCGACCTAGATCCTGCAAGTGATCGTGCTTGCAGGATCTGGGTGCAACGTAAATCTTATTTAATCAGTTGTAAGTTCAGTTTGCAAAGGCGCTCAGGAGTGCCCACATCGCACCACGAGCCTGGGTAGTACTCCCCGCTTACCTTTTGTTGTGCTATCTGCTCTCTCAGCAAAGGAGCTAGAGGGTAACGGCCAGCCTGACATTTTGCAAAGAAATCGGGGTGAAACACGGCGATTCCGGAATACGTTAATGCATTATCAGAGGAGAGGGCGAGTTGCTGTTGATGGAGCGAAAAGTCACCCTCAGGGTGTTGAGGCGGGTTGTCTACCATGACCAAGTGAGCAACACCCTGAAGCTGTGATGGCAACGTTTTAAAAGGGTAGTCACACCAAACATCACCATTAACCACTATAAACGGCTCACCCCCCAAAAGTGGCAAGGCGTGAAAAATACCGCCCGCAGTCTCCAGTCCACCGGCAGGCTCTGGCGAATATTTCACCTGTAGACCATACTCCGCCCCATCACCAATTAACGCCTCAATCTGTTCACCCAGCCAGGCATGATTAATCACTACTTGACTTACACCGGCATGCTTTAATGCAATCAAGTGGTGAACCAATAGCGGCTTTTCTTGAACTTTTAATAGTGGCTTGGGTGTGGCATCGGTTAGCGGGCGCATACGCTCACCACGGCCTGCTGCCAGTATCATGGCCCGCATCAACCCGCCTTTTTCGAAACGTGGCTATTGACTGATCGTGATTTAAGCACGCTGGCCATCTCAGAAAACTGCGGGTATTTTTCAGCCATTTTCAGCAGATAATTGAAGGTTCGTGGGATATCTTCAAGGTAGTTCGGCTTGCCATCCCGATAATTTAATCGAGCAAAAATACCGATGGCTTTAAGGTGTCTCTGCATCCCCATCAAATCAAACCATTCAATAAATTGTGGTTCATCACAGAGAAGCAAACCGGCGGCAAAAGCGCGTTGATAATATTGATTTACCCAGCCATATGTTTGAGCTTCTGGCCAATCAATATAGCAGTCTCTTAACAGTGAAACGAGGTCGTAACTGACCGGCCCCATCACAGCATCCTGGTAATCCAGCACGCCTGGGCTGCTCTCTCCGCAGACCATTAGATTTCGAGAATGGTAGTCACGATGCACACAGACTTGTGGCTGAGCCATGGCATTAGTGATTAACAAGGCAAAGCTCTGCTGCAATACATCATATTCAGTGCCGCTTAACGCCACCTTCAGGTGTTGACCCAGAAACCACTCATAGAAAAGCATCATCTCACTCTGTAGCATCTCCTCATCATAAACAGGCAGGGTTTTATCCTTGCTGCAAGCGCTTTGCAGCGTCAACAGCGTCGAAATAGCATCGCCGTACAGAGCATTCGCACTCTGTTCATTTAACGCAGAGAGGTAATCCTCTCTTCCCAAATCACCCAGCAATAAAAAACCATTCCCGATATCTTGCGCATAGAGTTGAGGGACATTAATACCCGCCCGTTCCAACAGCCGAGTTACTCTGATGAATGGGGTGATCTCTTCATGGCTCGGTGGAGCATCCATCACAACATAACTTTGACCAGAGGCGGTGACACGAAAATATCGCCTAAAGCTAGCATCACCGGAAACAGGCTCCAGCACTAGATCATTTTCGTTGAGGCTCTTTTTCAGCCACTGCTTGAGTTGTTCAAATCTTTGCATTACAGCTTAAACCTTGCGGTTAACCAATGGTGGGTATAATTTCAGAAAAATCACTTACGGAAGGGTATTCAACAACACTATTTTCTGGTCGAGAGCTATCCGGTTTGCGCACCGCCAAGAGTTGCGCAATGCCATACTTCTGCGCACTAGCTAGTACCTGTAGATTATCATCCACCATCAACGAGCGAGCGGCATCAAATCCGTGTTGCTGCTTAAAAGAGGACCAAAAACGCTGCTCCTCTTTGCAATACCCGTAATCGTGGGAACAGACAATCTCATCAAAGTGATGGTGGAGCTGTGTCACCTCCATTTTTAGCACCAAATTATCCGGGTGTGCATTGGTCACCAATAAAACCCGTTTACCCGCTTGGCGCAGCCGATCGATAAACTCAATAGCATGGGGTAGCACTTTAATAAGGTGGGTGGTTTGCTTTTTCAGCATCATCAAATCAATATCTAAGTTTTTTCGCCAATAATCAAGGCAATACCACTGGAGCGTGCCTTTATGTTGTGCATAGCGCGTCATCAGCTCATGACGCGCGGCTTCAAAACTGAGCTGATGTTTTTTTGCGTAATACTTTGGCAGTTGTTGCTGCCAAAAGGTGTTGTCGAAGTTGAGATCCAACAAGGTGCCATCCATATCCAGCATGACAGTATCAACCTGCTGCCACTTGATCATACTAAAATTCCACTACTTGCTACACACCGCACGAATGCAGTGTATATCCGTTGTCCCTTGCAGCACTTTTTCAATGCCATCCTGCAGCAGTGTGCGCAACCCCTCTGTCATCGCTAAGCGGGTCAAGTCAACAATCGGCATTTTACTGATAATAGCCCGTTTAATATCATCACTACTTACCAGCAACTCATGCAGCCCCAAGCGCCCGGCGTACCCTGTATCGTTGCAGTGATCACAGCCAATCGCTTTATAGAGGGTGAATTTCCCCTCTTTATCCAGAAACTGCGCCTGCCATTCGGCCAGCACTTTCGGTTGCGGTACTTCATCACCCTCAGTGGGTAGGTCGCTACAATACTCATCCAGCAGTCCGTTCAACTCAGATTCATCGGGGTGATAGGCCTGTTTGCACTCCGAGCAGAGGCGTTTAGCCAGTCGCTGTGCCAAAACACCCAGTAGCGCATCGGAGAAGTTAAAGGGATCCATCCCCATATCCAGCAGACGCACAATACTCTCCGTCGCACTGTTGGTGTGAAGTGTTGAAAAGACCAAGTGCCCGGTCAAAGAAGCCTCGATACCCATGCCGGTGGTCTCTTTATCACGCATCTCACCCACCATAATTACATCGGGGTCTGCCCGCAGAAATGCGCGCATCGCATCGGCAAAGGTGAGGCCACCTTTTGGGTTGATCTGCACCTGCCGGAGTCCGGCCTGAGTAATTTCGACCGGATCTTCAGCCGTCCAAATCTTACGCTCAGGGACATTGATGTGGCCGAGAATAGAGTGCAACGTCGTCGTTTTACCCGACCCAGTCGGGCCACAAACGAAGATCATTCCGTAGGGTTTGGCGATTAATGATTTGAGTCGCACTAGGTTGTGGTCGCTAACGCCCAGTTTATCCAGCGGAATGGGGTCCCCTGCCGCTAGAATACGCATCACCACATCTTCTAGGCCAGCGGCTGTTGGCACGGTGGCAACCCGCAGCTCTATTTTTAATGGCCCAAACTTTTTAAAATCAATTTTTCCATCCTGAGGGTGGCGCTTTTCGGAAATATCCAGCAGCGCCATCACTTTAATACGGGCAACCAGGGCGTTTTTATATTGGGAGGGGAGTTGTACATACTCCAACAGAGAGCCATCTTTTCGAAAACGGATAATGGTTTTGTTTTTACCTGGATAAGGCTCAATGTGAATATCGGAAACCCCTTGGGCATGGGCATCAATAACAATTTTATTCACCATTTTAACCACTAGGTTATCCGATAAATTCTGCTCCAGCTCCTGGCTGTGCAGGTCATCATCCAGCCCATCATCCTCTATTTCAAGATCAGAAAATTCGCTCCCAGCCGCCGCCGAGTAATAAAAATCGATCGCTTTTCTAATTCCTGCCACATCCGCCATCACCGCCTCAACGGTGACGTTACAGTTAAAGCGGATAACCTCAATCGCCTCACGATCCATCGGGTTTTCCATGGCGATCACCAAGCGCCCCTCAAACATGCTGATGGGGATCACCTCTAGCTCTCTCACCACCCCCTCATCCAGCCGTTGAATCACATCGGGGGGTATTTGATAATCAGCCAGATTAACAAAGGGGATACCCAGTTTTTTAGCCAGGCTGCGCTGAATATCAATTTGTTCAACCACCCCCTGACTGACCAGAATCTCCCCCAGCGGGCGACCACGATCTACCTTCTGAGCGTCCAGCGCCTCATCAATTTGCGCATCACTTACCAACCCTTCGCTAACTAAGATTTCGCCTAGGCGCATGTTGGGCATAGAGCGTTGACGCAGGAGTGCTTTTTGCAAATCTTCGCTTGAAACGATGGCGCTACCGACCAGATAATCACCCAGCTGCTGTTTGCGATCACTCGATTGCGTTTCGACCGCCTGCTGCAAATCACTCTCGGTAACCAGCCCATCCTTCAACAGCAGTTCACCCAAGAAATCACCCACTTGGTAACTTTTTATCGCCCGGTGTGAATAGAATGTTTGAATAAAAAGATTTTCATCAACCAGTGGGAAAAGGTGCAAACCGTGCTGATCAGGGCGGTAACCCAAGGTCTCCCCTTTCACCTCACTACCATCATTAAAAACAATCTTGAAGGGCTGGCTGCTGGGCGGCATTTCGATGCCCTGAGTTTCATCAAGCGCAGGTTGACGTGTTTTTCTATTACGTTTGGTTGGGAAGGTTAGCGTCTTGATCAACCCTAGGTGAACAATCAGCTTTTCATCACCTTTTCCAGCAACCGCCATGGTGGGTGAGTTGGGTAGAAACTCAACCAGACGGCCTTTTAGTTTTTTACCACTGATGAGGGTGACAATAATGGCACTTTTCGGCCCCACGGCGATGTCACTATCTTCGATTAGTAATGAGGGGTACGGTAGCTCTGTTTTATCCACGGTAGTATCCATATTTCAAACCCTAGGCCTGTTTTCGATCACTCAGCCAATTTATCTTGTTCCGATAACGGCCAACCCGCAGTATGCTGAAGAAGTAACTGAAACATCATATCTATATGATTGAAAGAAGCGTTCAATGCTGGAATGTACTGAAATGAGTCACCACCTGCGGTAAGAAAGATTTCACGGTTCTCCACATCGATCTCTTCAATCGTCTCCAGACAATCAACAGAAAAGCCCGGACAGATAACCGCTACACTCTTTACCCCTTGAGACGGCAGAGCGGCCAACACCTCATCCGTATAAGGCTGCAACCACGGCTCTTTGCCAAAACGGGATTGAAAGGTCACCTTATAAGCCCCCTCCTCCAACCCCAAGCGCTCAGCAACTAAGCGAGCCGTTTTCTGACAAAAACAGTAATAGGGATCACCCGCTTCAAAATAGCGCTTCGGCGTACCGTGGAAAGAGAAGATTAGCAGGTCACTGCGTGACTCTGCCCGCCAGGTGCTCTCAACACTATCGGCCAGTGCCGAAATATAAGCCGGGTGATCCGCATAGCCATTGATAAAACGCAGCTCAGGAATCCAGCGCCAGCGCTGTAACTCCTGATAGATCACATCAAAACAAGAGGCTGTCGTCGCAGCCGAGTACTGTGGGTAGAGCGGCAACACCACAAGGCGCTGTACATTCGCCTCTTTTAATCGCGCCAGAGCAGAGACAATGGATGGATTACCATAGCGCATCCCCAGCTCTACAACAAAATGAGGAGAAACCTCCTGTTGCAATCGCGTCTGCAAGCCATCTACCTGCTGCTGAGAAGTCACCAACAGTGGTGCACCCTGCTCAGTCCAGATAGTTTGGTAAGCTTTTGCTGACCGCTTGGGCCGTGTACGCAATATAATGCCATGAAGAATCAGCCACCAGAGCGGCCGTGACATTTCAACAACACGAGGGTCCCACAAAAACTCAGCCAGATAGCGGCGCAGTGCCGAAGGAGTCGGAGCATCCGGGGTGCCCAAATTCAACAACAACACACCCACCCTCGCTTGGCGATTATGGGGGGAGATCTCACTTTTGTATTTCATAAAAAACCCGTACATCCACGAAACAACCCACCCCGACATTTCATTAATTTGTGCAAAAAACACGCAGGATATTGGCTTCACAGGAGAATTTCCGAAAGAGCTTCATATCCGTGATTACGGACGATGGAGGAAATATTTTCTGCAGAGTCAAAGCTACCGCGTCCTGCTAGCGCCTCTTACCTGCGTCCATGTAGGCAATAAACAAGTAATATTGTGCATAATTCATGAATTATCCAGATTCAATATTCCTTATGAAATCAAGGAACAAGCTCGATTGTACCTAATTCATAAATTATTTGGAGATTTAAACCCAAAATGACAAAAAAATAGGCTCTGGCTATACGGGCATGTAATAATCATCACTTATTTAGAGCTTCCCTTACCACGCATTCAACAACCAAGATACCTAAGATGAAACAAGACGAATCGACTGCCACTCTGCTTGACTACCTTAAAGCGGCCCCCCTCTATCTCCTACCACAACACCTACTCTCAAGAGCGATGTTAGCACTCACCAGAATCCGTTTTGCCCCTTTCAAAAACAGGCATATTCGCTGGTTTGCCAAGCAGTTCAATATCGATATGAATGAGGCGAAACAGCCCGAGTTGACGGCCTACCCTACCTTCAATCACTTCTTCACCCGTGAGCTTCGAGACGATGCACGGGAGATCATTACCGGCAACAATCGATTCGCATGCCCTGTGGATGGCGCTATCAGCCAGGCGGGAGCCATTAGTGATGGTCGAATCTATCAAGCTAAAGGACATGACTACACCCTAGAAGCATTAGTGGGTGGAGAGCCGCAACTAACCGAAACATTCAACAACGGAAGTTTTGCCACTATCTATCTCTCGCCTAAAGATTACCACCGCATCCACATGCCCTGTGATGCCACATTGACGCAAATGCTGCACGTTCCAGGTCGGCTATTCAGCGTCAACAGTGCGTCAGCCAAAGTTATCCCCGGATTGTTTGCACGTAATGAGCGGGTAGTCACACTGTTTGAGACCGAGCACGGCCCCATGGCGATGATCCTGGTGGGGGCTATTTTTGTCGGTAGCATCGAAACCGTATGGCACGGTGTAGTAACCCCTCCCTCACGTCACAATGTTAAACAGTGGCATTATGAAGGCGAACAGAGTGTCTCATTTACAAAAGGGGCGGAGATGGGGCGCTTTAACATGGGTTCAACCGTCATTATGTTATTTGCCAACCCTGAGATAACGTTTGCCGACAACATCCAAGCCGGTGAGCGTGTCCGACTAGGGGAGTTACTAGCCGAGCACCATCCGCAAGCATAATTGACCAAACTGAACTACACTCAGGGTAGTGCAGCATTTCAGGAGAAGAGATTATGAGCGACCCAAAACTTAAGCCGGAAGAACCCGAAATACTCGCTTGCCAAATCTGTATGAAAGAGATTCCAAAAGATCTGGCAAAGCGTGAAGAGGGTGTTGAATATGTTTACCACTTCTGTGGCCAGGCGTGCTTTGAAAAGTGGGAAAATCAGAAGCCCGATTAAGAGTTCGAGTAACTATTCGGTGTAGTCACGATCTCGACAGGTCAAAGGTCATCACCTTTTCAATCAAGTCCACACCGCAGGCCAACATCAGCAAACGATCCACCCCCAGTGCAACACCCGCACTGGGCGGCATACCGGACGATAAAGCGGAAAGAAGCGCCTCGTCCAGCGGGTTTTGCACCAAGCCTAATTCACCCCGCTGAGTGATATCACACTCAAAACGCTGCCGCTGCTCATCTGCATCCACCAGCTCATGGAAACCATTCGCCAGCTCCACACCCTCCAGATAGAGCTCAAAGCGTTCAGCCACAGCGGGATCCCCCGGCCTGACAACCGCGAGTGCAGCCTGCGAAGGCGGGTAATCACACAAAAACGTCAACTTCCCCAGCCCCAGCTGCGGCTCGATGGCGTGGCTTAAAATTAAATCAAGCCACTCATCCCGAGTGGCATCGCCACTATCCCACGCTATTGAAATGCCCAAAGCATCAGCGCACGCCTTCAACTCATCAATAGTCGCAGAAAAGGGGTCTATACCGACATAGCGTGAAAAAGCATCTTGATAAGTCACCCTCTCAGTCACCGCCAAATCACAATACGGTGCTAACAGCTCACACACCAAGGTTTCAACTTCGAGCATCAATTGGTGGTGATCCCAGCCGGGTCGGTACCACTCCAGCAACGTAAACTCCGGATTATGGCGTCGCCCACTCTCCCCTTGACGAAACACTTTGCAAATTTGATATATCGCACCACAGCCGGATGCGAGCAGCCGTTTCATAGCAAATTCGGGCGAGGTGTGAAGGTAGAAATTCCGCCCCTGGGCAAACCCAGGCCCCACGTAACGGGTGCTAAAGCTCTCAATAGAGGGGTCACTTAGGGCTGCCTGGCTCAAAACAGGTGTCTCCACCTCTAGCACTTCACGGGCAGAAAAAAAGCCACGTATTTTGGATAAAATAGCGGCTCTTATTTTCAGGCTTTCCAGTGTTGCTGAAGAGCGCCACCCGATGTCACCAGAAACCACCGGTCATTACTCCTTTGCGCGTGAAACATACTCACCTGAGCGCGTGTCCACTTTCAACATATCACCGATATTAATGAAGAGCGGCACACGAACAACCGCCCCCGTCTCCAATGTTGCCGGTTTACCACCACCACCCGAAGTATCACCGCGAACGCCCGGATCTGTCTCCGTCACCGTCAGATCAACAAAATTTGGCGGCGTAACGGAGATGGGAGCATCGTTCCATAACGTCAGTGTGTAGGTATCCTGCTCTTTCAACCACTGTTTGGTACCCGCAACGGCTGATTCAGACGCACCAACTTGCTCAAAGGTGTTAGCATCCATAAAATACCAAAACTCACCATCCGTGTAGAGATACTGCATATCAGTATCCATAACATCCGCCGCTTCAACGCTCTCACCCGACTTAAAGGTACGCTCAACCACTCGGCCCGTTTTCAAGTTACGAATCTTCACACGGTTAAACGCCTGCCCCTTGCCCGGCTTTACAAATTCATTTTCAATCACCGCACAAGGGTCACCATCAAGCATGATTTTCAAACCGCCTCGAAACTCATTAGTACTGTATGTAGCCATTTCACCCTCATTCTGAGAAAATCAGTCAATTATTTAGAACACATTAAAGAGCCACATGATAGCGCGAACAAACACAATATGGCAGGTCTCTGCATGGCAAAATGAACTGGCCGGGGCAATTCGAGACCCCGAAGTGCTGCTTAGTCGGCTCAACCTCTGTCACCATCAACTTGCTGACAGATATCAGGCGTGCAAGCAATTCCCTTTGCGCGTCACCGAAAGCTACCTTTCACGCATGCGCCCAGGCGACCCCAACGACCCGCTATTACTTCAAATATTGCCACAAGGGGAGGAGCTTGATCAGGTTAATGGCTATAGCATTGACCCGGTAGGAGACAACGCATCAATAAAACTTCCCGGATTGCTGCACAAATATTCGGGCCGCTGTCTATTAATCACCACAGCCGCTTGCGCAGTGCATTGCCGCTACTGCTTTCGCCGCCATTTCCCTTACCAAGCATCGCGGCTAGATGAAGAGTCACTCACTCAAGCCATGGCATATATTGCAGGCGATGGCAGTTTAAGTGAAGTTATTCTCAGCGGCGGCGACCCCCTGTCGCTCAGCGATGAGCGCCTCGAACAGATTATATCCAAGCTCGACACCATCCCTCACCTCAAGCGACTACGCATTCACACCCGCCAGCCTGTTGTACTACCCAGCCGCATCACCGACAGGCTACTGGAGACCTTAAACCATAGCCGCCTACAACAAATAGTGGTTCTTCACTTCAACCACGCTAATGAATTTGATCACCAAGTGGAAAGTGCCATCGAAAAGCTCTCCCGCAGCGGTATCACGCTATTTAATCAAAGTGTACTGTTAAAAGGAGTCAACGATTCAGTCTCATCACTCAAAGCGCTCAGTGAAAAACTATTTGGACACCGAATCATCCCATACTACCTTCACCTACTGGATAAAACATCGGGCGCCGCACACTTCGACATCCCGCTCAAACAGGCGCGACAACTACATAGAGAGCTCAAAGCGGAGCTCCCAGGCTATCTTGTGCCCACCTTGGTTCAAGAGCTGGCAGGAGAGCCGAATAAAACCGTTATAACGTGAGTCGCATCACAGAAAGTTGCATTTTTTTAACATAGCGACTAGACTATTTCATTGGAATAGAGTACGCGGCGCCTTCTATTTAGGCGACAAGCCTAAGAAGCATGAATGGAAATATGTAGGGTGAAAAGTTTCAGTTTCAAAATACCTGAGCAGCAAGCTCAGACAAAAAGTAGTCGCGACCTACGCTCAAAAGCGATAGAGCAGTGGCTAGCGGATATGCCACGTGCTAATTTAGGCCTGATGGCGAAGCAGGTCTACGCGCTACTCACTGAATCAAACGCCCTTAAACTGCCCTCTACCGAAAGAGAGCGGTTAATCCAGCAGCTGTACGACCCCATCGACTACATTCTTGAGGCGATGGAAAAACACTACATTGGGCTATCGCTACCCTTCCCCGCAAAAAATAAAAAAATAGCACGTCTAGCACAAAGCTTGCTACATGAGGTCGTTATTGCCCATAAATCCATCATTCTTGACAGCCTCAACGAGGGTGGGTCAAGCAAAAGTCGCCTGCGACTAGCGACCGTAATGCAAAGCCACCTAGCCTTTAATAACCGGCTCCTGTTATGCCTGTACCTGACCTACAGCACAATACCTAAAAGCTTCTGGCGTGAGCAGTGTCTGATCATGCAGTATGCAGAACAGCTCTCCCTTGCGGATATTGCTGTTTTTGGCAGCCGCTCCCCTTGGAGCGTTGTTAATCGCTTCAAACAGGCACTGCTCCTCACGGCCTCCACACCTGCTTGTCTGGAGCAACGTGAGATAACCCAACTTAACCACCTTTTAGAAACTTGGGTCTCTAGCTGCCGCCTACTCAGCATGGAGAAATATACTCCGGGACTACACGCCCTATTCATAAACCTAAACAGTGATGATGGACCGTTATATCTTGAAAAGCCCACACAACAGAGCGAAAGCTGGCGAATCATTGACACCAGTAGTCTGCGCTCTTCACTGCAAGATGAAATAACCAAGAGCCGCAGCAACCCCAGCTTAACCGCACTGCACAAAGAGACCTTGCAGCGCCTACAAAAACAATTGGGAGGCGAGCAGAAGAGAGTATTTAGCCGCTCAGAAAAATCAGATATGTTTACCTTGGCAATTGGTATCAGTGCAATCCACTGGATGCTCAGCCACCATATTGGCCACGGCAACCATGATGTTGCACGCCCAGCCTGCTACATGAACTCATTCGTCACCAGCGTCGGGCGTGACGATGCACCCGATGTCTGGAATGTATACCGCGAAGCCACGACTACAACTGTTTTCGGCGAAGACCGCGCTAGCAAACCGGTTGAATATAAAACCCATGACTTCGATGTTATTGATGAGAGCGCAAATGGTTACAAGCTAAAATTCAAACAAAATACAACCGCCAATGGCCTCAAGGTGGGTGAATTGGTTAGCTTACATAAAGGTTTTAACGGATCAGGAAAGCAGTTTGGATTGGCGTTGATTCGCTGGGTACATCAAACAACGGGCAATGAACTGGTCATTGGCATTGAGCTCATTGCCCCCAGCGCCACTCCGGTTGAGATTAGTTTATATGCTGAAGAGGTACACCCCGAGGCACAACACAAAATGCGGGCGCTACTGCTTCCTGAACTGAGCGCAATCAAACAGCCCGCAACCCTGGTCACCCCCAATACCTTTAAAGAAGGCCAGCGGATAACTTTGCACCACAGAGATGAAGATACACTGGTACTACTCAAGCAGCAGACCAAGCGTGGAGGTGGCCACGCCCTGTATCAATATGAGAGCATAGAGCAAATAGCCAAGATTGCTTCGAAGAAGGCTATCGATACCCGGGGCAGTGATGACAGCTTGGACAATGCTTGGGAGCTTCTTTAATTTCTGAGACCTTTGCACATGCGGATGCGCCAATAAAAAACCATCAAGCAGTACAAGAAAGGAACCCTATTGAAAAAGAATATTCTTAACCTTCTCATGTGGGAACATGAGCAGGAGCAGCGTGAACAATACATCAATATCCTCAAAAATGCCGGATTTGCGGTAAGAGACAGATCAATAAAAGATAGCGATGCGCTACAAGATGCATTTTCCGAAAAAGTTTGGGATGTATTCATAATCAACACCACCGCAATCGACCTGCCACCACTGACGCTGCAACAACAAATCAGCATACAACAGCCCAATCTCATTACCGTCTACCTGTGCCAAAAGGAGCGCTGCAATGCCACCCATGCGCTCTATATGGCGGGTGCCACCCAGATTATCGAACATGATCAAATCAAAGTTCTTGAGGTTCTACTCCCAAGAATGATCAGTGCCCACACCCTGCAAAATCAACTGCACCATGCTCAGCGAAAAACAGAAGAGGAGCAGCAACGGAATCGCATATTGATGGATAGCTCTCGTGATGCCATCGCCTACATTCAAGATGGAATGCATGCATACACCAACACCTCATACCTTGAAATGTTCGACCTTGAAGAGCAGGACAAACTCGACAGCACACCACTGCTAGACTTGATTGATAAAGATTCCCGCGATGAGGTAAAAAGTATCTTGCGGCAATTTAGTCGGCAAGAGCTGGCTCACGCCACACTCAACTGCGCTGCAATCAAAGGGACACAACTGTTTAACGTCAGTATCGACTTCACTGAAGCACTGCTAGAAGGTGAAGCCAGCATCCAACTAGTGATACAGGATCAGAGTTACGATGAAGAGCTTAACCAGAAACTGCTGGAGCTGAGCAACAAAGACCTTGTCACTAACTTAAATAACCGTGGCCACTTTATCGAGCAGTTAAAAGTATTCATGGCAGATCCAGCAGCATGGGATGAGTTTCCTCACGCGGTGCTTCTTATCAAGCTGGATAACTACCCCGAACTACAGCAGCAACTCGGCATCGCTGGCTGTGACATGATTCTACGAGATATCACCGACATCATTCAGCCAATACTTAAAAACGCCAGCAATTTGGCACGTTTTGCTGATGAGATGTTTGCCTGCCATCACCCAGTATCTTCAGAAAGCGAAATCAACCAGCTCTCCCAAGAGATATGCAGCGCGATTGCCAGCGCTCACTTTCTAATTGATGATCAAGAGATAATAACCTCAGTTAGCATTGGTTGTGCACCACTTAAAAATAGAGAGCACTCCGCAGAAAAAGTATTAGTAGAACTGGAACGTGCCTGCAACAGTGCACACCAAGCGGGAGGAAACCGGGCACAGATGCCACAGGATGCCACATCAACACCGGATGAAGTTGAAAGCAGCTGCGACACGGACCTGATTAAAACCGCACTTAAAGAGAACGGTTTCAGATTGGTTTTTCAACCCATCGTCAGCCTGCATGCGACACCGGGTGAGCGCTACCAAGTGCTACTGCGCATGGTGAACAGTGAAAATGAAGAGATCACCCCCAGTGACTTTTTCCCAGCCGCCGCGCAAGAGCCTGGTTTGATGAAGATGTTTGATCGTTGGGTCATTGTTAACAGCATCAACACACTCATCAAGCAACGTCAGCAAGGCAAAAAATTACAACTTTTCATCAAACTATCTGAAGAGTCACTACTGGATCCAGAGACCATCAAGTGGATCAGTAAATACCTTCGGGATTCACGCATCCCCGGTGACAACTTAATCTTTGAACTCGACCAGGAACACGTTCTGAGGCATAAAAAAGAGTCTGAAGCCTTTATTAACATGATCAATCAACTCCACTGCCTCACCGCCATCGGGCATGTTTTAGGGCTTCCGGAATCAATTGATTACCTTACCCGGCTTAAGGCTCATTTCCTTAAAATTGATGGATCATTAATAGGCACACTGGCCAACGACAAAGGTGCACAAGAGATTGCTAAAAAGATTTCAGAGATGGCACAAACCAACAATATGCAAACCATCGCGGAGTTTGTGCATGATGCCAACACCTTGGCGGTTCTTTGGCAGAGTGGTGTCAACTTTGTCCAGGGATACTACTTGCAACAGCCTGATCGAGAGATGCACTACAACTTTGAAGAGTAAGAAGATGGTCTGAGTTATCCACCAAGGGGGCTGAGCTTTTATGCGGGCTTATTCTTAAGTTGCAGCCCCTTTAAAAAATTGCGTAATACCTGATCCTTGCAAAGACGATAGTGCTTATGTTCCGGCTTGCGGAAAAAAGCACTCAGCTCATGCTGGCTCATACGCTGACCTGCCAGCGCCAACACATCCAACACAGCATCACTCTGCAAATTCAGCGCAATTTTGAGCTTTCTAAAAATAATATTATTGTTCAAGCGTTTTTCCGGCTCAGGTTGCGGCCCTTCTCTTTTACCCCGCATCTCATTGATCATGCCATTGAGAAAAATAGCTAGTTCGATGTCACGACAAGCTTGGTAACCCGGATCGTCATCTTTTTTTAACCAAGCACTCACCTGCGCCCGCGTAACCTGCTGGTCCGCCTGGCTAAAAAGCCGCATCATTTTCGAGTCGTTGAAATCGAAGGTGTAACGAAGACGGCGTAAAATATCATTATTGGTCACAGGTTAATTCCAGTCATTCAATCGGTTAACAAATCTCTTACCATCATAACAAAACCCATTCATTGGTGTTATTTTCATGTTTTTTTGAATACGGCTTTTACTCTTTTAACGCTTGCGCATCCAACTCTTTCAGAAATTTGAGTTTTTCAGTGATTTTCTGCTCCATTCCTCGTGGAACGGGCTGGTAGTAATGGCGAACACCAATCTCTTCAGGAAAGTAGCTCTCCCCTGCCGCATAGCCGTGCGGTTCATCGTGAGCATAGCGATAAGCTTTACCATAACCTAGCTCTTTCATCAGCTTAGTGGGCGCATTTCGAAGGTGGATCGGCACTTCGATAGAGCCTTGATTTTTCACATCGGCCATTGCGGCATTATAGGCTTTATATACTGCGTTACTTTTGGGCGCTACTGCGAGATAAACCAGTGCTTGGGCTATGGCCAGCTCACCCTCCGGGGAGCCGAGACGCTCCTGTACATTCCACGCATTCATCGCTAGCTGTAGCGCACGTGGATCGGCGTTGCCAACATCTTCTGATGCCATACGAACAATTCGGCGGGCAAGATAGAGCGGGTCACAACCTCCATCCAGCATCCGTGCCATCCAATAGAGGCACGCATCGGGGTTGGAGCCGCGCATCGATTTGTGCATCGCCGATATTTGATCATAAAAGGCTTCGCCACTCTTATCAAAACGACGCAGACCACCGGAGAGCACTTCGTTCAATGTGGATTGATCGACCACCTCAACGCCCTCTCGCGACTCTGCAAGGCTGACAGCAATCTCCAGAAGGTTTAATGCGCGGCGACCATCCCCATCAGCCGCTTGTGCAATCTGCTCGCGCTGCTCATGGGGGATTTGTAAGTTACGCCCCCCTAAGCCACCTGTTTTATCGTTGAGCGCACGGTCGATAATTTGTCGAATATCGTGATGGGTGAGTGACTTCAGCACATAGACCCGCGCCCGAGACAGTAGCGCATTATTCAGCTCAAATGAGGGGTTTTCGGTGGTCGCACCGATAAAAATAAAGGTGCCATCCTCGACATAGGGCAGAAAGGCATCCTGTTGTGATTTATTAAAGCGATGCACCTCATCAACAAACAGAACCGTCCCTTTGCCCTGCATCCGAGCTTGTTTTGCCTGATCAACACTCGCTCGAATCTCTTTAACCCCCGAGAGCACAGCGGAAAGAGTAAGAAAAAGTACCTGCGCCTTATTAGCAATCATGCGTGCAAGGGTGGTTTTACCGGTACCCGGTGGCCCCCAGAATATCATTGAGTGAAGAGAGCCTGACTCTACCGCCTGACGCAGTGGCTTCCCTGCCCCCAGCAGGTGTTGCTGGCCAAAATATTCATCCAAATCGGTAGGGCGTAAACGATCGGCTAAAGGTACGTTATCATTTTCGGTACTGGAAAAAAGGTCATCCATCAGATTCAGTCCAGGTCACCCACAACATCCACACCCTCGGGCACCTCAAACTCAAAAATCCCTACGGGCAATGGTTGGTTGCGCACCACATTGCTCAAGGTGATCGTCGTCAGTTGATTAAAACTATCTTGCAGTATCATCACGCTTAACTCACCCTCAAGAAAGCCGAGCTGCATACGCACAAAGCTCCCCTCTTTGTTACGCGGCAACAACGCTACCCACTGCATGCCGTCATGGGGTTCAAGCTCAATGATGTTGAAACTCTCATCAAGATCACCCGCACCACTCAAAACAACGGCGGGGGTTTGCCCAAAGGCATCATCTATTTTTTTGATGGTCACCTGCTCTAAGTCAACATCGTAGAGCGTCAGTTTATGGTGATCCGCCATAATCATCTGCTCGTAGGGGGCATGATAGTTCCAGCGAAACTGGCCAGGGCGCTGAATGTATACCTTGCCAAACGCATGCTGCCTGACCTCCCCTTTTTCACTCACTAGCTGCTGTTCAAAGTCAGCTTGCAGGGTTTTCATCTGTTGATGAAAAGCATCGAGCTGACTCCTCGCTTCACCCGCCCACGCTGAAAATAGAGGTGTCACAACCAACAGTACAATAAATAATATTTTCAATCTCAACCCTCCGGTGGTGGCGGTGCCAACACCTCTCGATTACCATTTGATTGTGGTGGCGAAATAACGCCGTTACGCTCCATCTCTTCCACTAAATTAGCGGCCCGGTTATAACCCACTTTCAGCCGCCGCTGTACCGATGAGATGGAAGCCTTGCGACTCTGGGTAACAAAAAATACCGCCTCATCATACAGTGCATCACCCTCGCTCTCACCTTGATAGCTTTCACCCGGTATTGTTTCACCGCCGGTGTCACCCGCCAAAATCTCTTCGTTATAATTAGAGCCGCCGCGTTTTCTCAGGTCATCTACCACCCGATGCACTTCATGATCATCCACAAAAGCACCGTGTACACGCACCGGAATACTGGTGCCGGGAGGTTGATACAACATATCACCATTACCCAGCAGTGATTCAGCCCCCATCTGGTCAAGAATAGTCCGTGAGTCTATTTTTGATGAGACTTGAAACGCAATACGGGTGGGCACATTCGCCTTAATAAGGCCAGTTAACACATCCACCGAGGGGCGCTGTGTCGCCAAAATCAAGTGGATACCCGCCGCACGCGCCTTCTGCGCCAGTCGGGCGATCAACTCCTCCACCTTTTTCCCCACCACCATCATCATATCTGCCAGCTCATCGATGATGACAACAATAAAAGGCATCGTTTCCAATAGCGGTGCCTCTTCCGGCACGTCGGGCAGTGCGGGTTTAAACAACGGATCCGATATCGGCTCTCCCGCTGCAAGCGCATCTTTTATTTTTTTATTAGCTCCACCGATATTACGCACGCCGAGCTTAGACATCAGCTTGTAGCGGCGCTCCATCTCAGCCACACACCAGCGCAAGGCATTAGCCGCCTCTTTCATATCAGTAACCACCGGTGCCAGCAGGTGTGGAATGCCCTCATAGACAGAGAGCTCTAACATTTTTGGATCAACCATAATTAGCCGCACATCATCAGGAGTCGACTTAAACAACAGACTGAGAATCATGGTATTCACCGCCACCGACTTGCCCGAGCCTGTAGTCCCCGCCACCAACAGGTGAGGCATTTTAGCCAGGTCTGCCACCACCGGCTGGCCGTTAATATCTTTACCCAGTGCCAGCGTCAGCGGTGAACTCATTTTGTCATACGCCTCTGATTGCAGCGTTTCACTCAGATAGACCATTTCACGATGTTGATTGGGTATCTCCAGGCCGATTGTGGTTTTACCGGCAATCACCTCCACAATACGCACACTCTCGGTCGAGAGTGCCCGCGCCAGATCTTTCGATAACCCGGTAATACGGCTCACTTTGATACCCGCCGCAGGTTGTAGTTCGAAACGGGTGATCACTGGCCCCGGAGTAACCGCAACCACTTCAACTTCAATACCAAAGTCAGCCAGTTTGATCTCCACCAATCGAGAGAGCCCTTCCAGTGACTCAACCGACACTACATGCTTGGGTGGCTGCGCATCATCCAATAACGCCAATGCAGGCAGACTGCCGGCACTCGGCAACTCATTAAACAGTGGCACCTGCTTCTCTTTTTCCAGTCGCTCACTCACCTTGACCGGTGCAATCAGCGGCTCAATTCGCACCTCCGGCTTATCTTTTCGTTTTTCAATTTTCAGTTTCACAGTTGCTTCACGCATTTTACGCACTCTGCGCGCCGCAAAGCGCTCACGCAGATCGCTGTACTTAAAGCGTAACCAGCTCATGCTAGATAATACAAAACGCCCGATGGTGTCCATCAGCCAGAGCCAGGAGAGCGAGGTAAAAAAAGTGACACCAGCCAGAAAAAGTGCCAGAAAAAAGAGCGTAGCCCCCAAAAAACTAAAAGAGTTTATCAAAACGGTAGAGACCAGCTCACCCAATATGCCACCGGCACCCAACGGCATACTCTCAACACCCACCACAAAGTGCATGGTCGCCAACCCGGCACCTGCACCCAGTGTTAACACAAAACCAAAAAGACGAATCGAAAGCTCGCGACCATCCAGGCGATGCTGCTGCACCTCCCCTTTGAATAGCACCCAAGCCAAAAAAGCCACCATAATCGGCACCAGATAGGCGAGATAACCCACCAAGAGCAGCGACAAATCGGCAAACCACGCACCCACCACGCCACCCAAGTTGGCGACTTCATCCACCTGCTTGCTATGAGACCAACCGGGATCATCACTGCTGTAACTCAGCAGTGAGACCAGCAGGTACAAGGCGACCGCGCCCACTACAAACAGCGCACTCTCACGCACACGCCGACTCGACCGCATCGCTTCACCGCGTTTTTCACTGTTTTTTAGGCTACCCTGGGCCAAGAAGACTCCTTAAATCACACTCACCAATAATCGGCCAATTCTATCACACGCCAATCACTTCGCGACACAGCCCTTTCAGGGGTTAAGAGATTGCTCACAGCAATGACTTCTCTACTTTACCCCTGCCACCGCATCTCGTAACATAAAAGCGCAACCCATCCCCTTACCACTATCGAACGGAGAACATCCATGAGCGATGCCAAACACAGCCGTCTGCTGATCTTAGGCTCTGGCCCGGCAGGTTATACCGCCGCCATCTATGCTGCCCGCGCCAACCTTAACCCGGTCATCATCACCGGTATGCAGCAAGGTGGGCAATTAACCACCACCACCGATGTCGATAACTGGCCAGGGGATCACGAAGGGGTGATGGGGCCAGAGTTGATGGAGCGCATGCAAAAACACGCTGAACGCTTTGGTACCGAAATTATCTTTGACCATATCAACGAAGTCGACCTGAAATCTCGCCCGTTCACCCTGAAGGGTGACGAAGTTACTTACAGCTGTGATGCCTTAATCATCGCCACTGGTGCCTCCGCCCGTTACTTGGGTCTCGATTCAGAAGAGAAGTTCAAAGGTCGTGGAGTCTCTGCCTGTGCAACCTGTGATGGGTTCTTCTATAAGAATAAAGAGATTGCCGTCATTGGTGGTGGAAACACTGCGGTAGAAGAGGCGCTCTACCTTGCAAATATCGCCTCCAAGGTGACCATTATTCACCGCCGTGACTCATTCAGCTCTGAGAAAATACTCATCGATAAAGTCATGGAGAAAGCTGAAAATGGTAACATCCACATCGAGTGGAACAGCGAGCTTGACGAAGTACTGGGCGATGAGATGGGTGTCACCGGCATTCGGATCAAAAACAAAGAGGGCACCACCAAGGATATTGCGGTGATGGGTCTCTTTGTTGCCATTGGCCACTCGCCTAACACCGCTATTTTTGATGGCCAACTGGAGATGAAACACGGCTATCTATCCGTCAAGAGCGGCAGTGAGGGCAACGCCACTCAAACCAGTGTAGAGGGTGTCTATGCCGCCGGTGACGTAGCAGACCACATCTATCGTCAGGCCATCACCTCGGCAGGCACCGGTTGCATGGCAGCACTGGATGCTGAGCGTTTTCTTGATTCACTAGAAAAATAGCCAACATCACGCCCCTTCTCGGCAAGGGGCGTTGTTTTTTATAGTGTGCTACCTCGGATAATTCATAAGTCATGAGTGATGGTTCAAACAGCGACCCACCTTATCTGCTACACCCGACCCACACCACCTTTCCCGACCCTCGCCTTGCACTCACCGAGCCGGATGGCCTGCTGGCAGTCGGCGGTGATCTCAGCCGTAAGCGACTACTCAGCGCCTATCAACAGGGTATTTTCCCCTGGTTTAGCGATGACCAACCGATTCTTTGGTGGTCACCCGACCCACGCTGCGTGATCTATCCACCACTACTCAACGTATCGCGTTCAATGAGAAAAGTGCTGCGCAAAAGCGAATACCGCATCACCTTCGACAGCGCCTTTAAAGAGGTTATGCGCGCCTGTGCCGCCCCCCGCAGCGACCAACAGGGCACCTGGATCACCGAAGAGATGTTTCAAGCCTACTCAGAGCTTCATCGCCAGGGAGATGCCCACTCGGTAGAGTGCTGGTATCAAGATGAACTGGTGGGTGGCTTATACGGCATCGCCATCGGTCAGGTTTTTTTTGGTGAATCGATGTTCAGCCGCCGCAGCAATGCCTCAAAAGCCGCCTTTATCACTCTGGTTGAGCAGTTAATCGAATGGGGCTATCAACTCATCGACTGCCAATTGCAGAGTGAACACTTAGAGAGCCTGGGCGCACAGGCCATACCCCGCACAATCTTCCTAGAACAGCTCAATATCCACTGCCAAGCAGCCCCCAACAACCAAGCCTGGAGAGCGCACCGATGAGCCGCTCGCTACGCCTGCTGCTCAGCGCAGAACACCCTTGCAGCTACTTGGCCGATACCTCATCCAGCACCCTGTTTATCGACCCCGAAACACCGTTGGATGCATCACTCTACAGCCAGCTGGCGCAACAAGGGTTTCGGCGCAGCGGGGATCATGTATACCGCCCTCACTGCCCCACATGTCAGGAGTGCAAAGCCATCAGACTCACCGTGTCAGACTTTCAGGCCAGTCGCCAGCAACGCCGCACCTGGAATAGAAACCGTGATTTAACCACCACCGTAACCACCACACCTGACCGGCAAGAACACTTGGCGCTGTTTCAGCGCTACGTCAAATCCCGCCACCCCAGTGGCGGCATGGATGAGATGGAAGGCAACGCCCCTCTTGAGTTTCTGCAAAGTCCCTGGCAAAAAACCCTATTTTATGAATTCCGTGACCCACAAGGTGCGCTACTCTCCGTTGCGGTATCCGACCAACTATCCGATGGGCTATCCGCCGTCTATAGCTACTTTGAACCCGATGAATCAAAACGCAGCTTAGGGGTCATGAGCATATTGTGGCAAATTGAGCAGGCACGGCAAAATCAGCTCCCTTTTTTATATCTGGGCTACTGGATTCAAGGGTGTCGAAAGATGTGTTACAAAACCAACTACTCGCCGCTACAGTGGTTCAATGGCGAGAAGTGGCAGCCACTTTGAGTGCCGTCACGAATCCCCAGATCGACCCAATGGCAAAGCTCATGCTAAACTCACTACCACAGACAAAAATGGGTAGAGGGTATGTCCGCAAAAGTATTTTCAATTTCCAATCAAAAAGGGGGAACCGGCAAAACAACCCTAAGCATGAACTTTGCCGCCGGACTGGCACAACGTGGCCGCACCCTGATCATCGATGCCGACCCACAAAGATCAGCAGGACAGTGGACCGGTCTAGCTTCCGAAAAGCGCCCCTTTCCGGTCTCCGTTATCTCCATTGCCGGCAACTTGGCGCATGAAATTAATCACTTTCGCCAAGACTATCAATATATCGTCATCGACTGCCCACCCACCCTTGAAGGCGAAACCGTAAGGCACGCCATGCAAGCCGCCGACACCCTGCTGATACCCGTATTGCCCTCCCCCGTAGACCTGTGGGCCAGCGTGAGACTGGCGGATACCGTAGAGCAAGCCAAACTGGGCAATCCCAAACTACAGGCCTACCTGGTCATCAACCAGCAAGAGCCACGCAGCGCGCTCTCCCGCGCCATGCAACAAGCGCTGGATGAGTTCGACATCCCCTCACTCAAAGGGGGGCTGCGCCGTCGCGCCATTTACCGAACCTCGGCCATTGAAGGTGCCAGCGTCTTTTGCCTCGGCAAACAGGGCCACGCCGCCGTCCAGGAAATTGAATCCATCATAGAGGAGCTTTTATAACCATGAAGCTACAAGAGAAACTGGCCAACAGCGTGCGCCAGATAAAAACACAACAAGCTGAGCCGAAAAAAAGAAAAACCACGGCAGCCACAAACCAATCCGCCACTGCGGAAGCCACACCGCCACCGCTGCCCTCCAAGCGCACATGGCCGGATTAGTCACTCTTGGATTAAAATATATAAGCGGGTAGCGGGCTAGTTTTGCTGTATTAATGCCCATCAGTTAGCGCTTAAATGCCACATAAAGGGGCGTTTAATTCCTGAGTATTTTATAGCGTAAAACATTCATGACTTGATCAGAGCTTCTTTTAACTTCTCTGCCACATCAAAAACTTGTTTTCTTGTCACATAAACCAAACAACCTCAAAGGAGCCTTGTGGACAGACTAACCATCACCCGCCCAGATGATTGGCACCTGCACCTTCGTGATGGTGCAGTGCTTAATGATACCGTTCCACACACAGCGCGTGTTTTTGGCCGTGCCATCATTATGCCCAACTTGATGCCGCCGGTAACCGACACTCAACAGGCGTTGAGCTACCGTGAGCGCATTTTGCAGGCGCGACCGAAAGATAGCCCGTTTCAACCACTGATGGTGCTCTATCTCACCGATAACACCCGCCCAGAGGATATTATTGTGGCGAAAGAGTGCGGGCTGATCTACGGTTGCAAGCTCTACCCTGCGGGGGCGACTACTAACTCAGACAGTGGCGTGACAGATATTGCCAACATCTACCCGGCATTGGAGACGATGGCTGAGTGTGGCATTCCGCTGCTGGTTCATGGTGAGATGACCGCCGCTGAAATTGATATTTTCGACCGCGAGGCACGCTTTATCGATCATATATTGCAACCCTTGATCGAACGCATGCCGCAGCTCAAGGTGGTGTTTGAACATATTACCACCGCCGATGCCGCTGACTTTGTCCGCCATACGGGGAAGAACGTAGCCGCCACGATTACCGTGCAACACCTGCTGCTAAATCGTAACGATATGCTGGTGGGCGGCATTAAACCCCATCACTACTGCCTTCCGGTTCTCAAGCGCGAACGCCATCGCATTGCGCTGGTGGAAGCGGCAACCTGTGGCTCTGGCAAGTTTTTCCTCGGCACCGACAGCGCCCCGCACAGCAAAGAGAATAAAGAGAACAGTTGTGGCTGCGCCGGTATATTTACCGCACCGGCGGCGATTGAGTGGTACGCCGAAATTTTTGAAGCAGCCGGAGCGCTCAGCCAGCTGGAAGATTTTGCCAGCCATTTTGGCGCAGATTTCTACGGGCTTGCCCGTAACCGAGACACCATCACTTTACAAAAAAGCAGTTGGCAAATGGCAGAGCAGTTGCCTTTGGCAGGGAGCACTATTGTGCCGTTTCGTGCGGGTAAAACCGTTAACTGGCAAGTAGTATAAGAAGGAATAAGATGTCAAAGTCAGCTATTACTCAGCGTTTTCGTGGTTTTTTACCGGTTGTTGTGGATGTGGAAACCGGCGGGTTCAACCACCAGACCGATGCACTTTTGGAGCTTGCGGCGGTAACGCTGGATATGGATGATGGGGGAGATATTCACCTGAAAGAGAGCATCCACTGCCATGTCCACCCGTTTGAAGGAGCAAATATTGAGCAAGCTTCGCTGGATGTGACGGGTATTGACCCTTATCACCCATTTCGTAACGCCATTCATGAGAACGATGCCATCGAAAAACTCTTCACCATGGTGCGCAAAGAGGTTAAAAATAGCGGTTGTAGCCGCGCTATTCTGGTTGGGCACAACCCCGCCTTTGATCTGAACTTTCTCAGAGCGGCCGTAGCGCGCAACAACATTAAGCGCAACCCATTCCACGACTTTGGCACCTTTGACACCGCCACACTGGGTGGGCTCGCTTACGGCCAAACGGTGTTGGCAAGGGCGGTTCAGGCGGCAGGACTCTCGTGGGATGAGAGCCAAGCCCACGGTGCGCTCTATGATACCGAGCGAACCGCCGAGCTGTTCTGCACCATCATTAACCGCTGGGATACACTCTCACGCAGTTTTGAAGATTTTTCACTCGCGTAGATCATCAGCAGAGATGACCAGGGTGTCGATATAACTCACTACATCCTTGATCTCTCGTTCCGACAGTTGCAGCCCCCAGGGTGGCATCACTGCAGAGCGCCCCAGCAATTCACCCCCATCGGTAACAATCATCATTTTGTACTGGGTGTTCTTGTTTGAGCGAGTCAGATTTGAGGGCTTTGGATCATAGAGTACTGACACGCGCCCCTTACCATCCGCATTGACACCATGGCACAATACACAGTTGGTTTTGTAGACCACCTCACCCCGAGCAACACCGTCACCCAGTGTTGTGAGATAGGCGACCACATCACTGATCTGCTCCTCTGTCAGCTCGCCTTCCCAGGGGGGCATGTACTCACTGCGACCGACTCCCACGCCCCCCTTACGGACGATCGACTCATAACCTTCACTATCCATCCGCCCAATGATGAGCATCTCAGGACCATATAATTTACTCGCGCGGGCAATGCCATCACCAATCTCTCCATGACAAAGCGTACAGTAAGATTTAAATACAATACCGCCACGCACCTGCGGCAGCGAGCGGGCCTCCTTTACCGCCTTCGCACCATCCCTTGCCGATACCGGGGAGCTGACCCCGAATGAAATAACTGCAAACACCATAACCACGAACAAGGTGGGCTTAATCAGTGCCGTCATCACTTTATTGTCACCTCCATATACATTTCAGGGTGAATAGCGCACTCCACCTCCATGCTGCCCGCCTCATCAAATGTTATGCTGCGTGAATCCCCTTGTGGAAAAGAGCCTAGATCAAACGTGCTCAAATCTGAGAGCGAGAAGATATTGTGAAAAAAGGGGTCTTCATTAACAAACCGTATACTATCACCCACCGCCAGAGTGAGTGACTCAATGACTTGGCCGTTCTCAACAAAGGCTTTACCTTTCTGCGCCACCACATATTCAACAGCCATAACGGAAATTGACACCATCAACAAACTCAACAATGAGGCACCTAAAATTAATTTTTTCATGATTTATTGCTCCTGATTATTATTGAGGTAGATGAGGGATTGTGGTGCTAAGCGGCTCGATACTATCCAGACTCTCCATAAAGGCCACCAGATCCGCCCTCTCTTGCTGGGTCAACCCCAGAGGCTCCATATTAGGAGAGAGGTGCTCTTTTACATCACCACCACGATCATAGTGGTCAACCACCTCTTCCAAGGTGTTGTACATGCCGTTGTGCATATAAGGAGCTGTCAGTGTGACATCACGCAGCGTCGGGGTTTTAAACGCACCACGCAACACCGCAACTTTACGGATGTTATAGCGGCCCATATCCGGCACATCTTCTTTCAAACCCAGATTGTGAAAGCCGTCATCAGTAAAGTTAAACCCAGAGTGGCAAATCACACAGCGCCCCTTCCCTTCAAACAGCTCAAAGCCACGTTTTGCCGATGGGCTGATCGCCCCCTCATCCCCTTTGGCCCATAAATCAAAAGTACTTTCGGTCGTAACAACCGTCCGCTGAAAAGCAGCCAACGCTTTGCCTATCGTCTCTTCGCTAATACCCTCACCTGGGTAGGCCGCCTCAAACAGCACTTTGTAACCATCAATAATATTCAACTCACCAATCAATTCACCCATATCCTGATTCATCTCACCCGCCGCCTGAATAGGCCCCACCGCCTGCTCCTCCAGAGTGCGCGCCCGACCATCCCAGAATTGGAACTTATTAAAACCCGTGTTCAATATCGTTGGGGTGGCACGCGCCAGTTTATGCATCTCATGGCCAAGAGCTGTCGCCAAACCATCCGACCAGCCCAGTGCTGGGTTGTGACAGGTTGCACAGCTTATCCAGTTGGAACTCGACAACCTGGGATCAAAAAAGAGCGCCTTACCAAGCTGCACACGCTCAACTGTGGTCTGGTTGTCTTTAGGTGCCGGTACAGCATCTGGCATCAAGTAGTCAGACTTCCCCGCCACCGCAACACCACTGCCCAGTGTCACTGTTAATATCATGCAAAGTAGCCCTGCGATAGATACCGTGTATCTCATCCCTTTCCCCTTATCACTCATAATTTAAATGTATGCACTACGCTACGAAGGTCATCTGCAGCACTCATCATCGCTGCAGCTGATTGCCGCAGGCTCTCCGTCTGCTGCCTGCCATCAGCACTTAGCGAATCAAGCTGCTGTACCGCACCATCGAAACCCTCCAGTACGGCACGCTGCTCCCCAATAACCGCGACAATTTGTTGCATAGTTGCGTGTACAGAGGTGATCTGGGTGTGACTCGACTCTGTCTCAGTAACCACCTCTTGTAGGCTGGCGATGTTGGTTAATGCTTCCTGCTCAACACTCAAAAGCTTTTTATTGGTCTGCTCTACATTACTAGAGACACCCTCCACCAAACTTGCAATCTCCCTAGCAAACACCTCGGTATCATTGGCCAGATTTCGTACCTCATCAGCAACCACGGCAAAACCACGCCCATGCTCACCCGCACGAGCCGCCTCAATGGCAGCATTTAATGCCAGCAAATTGGTCTGCCCTGAAATATTTTGAATCGACTCTGTAATGGTAGATATCTTGTTGGTTGCCTGGGAGAGGTGGCCTGTCATCTGCACGGCATCGCGCATATCCTCCTGAAAAGTCTCAAAACCACTCATTGTCTGGCCCACCAATGAGCTAACATGTTGAGAGGTGGCTGCGGAGTCGGTGACGGCCCGTTCAGCCTGTGAGATATGTTCAATAACAAGGTCGCTGTGGTTGATGGCGTTTTCACTCTGCTCACGAACTTGCTCAACACAGTCAGAGAGCCGTTCAGCCATCGCCGTCCCACACCCTTCAGCGGTCTGGGTAATCGTGACAGATTCGTCACTTACACGATTAGCGGCACGCTCAATCTGGCTGATTGTCGCATGCAGTTTTTCACTCATTTTGAGCATTGCACTCAATGTTAAGCCAATCTCATCGCGGCTCTCCCCCGCTAGCTCCACCCGAAGGTCACCTTCCGACATAGCACGCATGGAGGCTTGCAGACGCCTAAGAGGACTAGTAACCTGTGTTGCAACAAATAGGCTGACGCTCACCGAGAGCAGCACAAAGATGCCAATGCCCACTGCAAGCAGAGTGATGGTTTCACGCCCCTGCTGCTGAAGTTCTAATAACTTCGTGGCCATGCCATCTCGCTCATCCTGAACAATCGCCGCCGCAAGTGTCTCGATATGCTCAAACAGCGGTGTCATCTCGCTGATCTGCGCAATGGCAGCTACATCATCATTTTTACGCGCGCTCTTAATCACCTCGAGCAGTGCCGGGCGCACTTCTTCCAGTGCATCACGCAACTGCTTCACTTTGGTGTTGCCCTCTAAAACCGCTTGCAGATTTTGAAAACTCTCATCCAACAATGAGAGTGAGCGCAGGGCATTTTTTGCGGCAAAGCGGATCTCTTTTTTATCCACTTCCGCAATAACTTGCGCTTGAGCTCGCATCATTTCCAGCAACATCAACTGGCTGCCTACCGCCTGATCAACCCGGTATTCCGATGCTTGCAAGGTCTTCTGTATGGTGTTGCTCTGAGTGAAAATGGTGTAGGAACCCACCAAACCAACGGCGATGATGCCAAAGATAAAAAAGGAGGAGAGCAGCAGTATCTTTTTCTTCCAACCCAAGTCTGTTATAAATCGCCTAATTCCCACCAAATCCTCCCGTAACTTGTCACTATGAGCAGCACTCCTCAACACCGAGTACGGGCCAAGATGGCATGGTTATCGTAATTGGAATAAAATTCTTTAATCACCCCTTTTTGATAAGGGACTTGCGGCAAAAGGGTGGAAAGGTAAGTGAGCACTATAGTCCTCTACAGGCCGACCCTTTCTCTTTCGGAGGGAATCAGGAGGGTTTCAGCCATTTCAAATGCCCTCTCGCGCAAAGATCCCTCTTAACATGTAGCTCCAAATATTTTAAATATATACCTCACTTTAGCTGTACCTTTTTACAGAAAAGGCCGCGCTGTAATCAACAACGCGGCCTCTGTTTTACTCCCCTGCACTCTTCTCAAACTGCATTTCGCCCTCTCTGAAGTCCACCTCAATGGTATCGCCTTCAGCAAATTCACCTTTCAAGATCTGCTGCGCCAGCGGGTTTTCAATATAACGCTGGATAGCCCGTTTTAGTGGCCGTGCACCGTATACTGGATCAAAACCCGCATCTGCCAGATTACTCAGCGCGGCATCACTCAGCTTCAAGGCGATATCACGATCAGCCAGACGTTGACGCAGGTAGTCGACTTGAATATCAGCAATCGACTTAATCTGCTCCTTGGCCAATGGGTGGAACACCACCACTTCATCCACACGGTTTATAAACTCAGGACGGAAGTGTTGCGACACCTCCTCCATCACCGCCTCTTTCATCTCATCGTAATTTTTCTCTCCTGCATACGCTTGAATCCGTGCACTGCCTAGGTTGGAGGTCATCACAATTACGGTGTTACGAAAATCTACCGTGCGGCCATGGCCATCGGTCAGGCGGCCATCATCCAGCACCTGCAACAGGATATTGAAAACATCCGGATGCGCCTTCTCCACCTCATCCAGCAGCAATACGGAGTAGGGCCGACGGCGTACCGCTTCGGTCAAATAACCTCCCGCTTCGTAGCCCACATAGCCCGGTGGTGCACCAATTAGTCGAGCAACTGAGTGCTTCTCCATAAACTCTGACATATCAATGCGCACCAACGCCTCTTCAGTATCAAACAGAAAATCGGCAAGTGCTTTGCAGAGTTCGGTTTTACCCACCCCGGTTGGCCCCAAAAACAGAAAAGAACCATTGGGCCGATTTGGATCAGATAGCCCGGCTCGGGAGCGACGAATAGCATCAGAGACTGCTTTTAGCGCCTCTTGCTGACCCACCACACGATTGCGCAGATTATCTTCCATGCTCAACAGCTTTTCGCGCTCTCCCTCCAGCATTTTCGAGACCGGAATTCCCGTCCACTTCGAGACTACCTCGGCAATCTCCTCATCGGTCACTTTATTACGAATCAGCTTGGTGTCACGCGTCTCTGTTTGAGCGGCCATCTCCAGCTGTTTTTCCAGCTCTGGAATGCGTCCATATTGCAGCTCTGACATGCGGGTCAGGTCACCAGCCCGGTGTGCTGTCTCCAGCTCGATCCGCGCATGCTCCAGCGCCTCCTTGATGTGCTGGGTTCCCTGTAGAGCCACTTTTTCTGCTTTCCAGATCTCCTCCAGCTCCGAGAACTCCCGTGACAGCTTGACAATCTCCTGCTTAACATCTGCAAGGCGACGTTTTGAGGCGTTATCGCTCTCCTTAACCAGCGCCTCATGCTCTATTTTAAGTTGAATTAAGCGGCGCTCAAGGCGATCCATATTCTCAGGCTTGGAGTCGATCTCCATACGAATACGGCTACCCGCCTCATCAACCAAATCAATCGCTTTGTCAGGCAGTTTACGATCAGAGATATAGCGGTACGAAAGGCTCGCCGCTGCCACAATCGCCGGATCGGTAATTTCAACCCCATGATGAACTTCATACTTCCCCTTGAGGCCACGCAATATGGCGATGGTATCCTCCACCGAAGGCTCATTAACCAACACTTTTTGGAAGCGACGCTCAAGTGCAGCATCTTTCTCCACATGTTCGCGATATTCGTTCAGCGTAGTGGCACCGATGCAGTGCAGCTCGCCCCGCGCCAATGCCGGTTTAAGCATATTACCGGCATCCATCGACCCTTCCGCCTTACCCGCACCCACCATGGTGTGCAGCTCATCGATGAAGAGAATCACCTGCCCCTCATTTTTAGAGAGATCACTCATCACGCCCTTCAGGCGCTCTTCAAACTCACCGCGAAATTTAGCGCCCGCAATCAGCGCCCCCATATCCAGAGATAACAGCCGCTTACCTTTAATCCCTTCCGGCACCTCACCATTAACAATACGCTGCGCCAAGCCTTCAACAATGGCGGTTTTACCCACCCCTGGCTCACCAATCAAAACCGGATTATTTTTAGTACGGCGCTGCAAAACCTGTATGGTGCGCCGAATCTCATCATCACGACCAATCACCGGGTCCAACTTGCCCTGCTCTGCAAGCTGGGTAAGATCCACAGTATATTTTTCCAGCGCCTGGCGCTGCTCTTCAGCATTGGGATCAGTCACACTTTCACCACCGCGCATATCATCAATCGCCTGTTCAACACCCCGTTTGGTCGCTCCGCTCTCCCGCAACAGCTCACCGACACGGCTCTTATCCTCCACCGCCGCCAACACAAACAGCTCACTGGAGATATATTGATCTTTTCGTTGTTGTGCCAGCTTATCGCACACATTCAGCAGACGCGCCAAATCGTTAGAGAGGTGAACCTCCCCCTGAGTGCCCTGCACCTGCGCCAAGCGATCAATCGCCTCACCCAGCGCCGAGCGCAAGCGGTTCACATTGACATCACACTTCAGCAGCAGGTTTCGCGTTGCGCCACCCTCCTGATCCAACAGCGCCACCATCAAGTGCAGCGGTTCAATGTATTGATTATCAGCTCCGACCGCCAAGCTCTGTGCATCACCCAAAGCCATCTGGAATTTAGTGGTAAATTTATCAGTTCTCATGCGCTCTATTCCTCAACTATTAATCTTCGTTAACTCCTTAATAGGGATCAATCAGGCGACTTCAAGGTGTATTGATATTTTTAAATCCAGATAATCCGTAACTATTCAGCGTGTTTAGATTTTGCTTCAAATCGAGACATTTTCGCACGGAAAGAGGGAGCCTATAGGGAATAGGTGACCGATTGAGTACGAAAATAACAAAGAGTTGAAGCAAAAGATGAATACGCTGAGTAGATACGATAATCCATGAACGATTGGGACTGAGAGGAAAAGAGTTCGCGGGGAAACATTTGAACCTTCCTAATGACTGGGGATAGCACCACTGATGCAATCGACAATGCGCTGTAAAACCACTTTGCGCTGCTCTTTTGTCGCCTCAATCGATGGGTATTGTTGAATCACCACACGTCCGCGCAGAAACAGCGGTAAAAAAACATCACCGGCACCCCGCACCCCTCGAAT
>JALSJH010000018.1 GCA_026989455.1 Chromatiales bacterium | reverse complement strand
CAATGCGCTGTAAAACCACTTTGCGCTGCTCTTTTGTCGCCTCAATCGATGGGTATTGTTGAATCACCACACGTCCGCGCAGAAACAGCGGTAAAAAAACATCACCGGCACCCCGCACCCCTCGAATGTGCAGCGGCGTTATTGGCGCGCCACTTAGATAAGCCAGGCGCACGGCACCTGTTTTCAGCCGAGTCATGGTTTCACTCGGGTGCTGTATACGCCCTTGGGGAAAGAGCGCCACCACCTCGCCATCAGCCAAGGCTCGCAACGCGCTTCTAAAGGCAATCTCGGGCCGACCCTGGCGATCCACCGGAATACAGCCCACCAAGCGATAGAGCCAGGTAAAGCCGAAGCGCTCATACTCTTCCGATGCAATCAAAAAACGCAGCCGCCGAGTGCTCGTTGCCAACAACAACAGCGGATCCAGCCCCGAGATATGATTGGCCACCACAATAGCCGCGCCCTGCTGCGGCAGCGTGATCATCTTATCTTGTATACGGTGAAAGCGGTGGCAATAGAGACGATTAAGCCCATCCATCCAGTTCAACCCGGGGTGTTGCCAATCAACCATGGCCCGCTGGCGAGCCAGATAGAAAACCACAAGCAACAGGCTGAGGCTGATGAAACAGAAAAGATAAAACATACGCTGGCTACTTCATTATTGAGCGGTTATTGGTCACTTTTTCTTATCACTTTTACCCGCCGCCTCACTGGCGACACCCTTTAGCTCCTCAAACAGCACAACTATCGTACTCTGTCCGCGCATTTTGGCGACTTGCTCCGCACTCTGCCCCGCGCTATTTTTTGCCGCAATATCGGCACCGTTGGCAACCAACAGCCGGATCAACTCCGGATTCCCCGACTGCGCGGCAAGCATCAATACCGTCATCCCCTGGTTATCAGCCCGGGAAATATCCACCCCTTCGGCCAGCAGCAACTCAACCATTTGCAGGTTTCCATAAAAGGCCGCCCCCATCACCGGCGTGCGTCCTTGGGCATTAACGCCATCCACAGGAGCACCCTGCAAAACCAGCTGTCTCACCTCCGCAAGCCGCCCTTGTGCGGCTGCAGAAAAAATATCAGCCCCTGGCTCAACGGCCTGAGCAGAAGCCATCATCAGCGTAACGAATATTGCCAACAAGCCAGCCATTGGTTTCATTAACACAACCCCTTCACTCTCATTTTTAAAATCACACAGAATAGTCAGGCAATAATAGTACCAACCCACAATCAGCCGCAAACCTCTTTTTAGCAGGCATAAGTGTCTCCAAAGACTTGCCATCTCTGCCACAGGTCATTATCGTGTGCGGCAAAAGAAGCCAAAGTGAAGTCTAAAAATGCCTAAACTAGCCCCCTTGCCCAGCACTGTTTGCGATGATGTAATGCGCGCCCTGCGTGAGGATATCGGCAGTGGCGATTTAACTGCCGCCCTGATACCAGAACAGCAACAGAGCACGGCAACCGTTATCAGCCGAGATAACGCCACCCTCAGCGGCCGCGCCTGGTTTGACCAGGTCTTTTTACAACTTGATCCACAGCTAGAAATCAGCTGGCACGCAACCGATGGTGAACAGGTTAAAACCGACCAGCCGCTCTGCACACTGCACGGGGCAGCCCGTAGCATTCTCAGCGGCGAGCGCTGCGCATTGAATTTCTTGCAAACCCTCTCCGCCACCGCCACCTTAACCCAGCAATACGTTGATGCCATTAACGGCACAGCATGCAAAATTCTCGACACACGAAAAACCATTCCTGGCTTACGCTTGGCACAGAAATATGCCGTGACCTGCGGCGGTGGTCACAACCACCGTATTGGCCTCTATGATATGATCCTGATCAAAGAGAATCACATCATGGCCGCCGGCTCCATTGCCGCCGCCGTAGCGCAAGCTCGTCGCCTCTCCCCGGGAATTAAAGTGGAAGTTGAAGTGGAGAACCTTGACGAGCTACAACAGGCGATCGAGAGCAGTGCAGATACCATCATGCTCGACAATATGAATATTGCCACAATGAAAAAAGCCGTCTCAATAACGGCTCAGCGTTGCAAACTGGAGGCATCTGGCAGTGTCAACCTCAAAACAGTGCAGAAGATTGCCCACACCGGAGTAGATTTCATCTCGGTTGGACTACTCACCAAAAACATTAAAGCGGTCGACCTTTCAATGCGTTTTCAACCGTCTTAATTGAGGCTCTCCATTAATCTATGAGTGCTCATTTCGGAACAGATGAGAGCAATCCCCTCTCAAATCTAAACTCATTTTGTAATGCGGTGAAATCATAATCGTGTTAAATTTTAATACACGCTGTATATAAAGTAAGAGAGCTTTGTACAAAGAGTATAAATCTAGCAAAACTCTTCTGATAATCAATAATTCATCTTTCGGAGAAAATTGGTGAAAAAAACTGTAAGCATCATCGCAATCTCATGTCTGGCACTTCTCGCAGGCTGTTCTGAGCAGACCGCAGAGACCACCGCAGACCCTGCCACACAGCCACCGACACAACAGGCCGCACCGGCGGCAACACCGGCACCCGCTCACCCACCCATGGGCGACCATAGTGACCATAGCGGCCATCCCGCTGATCATCCGGCCCTGCCGGGGCACACCCCCTCACAGGCGGCACCAGCCCATCAGTATCAGGCTCAAGTTATCAGCGTGACTCATGCCGCAGGTTACACTTACATGGAGATCGAGTTTAATGGTAAAAACACTTGGATAGCCGCCTCGCCTGTCAATGTTAAGACCGGCGACACCATCGCCTGGGCTGGCGGTGCGCCGATGAGTAACTTCACCAGCAAATCACTCCGCAAAACCTTCGATGAGATTATCTTTGTCGATCAGGTTAGCGTTGTAAATTAAGGCAGCTCTAAAGCTACTCGACTTGTAACCATTCAGATGACAGTGCCCTTTTGTCTCCCTGGCAAAAGGGCATTTGTATAACCGCCACCCCTTATTTTTCAGGCGAAACCCTGCCCCTCTCCGGGCTATCATCTACACCTTAAAGGTAACAAACCAAGCTATGCGCGCTTCCAAATTTTTGCTTGCCACACTCAAGGAAACCCCTGCTGAAGCTGAAGTTATCAGCCACCAGCTAATGCTACGAGCCGGCATGATTCGAAAGCTCGCCTCAGGTCTCTACACCTGGCTACCCATGGGGCTAAGAGTGCTACGAAAAGTGGAGGCCATCGTCCGTGAAGAGATGAATGGCGTTGCCGCCCAAGAGCTACTAATGCCCACCATACAACCTGCTGAGCTGTGGCAAGAGTCGGGGCGATGGGATGAGATGGGAGACGAAATGTTGCGCCTTCAAGATCGTCATCATCGTGACTTTTGCTTTGGCCCCACCCACGAAGAGGTGATTACTGACTTAGTGCGCAGTGAGCTTCACAGTTACAAGCAACTACCTGCCATTTTTTATCAACTACAAACAAAATTCCGCGATGAGCGTCGCCCGCGCTTTGGGGTGATGCGTGCCCGTGAATTTCTAATGAAGGATGCCTACTCCTTCCACATAGACGCAGCATCACTGCAAGAGAGTTATGAGCTGATGCATGCAGCCTACTGCCGTATATTCGAGCGGATAGGGCTTAATTTTCGTGCGGTGCTGGCCGACACCGGAGCCATTGGTGGTTCGCTCTCCCATGAGTTCCATGTATTGGCTGACTCCGGAGAGGATGATATCGCCTTTAGCAGCGACAGCGACTACGCCGCCAACATTGAGATGGCCGAAGCAGTCGCACCAGCAGCAGAGCGTGCCACCGCTACACAACCGATGCAATCCGTGGAGACACCCGACAGCCAAAGCATCGATGAAGTCGCTAAATTATTGAAAATACCCGCCACTAAAATCATCAAAACCTTACTGGTTAAAGGCACCGAAGAGGGTGAAGTTGTCGCCCTGATCGTGCGCGGTGATCACACACTCAATGAGATAAAAGCAGAAAAACTGCCACAAGTCGCCAGCCCGCTCACACTAGCATCAGACCAAGCGATCAAACAAGCCGCCAATTGCAGTGCTGGCTCACTGGGGCCTGTTGACTTGAAGATCACATTAATTGCGGATCACAGCGCTGCTCAACTGGCTGATTTTGTCTGTGGTGCCAATCAAGATGGAAAGCATCTGAGCGGTGTAAACTGGGGGCGTGACCTAGCGGAACCCACAGTAGCAGACCTGAGAAATGTGCTTGAAGGCGATGCCAGCCCCGATGGCAAAGGCAAACTGGTCATTAAACGCGGCATTGAGGTGGGGCATATTTTTCAGCTGGGCGATAAATATACCCAAGCACTCAAAACATCGGTACTGGATGATAAGGGAAAAGCCACCACACCACTCATGGGCTGTTACGGCATGGGTGTTTCGCGCATTGTCGCAGCAACCATCGAGCAAAATAACGATGACAGAGGTATTATCTGGCCCGAGTCGATCGCCCCTTTTCAGGTAGGCATTGTCCCTATCAACATGCAAAAATCAACCTTGGTACAGGAGCGTGTCGAGCAGCTCTACTCGGCATTAACAAAGTCTGGAATTGATGTGTTACTGGATGATCGCAAAGAGCGCCCCGGCGTAATGTTCGCCAACATGGATCTCATCGGCATCCCCCATCGCGTGGTCATTAGCGAGCGAGGCTTAAAAGCGGGCACGGTTGAATACAAAGCGCGACAAGATAGTGAGAGCCGTGACGTAAGCCTAGAAGAGGTGACACAGCAGTTATTAAGCCAGCTATCCACCGGGTAATTTGAGGTGTAGATATCAGGAATAGCAACTAGCTCTTGTTTCTATTCAAGCATCCGGTAACATTGAGTGATTGTAAAAAACGACCATGTGAGGGTAGTAATGGCCACAAATAAAAAAATAAAACTCTCATTTAACCTCAGCTTAACCGTGTTGCTTCTCCTAGGAGTTAGCATCACCGCACATGCCGAGGTTAAAAACTTTCAGATTCATGGGGAGACGACCCCTTTTATTGAAGATGGTATCCATGATCCCGAAAATGATGCCATTGGCATATTTCAACACCCCACCACCGCAATGAAGGATTTCCCGCGAGATACCGTAGGGGTTATCGACTGGGTTAAAGCGCTGGAAGCGGGGAAACTGGTTGCACGAGCCAATCGACTCGGCACCGCAGAGAGTGAGATATTTGACCTCGACATTATCCGAACCAATACTGGCGATATGCCCAACGTGAAATTTTCCCACGCCAAGCACACCAGCCAGATGGATTGCAAAAGCTGCCACAGCGGACTCTTTGAAGAGCAGGCCAATGCCACCGAGATCAGTATGTCAGACATTCTTACCGGAAATAAGTGTGGTGTCTGTCATGGCAAAGTCGCCTTTCCACCCACCAACAACTGTATGCGCTGCCACAACGTCATACCATAACTTTACCCGGTATATTGAGCACTGACAGCAGCACACCCAGCTCCCTCAATAACGATAACAGTGCCACTGCCACCATCACCATACCGACCAGTTGCGCCCGCTGCCCGCTGATCAACGGCACAGAGAAGGGGAGCTTTAACCCAGGTGAAGGGAGGCGTTTGCTGCGTACAACCTGCCAGCCCAGCCATAGAAACAGCAACAAGGGGATCGAGCGCAGCAACACAAACCCCCAGGTGGCAAAAAGAAGCTTTTTCTCATTCAGCGCCACAACCCCTTCTGGGGTTGGCTCAAATACTGTTACCTTCAGAAACTGATCAAGCGTTGGTTCAAATAGCAGCAGTAACAGCAAGTAGGAAAAAACAACCGTCACCCAACGCGAGCGCTGCAAAGGGTCACCCACAATAATTTCAGGCCTATTCGCTCTCATCCTAAACAACACCCGACCTTAATGATAAAATAAAAGACCATGATTATCCCTCACCAACAACTCCCCGCCGACACACTCCACGCCCTTGCTGATGAATTTGTCAGCCGTGAAGGTACCGACTATGGTGAAAATGAGATGTCGCAACAGAGCAAAGTGAGGCAAGTAATCATGCAGCTAGAGAGAGGCGAAGCGTTTATTCTCTACAGTGAGTTACACGAAAGTTGCACCATCATCTCCAAGCAGGAGATGCAGCAACGGGGCGACTCAGCGCACCATGAAGCATAGCGTTCACGCTATATCTGCTCTGGCTTACTCGACTCCTCCTTAAGGAGACTCTGATCAAGTCATGAATGTTTTACGCTGGTTGAAACCGCCCTCATTTGCCCCGAAAATCGCACCCATAAGAACGACTATTACTGCTCATTTCGGAACAAATGAGAACAGTTTCCTCTCAGCCTAAATTCTTCCAGACTTAATCAGAGGCTCCTTAACATATTTTTTCATTCGGCTAGTGACTTTGGCTAAATATTTACGGGTCTCTTCATAAGCGAGCTCTTTTACCAGCACTTGATACACCTCTTCTGAGGTCATGCTGTTAATGGTATCCACCGCCCTCGAAAAGCTCTTTCTGCCGATAAAAGCAGCACCCACATTACTGGCACCGGTGTTATACGCGGCAATGACACAGTAGAGGCGACTGATGGGATCGGTCACCTTTCTCATGTAACGGTAATAAAGAATATGCAAATAAGCCGAGCCGACACCAATGTTTTTATCGATCTTATAGAGGTAGGAGGGTGCCAGCAGTTTCGTTTCACCATAGAGATAGCGTGAAGCATCTTTGCCCGCAGACCTCGGTACAATCTGCATAAGACCATAAGCGGGAATGTGTGAGCGAGCCATGGGGTTAAAACTGCTCTCCGTCTCGATCACTGCCAAAATAAGCTCCGGGGGTAGTCGCTCTCTTACCGCCGCCGCCGTCACCTCCTCAGAGAAGCGATTAGCCTTTTTTCGCACTGAATGCGGAATCACAAAACTGGCGGTTACCATCGCTTTTTCGCCATTCATGGTTTTGGTAATTTCCCACTGAACCGGCGCGGTGGCTTGTTGGCTCACCTTAACATAAGGCGAACCATCAAAACCCGCCGCAGTGACATCCGCCAGTGCAAAAATACGCTGCCCGCCGGGCTGCGCTGTTTTAACCACAGAGGAGTGATCAAGCAGCCGCTGCTCGACTCGCTGGGAGAGTTGATCCGCCTGATAAGCATCGGCCTCGGTGCTGTTAAGCCACTGACTAACAATAGCGCGGATTTGTTGCTCAACACCCTCAGCGGTATCATCCGCCCCCAGCAACAGCGTCACCTCAGCACGCCCCTGCTCAAAATCAGCAACCCGACGAACCTGATTGTTTTGCACATAACTCACCCAAGTCTTCGGCCCCAGCTCTAAAAACTCGCCCCACTGTTGAGTGATTTCACGGTTATACGCCTCAAACTCCTCTTGATACGCTTTTTGATAAGCCTCAAAGCCCGCTTCCAACTCCCGCTGATACTGCTCAAACGCCTGCTGCTCCAACTCAACCTCTTGGGCTTGCTGCGCAACAAAGGCTTCAAACTCATCCTCACTGGATGCTAAAACGGAAGCAGAGGAAAATATAAAGAGCAACGAGAAGAGGAGAAAACACGCCGGCCTAACGCTGGTGAAACAGAAGATACTCATGATTTTAAACACTCCAGAAACATATCATCCCTTTTATACCCTTGCGACATTTAAAGCACATGTTAACCCAGTTAGCGACTTTAATACTCAAACATCTCCTGCAAACAAGCGCAAATTTCCACCTCTGTTTTAGCACCAATTGTTCCCAGCCGTTTGACTAACCTGGATTTATCGATCGCTCTTATTTGATCAAGTAAAATCAGCCCACCTTTCCCTTTGAAGCGGCACTTAATACGACAGGGAAATTCAAAACCCTTTGTTGTCATCGGAGCCATGAGTATCGTAGAGAGGGCTGACATTTCATTTGGAGATATCACAATACAAGGCCGTGTCTTATTAATTTCCCGCCCCCTCACCGGGTTGAGATCAACAAGCCACACATCAAACCGCTTGACCATCACCACTCCAGCTCATCATCTGAAGCCAAAGGAGTGTCCAACCACTCACTCTCGAGAGTCTCTTGGCCTTGATGAAGCACTCTTGCGCCCTCTATCGCCTCTTCCCACCCCTCTCGGGCTTTTTTTTCAGGTGTAATAAGCAACCCGCCACTCACCAGCTGCAATTTGAGCTCTTTTCCTTCCAAGTGAGCCTGCTCTACTAAAGGTTTAGGGATTCTAATCCCCTGAGAATTCCCAATTTTGACTATATGCACCATCTCTATATCCTCTACCAACAGGAAACAACTGTAACTATAATGTAATTACGCCAATTATTCCACAAACTAGAGCTACAGGGATCAGTTTCTATATTCAACAGACACAAAAAAGCCAGAACCTAAGCGGTTCTGGCTTTTTATAAAACGTGGTGCCCGGGGACAGAATCGAACTGCCGACACGAGGATTTTCAGTCCACTGCTCTACCGACTGAGCTACCCGGGCTTTATTTGCTGCGTATTAGACCTCTTAAGCTCCGCTGCGTCAAGCAGAATATTAAAAACTATTGATCGCTGCTCAACGCATTCATCTTTTACCCCAACGCGTCGTTATTTTCGCACTCAATCGGCCACATATTCACGCTATATGCCCCTCTTACCGTGCGAAAAGCCTCGATTGGAGCTGAAATCTAAACGCGCTGAGTGGTGACCCTTAATTATACGCGGGATTGGCTCTTGTTTCTCTATTTCGGCGGGGTAAATTCACCGGGTGTGACATCACCATCACCGAAGAAAAACTTCTCCATCTGCTCCTCTAAAAAGGCACGATGTTTGGGGTCAATGGGGGTCAATCGATACTCATTTAACAGCATGGTCTGCTGCTTTAGCCACTCGCCCCAAGCCTCTTTCGATACATTTTCAAAAACCTTTTTTCCCAGTTCACCAGGATAAGTTGGACGCGCAAGGCCTTCGGCCTCTTTACCCAGTTTTATACACTGCACCATTCGGCTCATAATATTCTCTCTTTTATCTGAGGAGGGATCTGTTTGATTAATCGCTGTATCGGCGCAGCCAAGCCCCGCTGATCAGGATTCTGTGAGTTATACCAGACTCCCAGCCCCGATTCCATCACTACATTAGCCACAGCGGCTACCCGTAAGTAGAAGGGACTGATATCCAAGTGAAAGTGGCTAAACGTGTGGCGTACAACATTGCCTACCACCATCTGCTCTACCTGATAACCCAGACGGTGGTGACACCAATCACTTATCAACGCACCCTCGGGTAGTTCGGGCAAACTCCACAAGCCACCCCAAATACCCGTGGCCGGGCGCTGTTGCAACAGCACCTCTCCCTGCTTATTCACTAGCACAAGCAAATCAGCTGCTCGCACCGGTAATTTTTTGCGCGGCTTGGACGTTGGGTATTGCACCGCCCTGCCTTGTTGATGGGCAACACATTGTGATTGTAACGGGCAAGATTCACAGCAAGGGTTATGACGAGTACAGCAGCTAGCACCAAAATCCATGATCGCCTGGGTATATTCAGCAATGCGGGTTTGTGGGGTGTGTTGATCGGCCAGCTGCCAAAGCTGCTTAGCTACCGCCGCCCGACCCGGCCAGCCATCAACCGCATGATAGCGACAGAGCACCCGCTTCACATTACCATCCAGAATCACATGACGCGTTCCGGTTGAAAAAGCCAGAATAGCCCCCGCCGTAGAGCGCCCTATTCCGGGCAGCTTGAGCAGCGCTTCAAACTGGGTTGGAAAGCGCCCCCCATGCTCATCTCTAATCAATTGAGCCGCTTTGTGTAGATTACGCCCACGGGCGTAGTAGCCCAAGCCACTCCACTGATGCAGCACCGCATCCAGCTCGGCATTGGCGAGAGACTCCACATCGGGAAATTGTGCCATAAAGCGCTGATAATAGGGAATAACAGTGGCAACTTGAGTCTGTTGCAACATGATCTCAGAAACCCATACACCATAGGCAGAGACGCTATGGTGCCAAGGCAAAGATTTACGACCATGCTGATCATACCAAGCTAAAATCGCCGGGCTGAACGGGGTATTAGCGACTTCCAAACAGGCTGTTTTCAATGTTTAGGGCGACGACCACGCTCACGCTCTAGGCAGCGAGCAAGAGTTTTAAGCAGTAGTGGTACCGTCTCCATACCATGAATATCTTCGGCTTTTACCCAACGAAAAGATTCACTCTCCCAGTTGAGCGTTACCAAGTCCGGATCCGCAATATCAAACAGAAACGGGTGTACCTGCCAGCAAGTATCTAGCTCTGGAGCGGGAACATCGAGTGGGTCACCACCACAAACAAAGCTGAGCTGCTCTTCTGCCAGGCCGGTCTCTTCACTAATCTCCTGACGAGCCTGACCCATCGCATCTTCACCAAGATAGCCGCTCACCCCAGACCAGAAGCCAGGGTAGGTCTCTACCTTATCACTGCGTTTTAACAATAAAATACGGTTCTCATAACGCAAAAAAGCTGTCACAACTTCTCGCTTTTCCATATAACCCATTAAGATAGCCTCATTCAAATACAAAACAGATGAGCCTATTCTGCGAGTGTTTTCAGAAAAACGCCAGCAATTGGTTGATTTTTTAACAAAAAAACCACCAACATGGAGTGCTGGTGGTCTATTTATATCGTTTAAAAAGAGGGTGCCAAAGATAAACGCACCAGGGCCGTTTCGCTATTTCAACCAACGGCCATTATAGCCCGCCACCCCTTCATCGGTGGTGCGGCCGCTTTTGAAGAGCTCATCATAATCCTCTTGCTTGATCGCCTGAACTTCACCTTGGGCATTTTGGTAGCGCCAATCCCCCTCAATACACATAATCATCAGGGTATCTAAAATATCATCAAAACGAATGGCATGCAGAAGAGCCATACCTTGCAGGTCTTTGATAGTCAGCGGTCTCTCGCGTTTTTCAAACTCTTCATTGATCAACGCTTCCAAGGCTACATCCCACTTTGGCTTATCAAAATCTTCGCTCATCTCGACTCCTGCTCCCTCACGTTTATTAATTGGAACCCTTTATAGCGTTCTACGGCATGGATTCTTTAGAGGATTTCTGATTAAATCTGGGTGAATTTAGGTTGAGAGTAAATCACTCTCAATTTGTTCCGAAATGCGCAATATTCGTTGCTCTATTGGTGCAATTTTCGGGATAAATGAGAGTGATTCCAGCCAAGAAAACACCAACCCTAATCAACTGAAAACACCAAAAAACCGGCAGTTACAGACAGAGGGGATTAAGGTATTATCAGCAACAATTTATCTTTGCTAGGAGCAAGTTGTGCAACCACTTTCAGGCAAACAGCGCTACAGCGCCAACAAACTTCAAAAGCGCCTTCGCAAGGAAGCGGGCAACGCGATGATGGAGTTCAACATGATCGAAGAGGGCGACAAGATCATGGTTTGTCTTTCGGGGGGTAAAGATAGCTTTGCCATGCTCGATATTTTGCGTTACTTCCAAAAAATAGCCCCCATCCATTTCGAGATTATCGCCGTCAACCTTGATCAAAAGCAGCCCGGATTCCCAGAAGAGATCCTGCCCAACTACCTCGACGCTCTAGGTGTGGAGTACAAAATCATCGAGGAGGATACCTACTCCATTGTTAAGGATAAAATACCGGAAGGGAAAACCACCTGCTCACTCTGCTCGCGGCTGCGTCGAGGCATTCTCTACCGCACCGCAAAAGAGCTGGGAGCCACCAAAATAGCCCTAGGACACCACCGTGATGATATTCTCGAAACACTGTTTTTAAATCTATTCTATGGTGGAAAACTAAAAGCGATGCCCCCCAAACTAGTGAGTGACAACGGTCAACACATCGTCATTCGCCCCCTCGCCTACTGCCGAGAAAAAGATATTATCCGTTATGCAGAAATACAGGCATATCCGATCATCCCGTGTAACCTCTGCGGCTCGCAGCCCAACCTGCAACGTCAGGTTATTAAAGGGATGTTGCAAGCGTGGGACAAAAGTCACCCAGGGCGCATAGAGACCATGTTCACCGCCATAAAGAACATCAAGCCATCGCACCTGATGGACGCGGGAATGTATGACTTTATCGGCCTGAAAACACAAGAGCTGCCGTTTGAAGAGGGGGATATCGCCTTCGATAGCGAAGAGATGACTAACCGCGAAAGCCGCGTGGAACCGATAACAGTTCAGCCGATGAAATCATTAAAATAAGAGGCCGCCACCGTGACATTAGCCGATGGATAGCCAGCAGCTTAGCCCCGCTCTCACTCCACTACCCCACCAAGTCCCGCGCCTCTCCATGCTTCATAATGTCGTACACCAGATTATAAAGCGCATCCATATTTTGCGGATCTTTCAGCAGCACCCGCGCCAACAGGTCATGTGACTTCATCGCATCGACGGTGGCTTTTTTCACCACGCTGGGCAAATCACCCTGCAAAGCCTGTTGTTTGGTGTTTTTCTCCACCTGCTCACAGACACGTTCGTTACTCTTGGTAATATCGACAATATGAGCCGTCAAGTGACGTTGATCTATACCCTCAGCCACATCACCAAACAGGTCATTGATACGGGCAATGATTTCACGAATAAACGCTTTTTCTCTGTCGCTGGGGTCAGCTTCATTGGTGGTGATCGGGGTTAAATTATATTTTGCGCCCTCCTCTTTAATAGCCGGCTGCTCTGTTATTTGATAGCCCGCTAACACCAAGCCATTGAGATCTATCTGTTCGGGCGATATACCTTGAAGCCTTTTTGAAAACAACTTAGCAAAGGCAGCAAAATTTTCCAGTTCAGCATCCCCCAGCTCAAGCAGTTGGGCGACATAATTATAGGTTCTTACAAAACGCGCTAGGTCAGTTTTAAAGCGCATTAACCCCTCACGCTCGGTGGCAAACTCACTGCGTTGAGCTTCGGCCTGTTGCCGCGCTTTTTCGTCAGCGGCTTGGTGCGCTTTATCGATAGCCACATCCCAGTGCTCTATCGCATCAGTGAGGCTCTTTAACTTGCTATTAAAAACATCGGTGGGGCGTTGTGTGGCGCTGTAGAGCTTCCTATGCAGGTTGTCCGGTGTCTCTACACCCAACACCATTTTCCCCCGTGCTTTTTTGAAGGCTTCAAGATCGCTGTGAATATAAATTCCTGCGTCATCAGTTAAGGCCTTCATATCGTAAACCACATTAATATCCTGCACCGCTTCCAATTCTGCACCGTCGTCATACATTTTAAAGGCATCAAGAATAGTCTGCGGCTCGTTGACAAAATCGATCACATAGGTTTCATCTTTACCCGGATAAGTACGGTTCAGGCGAGACAGCGTTTGCACCGCCTCAACGCCGCTGATCTTTTTATCCAGATACATGCCCACCAACCTGGGCTGATTAAAACCGGTCTGGAATTTATTGGCGACAATCATCACCTGATATTCTGGGCGCTCAAACTCGCTACGAAGATCACCCGTGGCATCGGGGTTAAGGTTATATTCGGTGTACTCTTTCTCCAGATCAATGCCCAACGGTTCACGTTCGTCATCATCCCCCAGGATGCTACCCGGTACTTTGCCAGAAAAAGCCACCAGCGCTTTAATGCCCTGTAGATTGTGTTTTTTAATGTATTGATCAAAAGCCAACTTGTACTTCACCGCCTGCGGGCGGCCACTGGTGACCACCATCGCCTTGGCCTCACCATTGAGTAACCCAGCGATATTTCGCATAAAGTGATCGATAATAAATTCCACTTTTTGCGCCACAATGGTGGGGTGTAATGATTTCCAACGGGCTAAAGCACGACGGGCAAACTTCTTATCCACCCGTTTATCATCCACCCCCTGATCACCTAAGCGCACCGCCTGTTGATAAGGGGTGTAATTTATCAGCACATCAAGAATAAACCCCTCTTCAATGGCTTGGCGCTGACTGTAGCGATGGAAGGATTGCGGCTTATTATCATCCGATACTGGCTGGCTTTCATCTTCAGGGCGACCAAACAAGGTAAAGGTGCTGTGTTTAGGGGTGGCGGTAAAAGCAAAGTGGCTGACATTGGCCGGACGCACGCGGGACTTCTGCATCTCCAGCAAAAGCTCTTCCAGCGTCATCTCTTCCAATTTATCTTTAGAGTCCAGCGACAAAGCCGCCCGCAAGCTTTGCGCGGTCGAGCCGGTTTGCGAGGTGTGCGCTTCATCAATAATCACCGCAAAACTGCGCTCTTTGAGTGACCGTTCGGTAAGTATCGCCTCCATCGCAAAGGGAAAAGTTTGAATCGTCACCACAATAATCGGCACGCCATCTTTCAACGCTTGAGCTAAACGATGGCTTTTAGAATCCCCACCGCGTTTATTGCTGTCGATGGTTTCAATCACCCCCGTTTGGTGATCAAGCTGCTGCACCGCCTCTTGCAGTTGCACATCAAGCACGGTGCGGTCGGTGACAATAATCACCGAATTAAAATAGGCTTTGCCATCGGGGTAACGTAGTTTAATCAGGTCGTGCGCCGTCCAGGCAATGGTGGATGTTTTGCCCGAACCCGCCGAATGCTCACACAAGTATTGCTGCCCCGCTCCTTTTTCCTTGGCATCGGCAATCATTTTGTTAACCGCATCAAACTGATGGTAGCGCGGGAAGATCAAGGTTTCCGACGTATAAGGCATGCCGTATTTATCCACCGCTTCTTTGCTCTCCACATAAACAAAACGATGAAAAATGCGTAACCAGGCATCCGGCTGACAAATCTCCTCCCAGAAATAGGCCACCGGATATTCACCGTCGTCTCGGGCGGCATTCCCCGCATGGCCGTTATTGCCTTTATTGAAGGGCAGAAAAAAGGTTTTATCGCCATTCAGTTTGGTGGCCATGGCAATTTCACTATCACTCATGGCGAAATGCACCACCGCGCCGCGTTTAAAGGTGAGCAGCGGCTCTTTTCGTTTGGTTTGCGGATCTATTGGCAGGCGGTCGGCTTTGTATTGTTTGATGGCATCGTCGATGGCTTGGGTAAAATCGGTTTTCAGCTCCACCGTGGCCACCGGAATCCCATTGATAAAAAAGCCCAGATCAATCGCCCACTCACGGGTGGGGCAATATTTCAGTTGCCGCACCACGCGCAGAATATTATTTTCATATTTGGCCACCTCTTTGGCATTGCGGCCATCCTCCGGCGCAGCCTGGCTCATGCTGATATTGCCACAACCCGCAATATTAAAACCGTCACGCAACACCTTCATGGTGCCGCCGGTTTTGAGGCTTAACTCTTTTTCCAGCCGATCCAGCAAGGCCTTTTCACTATTTGCCCCATTTGAACGATTGAGTTTTTCCCACACCTCGGGCTGCGTTGCTTTTACCCAAGCCACCACATCCGCCGGATACAAGGCTCGCACCTGATCATATTCACGGGCATGGCCTTCCACCCAGCCGTTTTCGAACAGTTTTTTAACCACATAAGTTTCGAGGTGTATTTCATGATGTGCGGCCATCTATAATCCCTTTGCTTTAATATGTTTGGCTTTTCTCGTTCCCACGCTCCTGCGTGGGGATGCATACGACGCTATCATTTTATTCCAGTATGGATTCCCACGGAGGACCGTGGGAACCAGAGCACGGTCTTCCGTGGGAATGCGTTTCTCGTTCCCACGCTCCCGCGTGGGAATGCATACCCATCTACCAATCCTTAACCACGTCAAGCAAACCTTCACTACCTAAATAATCCCTGGCACTGGAATAACGCCAATGCTCCGGCAAGTCCACATACCCACGCTTTACCGGATTGAAATGCACATACTCAATTTTTTGACGCATCATTTCATCA
>JALSJH010000017.1 GCA_026989455.1 Chromatiales bacterium | reverse complement strand
AGTACATTTCCCCACATATCGACCACCATGCTGTCGCCGTGGGTTTCGCGGCCACCTAGGTGGTATCCGCCCTGCCCTGCTGCGATAACATAGCTCAGGTTTTCAATCGCACGTGCACGCACTAAGGTATCCCAATGCGCTTTGCCGGTGATCGCCGTGAAGGCGGAAGGGATCGCAATGATTTCGACACCTTCCGACACCATGGCGCGAAACATCTCCGGAAAACGCAGGTCGTAACAGATCGCCACTCCCAGTTTGCCAAATGGCGTATCAACTACCACGATATGGTCGCCCGCCTCTAACGTCTCAGACTCGGTATAGCTCTCGCCATTCTCTTCGATCTTTACATCAAATAGATGAATCTTATCGTAACGAGCAACCTGCTCACCCAGGTCGTTAATCACCAAGCAGCTGGCATATATTTTTTCACTAGAGGCCGCCGCCAGCGGAATCGTACCGCCCACCAGCCAAACACTGTGCTTTTGCGCCTGCTCACTTAAAAACTCCTGCATAGGGCCGCTACCCGGCTGCTCTTTTACCTTCAATTTATCCTCTTCACCCAGCCCCATAAGAGCGAAATTTTCAGGTAAAACAATCAGCTGCGCGCCCGATTTAGCGGCATCAGAGATTAAACGCGCTGCCTCAATCAGGTTAGCGCCTAGGTTTGGGCTTGAGGCCATTTGTATTGCAGCAACCTTGGTCATCAACACTCCTTAACATCTCGTTTTAATTGTAGTTTTCAACGAAACTACTGGGCTAGTGTATTAAACTATTCACTAATTTGAAAGCGTCCCATTCATCGTGGCTTTGTGGCACTGGCAATGAGCTTTGCAGCGGCAATCACAACCTGTCCGAATGCGATGCCACCATCGTTAGCCGGTATATTTATTGGTGATAGAACCTGAATCCCGGCGACCTCCAGCCTCTCAGTAATGCTCTCCAGTAACAAACGATTTTGGAAGACACCGCCGCTAAGCACAACGGTATTCAGGCTATTTTGGATGCAGAGTTTTTGTGCTGATTCTGCGATGGCGTGTGCCACCCCTTGGTGAAATCGAGCAGAAATGGTAGCGGCTGATTGCCCCTGCTGAAGATCTTTTAGAAGAGCCTGCCAGAGTGGCTGCCAGCAGAGGACTCTATTCTCTCCATTGCTGAATTTATATGGGTAACGGTGTGGTGCTTCACGCTGAAAGTGGGGTGTCGCCAGTGACTCCAGCGCTTGTGCCGCCTCCCCTTCATGGGAAACCCGTTCCCGACACACGCCAATGGCGGCGGCTACGGCATCAAATAGCCGCCCACAGGAGGAGGTCATGGGCGTGTTGAGATTCTGATCAACCATCCGCTTGATATTTTCAAGTGGCTTAGTGTTGAGGAAGCGGATGATATCCAGCGAGCCAAACTCCGCTTCGATACGTTGCCAATCCCATGCTGTTTGTAACTGTGAGAGTGTATTGCGCCAAGGTTCGTGTATCGCTTGCGTGCCACCCAGTAGTGGGAATGGCTGAAAGTGGGCAAGACGCTGGTATTCAGTGTAATCAGCCAGCAGGAACTCACCCCCCCAAAGGGTGCCATCGTCACCATAGCCTAAGCCATCGAGTGCAATACCGAGTACTTTCTCCGCATCCAGTGGCCGCTGATTATCCGCCATGCAGGCGGCAATATGGGCGTGGTGATGCTGTACCGCAACAGAGGGGATCGCCTCTCTCTCGGCAAGGTCATAACCCAAGGTTGTTGAGAGGTATCCCGGGTGCTTGTCGACAACCACCCGCTGCGGCTGAAAACCGAACAGTTGGCGATATAGCCCCAACAGATGGCGGTAATCATGCTGACTTGCCGCCTCTTGAAGGTCGCCGATGTGTGGGGAGAGAATGGCTCGCCCCTCTTTGAGTAGGCAAAAAGTGTTTTTTAGTTCGCCGCCCATAGCAAGGATATGGCTACGGGTATTAAACCCTTGCGGCAGGCGAATCGATTCCGGTGCATAGCCACGCGCACGGCGCAACAGGCGTGGTTGGCCTGCCGAAATTTGCAACACCGAGTCATCCAGCCGGTTGACGATCTCACGATCATGCAGAAGATAGTAGTCAGCAATCTGCCCAAGGCGCTGATGTGCTTCAGTATTATCGATGCTTTGGGGTTCGTCGCTGCGATTACCCGAGGTCATCACAATAGGGCGTGGCATCGATTGCATCAAGAGGTGATGCAACGGCGTGTAGGGCAGCATAAAACCTATGTTTGTCTGTCCGGGGGCAATACTAGCGGCCACTCTCTCCCCTTGCGCATTCAACACCACAATGGGCGCGGCCTTGTCACGTAGTAAGGCGGCCTCTTGATCAGTGACCCGGGCGTAACGCTGAACCATCTCAATATTACATGCCATGAGCGCCAATGCCTTGCGATAACGGTGCTTGCGCTGGCGCAGGCGCATAACGGCCTCTTCATTACCCGCATCACAAGCGAGATGGAAACCCCCTAACCCCTTAATGGCGAGAATACTCCCCTGGGCTATCAATTGTGCCGCTGTTTCGATCAGATCACTATTCGGCATCGCCTCCAGCAACTGACCGTTACCATCTTCGAGCCAGATTTGCGGCCCACAAACTGGACAAGCGTTGGGCTGAGCATGAAAACGGCGATCTGCCGGATCTTCATACTCCGCCTGACACTGGCCACACATTGTAAATGCTTTCATGCTGGTATTAGCGCGGTCGTAGGGGATCGCGTTGATGATGGAGAGGCGAGGGCCACAGTGGGTGCAGTTGGTAAAGGGGTAGCGAAAACGGCGGTCATCCGGGTTCAGAGTTTCCGCCAGACAATCGGGGCAGGTCGCCGCATCCGCCGCAATCGCTGTTTGAACCTCACCTTTGTGGCTGCCGGTAATCTGAAACCCCACGGCAATTTCATGAACATCATCCAGCGCGGTATGGACAATCGTTTCAATTCGAGCAAGTGGAGGCGCTTCATGACGCAGGCGCACTGCAAACTCCCGAAGGGAGCCAGCCTCACCCCAAGCCTCGATCAATACACCTTGACTATCATTACAGACGTTGCCAGTGATTTTACACTCACGCGCCAAACGCCAGACGAAAGGGCGAAAGCCAACCCCCTGCACAGTGCCCGTGATACGAATTTTTTCACCATGCATTATGCATTAGTCCCGGATAACTCATAAATTATGCACAATCTCTTTTGTCTCTTGCCTGCCTGGATGCAGGTATACCAGACTAGTGAACCGTACACACCATGCAGGGGTCGAAAGAGCGTACGATGTGTTGCACAGAGACCGGATCCTTCTCACCTACGCGCACCGGTGCGCCCACTAATGCCTGCTCAAGTGCACCGGGGACATTTTGAGCATCACGGGGGGAGAAGTTCCAAGTGGTTGGTGCGATAATCTGATAGTTTTGGATGCGCCCTTTTTCGATCTTTATCCAGTGGCCGAGGCTGCCGCGAGCGGCTTCAACCAGACCACAACCGCTCGCTTCACTCACATTCGGTGCTTGATTGCAGAAAGGCTTACCCTGTTGCAAACCACCGAGCCAAGACTCCATCGCGACCACTACCCGGGCAATTTCCAATAGACGGCCAATCACTCGGTTACGCACATTACTGCCACTCTGGCGCACCAAGTCTTGTGCCAGCGGGTCTGCCGCTACAACCTGCCGCGCAAGCGCACCCACTTCGACCACTTGGCTATCCAGTCGCGGCGCTTTACCCCAGCTATAACCATCCGCCGCATCGGCATCCGGCACCGTTAACCCATCGTAGGGGTGCAGTGCTTGGTTGCGTTGCGCCATCCAGCTATGGCTAACATCCTCACGAATAGCGGCAGGATTGAGTGGTGATAAATCACCGCGCCTCCACACTCCCGAGGCTAACAGCGGTTTGCCCTCGATCGGGTACGCGCCATTGCTCATGAAAATATTGTCTGTTTGGCCCAACGCCTCTAGGTTCAGCGCATCGGCAACATGCAAGAAGCGGCAAAAGTCGCTGTGTTGCCACGAAAACTGCCCTGCCCAGCTCTGCAGAGCCGTGGATGAATCAATGGCCAGGATATTTTCCAGCTGATCACCAAACAGGGTCGACTCTAAAAACTGACGAAAGCTATAGAGGATCCCCGCGATCTGCATCCGCTCTTTAACCCCGATGGCTCGGGTGGTTCCCCCGGGCTGAATCGCTAGGCTATGGGGCCATTTTCCCGCCAACACACCCATGAGGTGAAGAAACTGTGCACGTACCGGAAAAACCTGCTGACTGGCCGTACCGGATAGCGCCCGGAAACGCTGGGAAATCTGTGGATACCACGGATCTGCCGCATAGATTTCGCGGGCAAAATCGGGCATAAAGAATAGATAGAAGTGGGTAAGGTGATCTGTCACATTTTCATTGGCTAGGATCAGGTTGGTAGCCAGCTCGCCATTGGGCGGCATTTTCACACCCTGGCAACTGGCCAACGCAGTCGCCGCTGCGATGGATTGTGATACCGAACAGATACCACAAATACGTGGAGTATAAACCAGCGCATCTGCGGGGGGTTTGCCTCGCAATATCTGCTCAAAGCCACGATATAACAAAGAGACAACCCAAGCCTCGCGCACCACGCCATCAACAATATCGAGCTGCACCTCAACATCACCCTCTACCCGATTAAAAGGACCAACGACACGGCGACTCATGGGCGCTTCCTTGGTTGAACAGGCGGCACTTGGATATGGTCGGAGGTGGCGTTCTCTTTCAAGCGTGTCGGGGTGGCCGCTTTCGCTAGTGAGGCCAGCGCCACAAACCACGCCTTGGGCATGTCGGTAGGCAGGCCGATGGGAATACCCGCAATCTTTGGTGTCTCCATAAAGGGGTGACAGGGCGCTTCGAACTCAGCGGCGGTGCAGTTGATACAGGCGTAACCACCGCGCAAGCAGGAGCCTTCACCATTCCATAAACGGATATTACAATCCCCATGAGCCTGAGTGCCAACACACCCCAGATGTTCCATTAAGCAACCCAGGTCTGAAGGCTTTTCGGCGCTGGCTTTATATTCGTAGTATTCGTTACGAGGGCATCCATGGTGTACCAGATGATCCGCATAACTGCTGGGGCGTCCAAAACCATCCACCGCCATGTCGTCGCTCTGATCATTAGCCAGCACCATTAATGTTTCGGTAATCCAGTTGGGATGGGCGGGGCATCCGGCAATATTGACAACGGGGAAGCCACTACCACCCTTGAAATCTTCGCCGAGCAAACCACCCCCTTCGGCCCCCTCATACTGTAGGCCGCAGGCATCACTTGGATTACTGCCCGCTGCGGTAATTCCACCATATGCGGCACACGTACCCACCGCGACCACATGTTCAGCCTGGAGGGCAAGCGCCTTAATCCACGCCATCATCGGCAAGGGGGAGTTAGCCATCATATGGAAGCGCCCGCTGCCATTGGGGCCACGAACTACTGATCCTTCCAGACAAAGAATATCCAGCCGAATTTCTCCCGCCTTGATCTGTTCGAGCAAATTAAGAAAATCACCACCAGATGCTTCACTTAACGAGGGGTGCCAGAGCAGTTGAATATTGGCCGCCGCAAGACTTACCAGTAGATCAGGTGCTTCTGCGCAGAACAGAGATTGACTGCAACCACCACAACCGCCAGATTGTAACCAGAGAAGATTTCTTTTTGTCGAAGAGGGTTTATTCATTATCTATCCCCCTCAATGGAAGGTGCAAGGAGAATACAGCCCCTCCTGCTGGGTGATTTTCGGCTTTAAGCTCACCGCCCATATCCACGGCCAGCCCGTAGCTGATGGAGAGTCCCAAGCCCGTACCCTTGCCAACTGGCTTGGTGGTATAAAAGGGTTCAAACAGTTTCGTTAACGCCTGTTGCGGAATACCTGGCCCACTGTCGTGTATGCTGACTATCGCATGCCGCTCGGTAGTTTTGCAGCGAATGCTCATCCTCGGCACTTGCTGGTCAGCTATGACATCTACCGCATTTTGGATGAGATTGATTAATATTTGCTGAACATGCCCCTTACGCCCTAGCAGTATCACTATTTTTGGCATATCGTAGTCAATTAGCGGTTTGGTTCGACAAGCCTTGGTAACCCATTCAGCCGAGGTAATAACAACGTCTCCCAGATCAAACTGGCAGACAGACTCTTGCTGGGCTGTTGAGTAGCACAGCAGATCCTGCACAATATCCCGCACCCGCCCCGCACCTTCAAGTGTGCCATCGATTAGTGAATCCATGTCACCCATGATTCGTGCAATTTTCAACTCATCACGCAACCGTTTGAGTGATGAGCGGTCCATCCCCTCATCCACGGCACTAAGGTAGCGGTTAATCCGCTCACCATAACGCTGAAGAGCGTGCATATTGCCAAAAACAAAGCTGATGGGGTTATTTAGCTCATGCGCCACCCCCGCCACAAGGCGACCCAACGAGGCCATTTTTTCCGACTGGACCAGCTGCATTTGCGCCTGCTTCAGGTTTTCATGGGCTGAGTTCAACTCCTGATAGGCTCTTTGCAGATCACCCATAGGTCGCCCAACAATCACCACCCCAACCACCTTGCCACTCGCATCATAGCGACTAGAACAGTTGACCGCCAAGGGGATGAAGCTCCCCTCGTCGGAGAGCAGAGAGACTTTGTAATCTATCAGCGCTTCCGTTTCGAGCTTGCGGGGCAAGTCGTGGATAAACACTTGAGATTCATCACTAAAAATAGAGGCGAGTGGTCGATTTTCAAACTCAGATGCGGGCATTCCAATCAGCAACTCCAGCGCGCGATTTACCTGTTCTATTTTTCCACGCAAATTGCAAACAACCAACACATCGGTCATTGAATATAAGACGCTGCGGATAAACTGTTGCGCCTCTTCAAAGGCGCTATTTTTCTCTTCGATCTCTACTTGAGTCTGCACCAAGTCGGCATAGACCGACTCCATCTTCTGCACAACTTCAACCCAAGCGATTTCGGTTGCAGGTGCCAGCTCAAGCGTCACCTCCACGCCTGCGTTCTGAATAAGACTAACCGCTGGTTTGCTTGTCACTATTTCAAACCTCCAGCCATGCGATTATGCGCTCACTTTGTCGGAAGCAGGCTGGCTAATTTGCTCTATTTTCTCCAGCCCATAGCGCTCCAATTTACTGCGCAAGCCGACACGTGAAAGCCCCAGTTCTTTGGCAGCGCGGCTCTTGTTCCAGCGATGGCGAATCAGACACTCACGGAGAATAATTGCCTCTAGGGATTCGATACGTTCACGAAGCGTGCCCTCCAATAGGGTGAGCGTCCCCAAGGCACCTTCATCTTTTACCGGCGCAGCGCGTAAAACACGAGGTGATAGTAGCTCTGCCCCCAAAACATCATCATCCGACATCACCAGCATCTGCTGTATCTCATTCTGTAGCTCGCGCACATTGCCCGGCCAGTGATAGACTTGCATACAGGCCAGCGTCTCATCACTAAACCCTTCTACTTGCTTACCTAAACTCTGCATAGCCGAGGTAAGCAGCGCTTTCGCTACCACCGGAATATCCTCAACGCGCTCCCGCAGGGCGGGCATTTTGACGGTAATGGGAGCCAGACGGTAGTAGAGGTCTTCACGAAAGTGGCCACTCTGTACTTCAGCCTCTAAATCTCGATTGGTGGAAGCGATAACTCGAATATTGACCTTGCGTGTTTTTGCACTACCCAAGGGCCTGATTTCACCCTCTTGTAGTACTCGCAACAATTTGACTTGAAATGCTGGAGAGACCTCACCAATCTCATCCAACAAAACGGTGCCACCGTTGGCTCGCTCAAAGAGACCAACATGGTCATCAATGGCTCCGGTGAACGCCCCCCTTTTGTAGCCAAATAGCTCACTCTCCAATAGCTCATCGGGAAGGGCAGCACAGTTTTCAACTACAAAGGGCTTCTCCCAGCGCAGACTGTTGTAGTGTAATGCACGCGCCGCCAACTCTTTGCCAGTACCCGACTCGCCCATTATGAGTACTGAAATATCGTAAGGTGCAACACGGTGTATTTTTTCACAGACACGGTTCATGCAGCTTACTGAGGTACGCACAATACCGTCACTAACCCGATGTTCATCACGCAACACTTGCCGTTTCGCCGTTATGCTCTTTTGCAACCTTTGTGGCGAGGCTTTGAGTTCAATAGAGAGCAGCTCATTCTCATGCTGCAACTGAAACAGTGTAACTGCGTTCTGGATGGTCAAAATAAGCTGATCCGGAATCCAGGGTTTGGTGATGTACTGATAGACACCGGCTCTATTCAAGGCACTGATAATATCTTCCGGATTGGTGTAACCAGAGATAATCATACGGATCACACTTGGCCAGCGCTCTTTCACTTGACCGAGAAATTCGACACCGGTGATGTCTGGCATACGTTGGTCACAGAGAATCACCTGTACCCACTCTTTCGCCAAAATCATCTCTGCATCGCGGGCATTACTCGCCGTCATCACCTCAAAATCATCAATCAAAATGCGCTGCAATGACTCTAGGCTACGCACCTCATCATCGACAATTAAGATGGTCGGCAGTACACTCACGACAGCCCCCTCACGCGCACGGCAAGGGCTTTAAGGCGAGTGCTATTTTCCGACAAAGCGTTGTTGAAATTAAACCCGTAAAGATTATCTTTCATCTTTTACAGCTCCTCATTCTGGCTAGCAAATTCTAGGTAACTGCTCGCCTGCCAACCAGTCTACGATTCGGCTACCGCCAAAAGCGGTCTCCATCTGTACAAAGCTATTGGGGTCTTCTACCACATTGCCAATGATGGCGGCTTGTTGGCCAAGCGGGTGTGCTCGCATCACCGCTAACAGTTGCGCTGCCTTTTCGGCCGGGCAGATCGCGATCAACTTACCTTCGTTTGCAATGTATAAGGGGTCAAGCCCCAGCAGTTCACAGGCGGCACTGACTGCGGGCTGAACCGGGATAGCCCTCTCCTCCAGCCGCATGCCCACTTGGGATTGTAGCGCCAACTCATTCAATGTTGTTGCCAGACCACCCCGGGTGGGATCTCGCAAGCAGTGGATGCTCGGCACAGCTGCAACCATATCAGCTACCAAGGTATGCAGGGCCGCCGAGTCAGACTCAATTTGGGTCTCAAACTCCAGGTTTTCGCGGCTCGACATCACCGCAACACCATGATCACCCAGCGTGCCACTTAGCAAAATAGCATCTCCTGGCTGGGCAAGGTCACCTGAAATATTCACCCCATCCGGCACCCTGCCGACACCCGTGGTGGTGATAAAAATACCATCACCCTTGCCCCTCTCCACCACTTTGGTATCACCGGTCACCACCGCTACCTCCGCCGCTTTTGCCGCCGCCGCCATGCTGATAACCACCCGCTCCAGATCGACCAGCGGAAACCCCTCTTCAAGGATAAAGCCCGCCGCGAGATAGAGCGGCTGGGCACCGGACATCGCCACATCATTCACCGTGCCATGAATAGCAAGCGAACCGATGTCACCACCTGGAAAAAACAGCGGTGATATCACATGACCATCGGTGCTCATCACCATTCGGCCTGCGGCTACGCTGAAACAGGCCTGATCATTTCCCTGGCGCAGCAGTCTGTTGTCTAGGTGCTTGATAAACAGCTGGTCGATCAGCTGCGCCATGGCTCGCCCACCACTGCCATGGGCCATATCCACCACCCCATCTTGAATGTTAAGCGGTAGGGGAAAGCGCTTGCGTGTGGTCATACGGCAACCCCCTCTCTATCCGTTTTATTCTCAGGCTGGCGAAAACGCCCATAACTCCAGTAAGCAGCGCAGGAGCCTTCCGAGGAGACCATGCACGATCCCATGGGGTTTTCGGGTGTACAGATGGTGCCAAATAGTTTGCAGTCGGTAGGCTTTTTTATGCCTCGCAGGATGCTCGGACACTCACACCCTTTGATGTCAGACGCTTGAATGGCAGGAAGTTGGAAGCGAAGCTCCGCATCAAAATCGGCAAAGCGTGGTTTGATCTGCAAGGCGCTGTTGGGCACCATTCCCAAGCCGCGCCACTCGAACACACGGCGCACCTCAAACACTTCAGCCACCAGCGACTGAGCCTTCAGGTTTCCTTCACGGGTCACCACACGGGTATATTCGTTCTCCACTTCGTGACGACCCTGGTTGAGCTGGCGAATCAACATCAATGCTGACTGCATCACGTCCAGTGGCTCGAAACCGGCGATGACTACCGGGCGCTGAAAGCTTTTGGCAAAAAACTCATAGGGGCGACTACCAATAATGGTACTGACGTGTGAGGGGCCAAAGAAGCCGTCAATGGAGACGCTTCCTATGTCGCGCACTTCGGGTGAGTCGAGAATACTCTGAATCGCTGCGGGCGTGAGCACATGATTGCAAAATACGCTGAAATTTTTCAACCCCTGTTTTTCTGCCTGCTTGATCGCCACTGCGGTTGGCGGGGTGGTGGTCTCAAAACCGATGGCGAAAAATACAACCTGCCGATCCGGGTTGTTGTGGGCAATCTTCAACGCATCTTGAGTAGAGTAGACCATCCGCACATCCGCCCCGGTAGCCTTGGCTTTGAGCAAGCTTTTACGACCACTGGCAGGCACCCGCAGCATGTCGCCATAGGTGCAGAGAATAACATTATGCTGCTCCAGCAGCTGAATCGCGTTGTCGATGCGCCCAATGGGTAAGACGCAAACCGGACAGCCCGGGCCATGTACGAAAGTGAGGTTCGCTGGCATAAGGTCCTGCACGCCGTAACGAAAAATAGCGTGAGTATGGCCACCACAGAACTCCATCAGGTTATATTGTCGGTCGTGATCAGCCTCCTGCTGAATACTGGCAGCCAGCTTTTGTGCTAACTCACGCTGACGAAACTCATCGATATATTTCATGCGGGTTTCTCCCCGCTTAACCCCGCCTCTGCAAAAATTTCCAGGGTGCGCTCAGCCTCTTGCTGGCTAATTTTATTGAGCGCATAACCCACGTGAATCAGTACAAAGTCATGCACTTTTGCACCCTCCACCAACGCCAGGGAGATCTCTTTTTTCACATCACCCACCGCAACGATCGCCCTATCCGTCGTTGCATCAATGGAGATGATTTTAGCCGGTAGTGCCAGACACATGGTTAACCCCCTATCTGCGCAAGCTGGTGAGCGGCCTTAATCCACTGATACCAGGAGGAGAGGCCTTCACCTGTGGTAGCGGAAACCTGTAACACTTTAATTCCAGGGTTTACGCGGCGTGCATAGTCGATGCACTCACGGGTATCGAACGTCAGATAGGGCAATAGATCAATCTTATTCAGGATCATCAAATCTGCCGCATGAAACATATCGGGGTATTTGAGTGGTTTGTCCTCACCCTCGGTCACCGAGAGAATAACCACCTTATGCGCCTCGCCCAGATCAAAAGCAGATGGACAGACTAGATTGCCCACATTTTCGATAAACAGCACGCTGTTATCTTCGGGTGCCAATGTCTCCAGAGCATGCCCCACCATATGCCCATCGAGGTGGCACCCCTTGCCGGTGTTGATTTGCAACGCCTTGACACCTGTTTTTCGGATACGCTCGGCATCGTTAGCAGTCTGCTGATCGCCCTCAATCACGGAGAGTGCAAGATCCTTTTTAATATCCTGAATGGTGCGCGTCAGTAGTGTCGTTTTACCTGAGCCGGGGCTGGAGACTAGGTTCAGCGCCAAAACACCCCGCTCACTAAACCAGCGCCGGTTGGCAGCGGCATATTCATTATTTTTACCCAGAATATCTTGCTCAATTTGCACCATGCGCGCCTGACTGAGTCCTGGGGCATGGGCGTGTGCTGGCCCCGCTCCATAGTCATGCACCTTTTCACCATGAGGGTGGTGAGTGTGTTCATGACCTTCAATGCGGGCCTCTCCTTCGCTACATCCACAGACTGTACACATCACTCCACCTCTAGTTCTTTGATTTTCATTTCATCACCACCGGTCACCTGCAGTTGATAGCTGCCACATTTGGGGCAAGCATCGAAGCGCTGTTCAATGATTACCGTTGCGGAGCATTTCATACACCAAGCTTCTCCCGGTAACGCTATAATCTCCAATTTAGCCCGATCCGCCAAGGAATCTTTTACCACCACCTCAAAGCTGAACCTCAGCGCTTCGATCTCGACACCCGATAGCGCGCCTATTTCCAGCCAGACGGTTTTCACCCGCTTAAAATTCTGCGTCTTGGCACTCTCCTGCAAGCATTTAAGCACGCTTTCACAGAGGGACATTTCATGCATTCAGTGCACCTTCAAATTATAGCCAACACAGGGGTCAACGGCGTGAATCAGCATTGCGGCTTGACGCTGCAATACCGCTTTATCGCGGGTTTGTAGTTTTGCAAGCCCCCGAGCAACCACGCCCTGTGGGTGAAAGTTCCACTCGGTGGGTGCCAAAACCTGGTAGCGCGAAACTAAACCGCCCACCATAACGATTCGATGCACCAAGCGACCACGAGCCGCCTCAACCTGCCCAATACCCACTTTATCGGAAGGGCTATGAGCCACCGTTTGAGGAGAGGTTAGGTGTGCCGTCATTGTGCGCATTTTTTCTGGCAAAGTTGCCAACTCCACGAGGCGTGCCGTCACTCTAGTTAACAGACCATTACCATATTCACCCTGTAGTGATGCGATTAGTGGGTGCTCGGCTTGCCGAGCCAGTGACGTTGTTTCCCAGCACTGTTGCTGCCATGTGGGCTCTGCAATAAAATGTTCAGCATCTGCGGTTCCCAGCTGCTGATGCAAATTTGCTTCTGAGAGCGCTGGAAGGGGCGCAATATTGCAGCGACCTACGGTTTGCCACTCATCGTCGATTATCCGCCGTAACGCTCGTGCTGAAATGGCGCTGCTTTGAGCCACCCATCGGCTCAATGAGGTTAAATCATCGATTTCCAGCCACTGTGTCAACGACTCATTAAATACCAGCTCACCCACGACTCTCTCCAAGTGGTCGATCAGTTCATTTATAAGCTCTCCATCTAGCTCGAGTTTCGAGTGCAAACAGAAAGAGGCACTCTCCGCAAACAGCGCCGTGCGCAAAGTCTGCAACAGCGATTGAATGGGAATTATCCGTTGCGCATCCACTGTTTCATCAAGCAGTTGGGGCCAATCCAGCAGAATACGCCACAGGTGTTCTCGTGCCGTCTCAGCCGTCACCAACAAATCTCTAGCCACATCTACCGAGCGGCTCTCTTTGCTCTCCAAGAGCTGGGCAAATGCACGGGTAGCAGCGGTAGCTTGAGCGATTCCGCAGACACTATAGAGCAGGGGCAGAGTTGCCAGCACCTGCTTAGGGCGCTTGCCTTCAAAGATCTTCACCACTTGCAGTGGTCGGCTTGAGGTAATCTCTACCCGGCTTTCACTTCCGGCGTGCGGATAGAGGTTAATCTGTAGTCGCCCTTCAATATTCACAAAACAACACCCTACTCTTCTTTGCGTGGCAATACCGAATGAAACAGGTCGCGCCGACTGATGGGCTTTTTTATTCGCTCTTTCAGCGTTGCTTGCGGCGGTGAATCTTCATGGGTGGTTACAACGGGTTCTGGCTGCTCGCTTTGAGGCTGGCTCTCACCATGCCATATTTTCTGGATTTCACTTTCTCGTGTTGAAGTATCATCTCGATTAGCTTCATCCATAACACTTTCCAGAGCCGCTTTTGCCGTTGCAATAGCCGCCTGTTGATTCTCAAATTCAAAAACAGGCGAAAAAAGAGAGCACATTTGGTAGTCACCAATTTGCGCCTCTTTGCCCACAATGAATTCATAAGTACCGGAGGGGAGTGTGTGATTAAGCTTGCTGCCAGCTGCCAGCTCAGGCCACTCGCTCCCTTGCTGGGGCAAGCGCATCAAATTCATAAACCAAGGCGTAATCAGTATACCGAGGTAATCATCTTGCCACTCCATGAACCCCACCGCACAAACTTCCAAGCGTGGATTGAGTATAGGGATACCCTGCATGCGTTCCTGCTGAATCGCCATAAATACGCTCTCCAGCCTCTTTTCAAGCTGTTCAAGTGAGGCCATTAGCTTGGATAATTCATAAATTCCCGCAAAGATAGAAAGGATATTTGCGGGAAAATTAATAGAAAATTGAGATTATGTGTCATTGATAAAATACCCGAATTAGCTACTCTGAGAGCAGCATAAAGTCGACTTTTTTGCCATCACACTCCGGACAGCTCCAATGGTCGGGCAGTTGCGAGAACGGGGTTCCGGGGGAGATCTGCCAGTAATCATCGCCCTTAGCTGGGTCGTAGGTATACCAGCATATTTTGCACTCCAGTTTTGTATCATCCTGAATTTTACTTGAGTCACCACCATAGGACCCTGGAATGAATTGATCGTCAGGCATAAATCTCCAGTATCTCCTGTAGACGCTGCGTACTGTCTTCAATATCTTCTTGAGCGGCGTAGGCTACGTTGGGCACCTCACTGATTTCAATCGTATTGAGGATTAGGGTATCTTGTGAGTTAAAATACTGCACCCACCAGACATTTTTTGTGGTGGTGCTGCTAATTCTGCAATTACCATAACCTCGTGAGAGAATAACCACCGGCCCAGTACCCAAAGTTGCAGAGAGAAACTCAAGATCCTCATTGGTGTGCGGTAGGAGTGACAGGTTAATGACATGGGGTGCGGCAGTGGCGTTAGGCTCTCGCATTTTGTCGGCAATCTCAGACAACAGGGGCGGGGCGTTGTAGAGGTTGTCAGGGATCTCTTGGTCATTGATCTCCAGTAGTGTGGCATTTTCAAAAGTAGCATTTTTCACCAGACTGGGAATACCCGCCACCTCGATCACATCCCGTTGAATCTCTCCATTTCCACCCAGATACTGGACGCGCCAGACACCTGCAAGTACCGACTCCTGTATCTGAGCATCGACACTACCGTGATACTGCATACTGACCTCACCACTCCCCAGCATCTGATTAACCAGCTCGATATTCCGCTCGTCCAACCCATCCAGTGGCAAAATAACCGCCGGTTGGTCTACTCGGTATTTTTCAAGTTCGCTACAGACGTTATGGAACAGAGCAATCGCTTCTGCAGCGCCTTCAATCTCGTCCGGCTCAGGAATCATTGGTGCCGAGTAGGTCGACATATCATCGTCCGGCATTTTGTAGTCAACCTCAAGACCATCCTCCTCTGGAGGTTGCGACCCGGGTCCTACAACAATGGGTATCACGGTTTTGCTCATGATTGAATTTCCATTTTTTAAGCGTTACTGTTGCAAGTAGAAATAGGCACTACCACACGAGGAGGTTTACTGGGCTCTGATGCCAGTATCTGGTTAATCTCTTCAAGATAATATCCCCAATCCTGAACTTGGGAAATAACACCGAGGTACTCTCCATTTTTCAAGAAGAGCAGTGTCGGCCACTCTCTGAAGCCATAGCACATCTGCAACTGACGTTGATCGGCAAATGCCACCACGGCGGCTGAAAATTTCCCGTCAAATGTTTTAACTAGTTCCGGCAAGATAATCGCGACATCATTTGCTTCTGGGAACCTCTGCGCATTTTCCGTAAAAAACAGCACCACAATCTCATGAGAGGCTGCAAACTCATCCAGATTTTCCTTGCTGATAATGGGGTACTCATATTGCTCAATCATGCTTTCTATAAGGGGTGAAAACATTAGCACTCTCCCTAGGGGAATATTATTTCTGCTGATCCAAGCCAGGCAACGGAGGCTCTCGATCCAAAAGATCAGAAAACAGGTGGTCGATATTGGCATCACCCTGCATCACCAGATTAACCGCCTGAACCGCATTGGATATCTGTTTGGCATTTTCAGCCGACAGCACTTCACGGGCACCGTCAAGAAAAGTCAGCAACCAAGTTCCCACGGGTTGATCACCTACCAGCAGCATATCAATTTGGCGTCGTTCGCCCATGCCTTCACACCAAGCATACCCCTCCCCAGCTTCTACAACCTGCATGGGTATCCCGATACACATCAATATTTACCCCGATAGTCAACATCCACATCGAGGGTATCGCTCCCCACCTTATGGGGTCGGTAGGCCACCTCAAACGCATCTGAGGCGAGAACCCTTTCATCACCAATGCGACACGCTTGGTCAGGGGGTGGGCGCTCTGCTTCGTAGCGTGCCATTACAATTTCAGAACCCACAATCGACTCACTCTCTGGCAATGGTTGCTGGCGGGCTGCGGCATGGATATCGTGCTCGGCCAACCAGACCAGCGCCGCATCCATTGCGGGTTTAATGCGGGCCTTGGTCGCTGGTCGCAAACTACCCCCGTAATCCTCAAGCTGCGCAGGCTGTACGCCAACTAACAGTAACGCCCTAGGTGACCGCCCCAACAGCTCAGCCATGGCCAACACCTCTTGAAAGCCTGTCTGATGTAGGCTCATCTTCTTCGCTCCCATGTAGCTGGGAACATCATCGCCTTCAATAAGCTTGAGCGTACCGGGAGAAAGGTTGTAGTCGATCGCATCGAAGATCACCAGAATATCGGCTGCTTCAATATGCTGAAGAAGGTAGGTTCCCTGAGTGCCTCCATCCATCAAAGTCACATTGGCCGCAAACTCATAGTGGCGGTGCAGCGTCTCTACCGCACGCACACCGAAACCTTCATCGGCCCAGAGAATATTGCCAATTCCAAGGATTAAAACTGAGCTTGGTGTTTCCAAAGTGTCTCTCCCATCCTGTTTTTTACTTCGTGGAGCTGGTTGAGGAAGCTCTGATCAAGTCTGGATAAATAAGAGCAGTTTAAGCCAGCATAAAACATTCGTGACGCAATCAGAGCTTCCTTAGCTGCAGCGTTTAATCCCGCCATGCATTGAGCTGATACACTTTCCCATTTCTCGGTAAAACCCACATCTGATATAGCGAAACCACCCACATAAATCCGGACGCTGCCGTGTAACCAAAACCACCAACGATTGTTAGCCAGGCAAAGCCCGGAGAGAACTTGGTTAGCCACCAAGAGATCACATCAACAATCAGGAAGGCAAAGGGTATCAATATTGCGGTCACCTTCAACCATTTTGGAATGCCCACACTCAAGCTGAAAATCAACCCGACAAAGAAAAAAATAAAAGAGATGCCAAATAGATGAATATGCGAGACCCGCGTTAGCGAGCTGATATCGGCCCCCTCATCAACTTTAGCCACCTCTTGCACCGCTTCAAACTGGGTGAAATCGGGCAGCCCTGGCACGACGCTGTGGCACTGCACACAATTAGCTTGAAACAGCGATTTAATATGGCTATCCCAACCCTCTACAGAGGCACCGTTTCGGGTCCATTTTATCAGCTCAAGGCGCACCTCGGGTGAGGCCATGTCTTTCATTGAGCCATTTAGCTTTGCCTCTAGCCGGCTGTTATTACGGTTGCCGTAGTAACTGTAAACTATATCGTCAACAGAGAGCCCCATCTTTCCATCAGCCATGCCGTGGGTCAGCAGAATTTGTCCGCCCGCCATTAACAGACCAAACCCGGCTGCGAGTAGAAAGCCGGTAAATAACATACGGATCGACAACCCCAAACTGGGTAGGTTTAGCCATGTACACGATGACTCTTTCATAGTCGATTCTCACTATGGCGCATTAGAGGGGTAACGCATTGTAGCTATAGAGCACGGTTATCAGCGTTTGTCTTCCGTATCTCGGACATCTTTAAACATACGCCAACCACTGATCATGGTACTGATCATACTCTGACGTGACATAATATCTTCACGAATAGCCACATAAATGTGAATGATCGCAAAAATAACGATGTACCACATGCCCAGGTGATGCCAGGTATGCACATCCTGACTCTGTCCAAAGAGCGGAATCACCCACGAGCTGAATAGCGTATATTGCCAGCTGCCCATGCCGGTACCTTCACCGTAGAGAGCAAAGCCGGTAATAATGAGAAACACCGTCCCCCAAACCAACATAAGATGCATTGCTAGAGTGGCCATGGGGTTGTGCCCCAGATACTTGCGCGGCTCCTTGGTCAAAAAGAGGTACCACTTCAGCTCATGTAAGACACCACACCACCACTCCTTATTAAAAATAGAGGGGAGAAAAATCTGACGTGCATGATGGTTGCCGACAAAAGCCCAGTAGATGCGAAACAAAAAACCCACTGCAAAAATATAGGCCGCAGCAAAGTGTGCAAAGCGAATGTAGCCCATGAGGTAGTTATCGATGGCCTCGCCAGGCATCGTCGGCAATGGACTGGCAATGAACCAGCCAGTCAGTGCAAGCACCGTGACACTAAGGGCGTTTATCCAATGCCATAGGCGTAGTGGCGCTTCATAAACATACACTGCAGGCTCTAAATGCTCTGCATTGGGCTTGGTTGTCATCGTATGTTCTCCATTTCACCGCTATCAGTTACACACCCAGTAACAACCAGGCACCAAATCCACCGCCCAGCACACCCGTGGTTCGTAGCAACCACTCAGCCCGTACACCATGAACCATTTGCCCTAATCGAACCGCCGCCAACTGCAACACTGCGGTAGAGAGCAGTAAGCCCAAGCCATATAACAGTGGCATAGTCGCTACAGGCATTTCGATGCCATGTGCCGCACCGTTGAATAGTGCAAAGAGAGCCAAAAGCGCCATAGTGGCTACCGCAGGCAAACGAGCCAATGTTGCCACTAGCAATCCGGCAACCAACACAGAAACAGCGATACCCGTTTCAACGCTGGGCAAAACAAATCCACTGACACCCACAACAGCCCCTAGCCCTAAAAATGCCAGAAAAACCGTCACCATTAAAGGAGCCTGCTTACGGACACTGGCACCCAGCCAAAGCCCGACTGCCAATATAACGATCAGGTGATCCAACCCCATCAATGGATGAGAGATACCACTTAGCAACCCTGAGACTTCATGGCTGCCGGTATGGGCCGCAGCCAGACCAGGAACAAAAAATACACTGATAGCAGCCGCTATTCGCATCAAATCTTTTTTCATTTTTATAAACTCCTCAAAGCCTACGAACCCACAGGGCTCGTGGTAACCGTTGTTAACTCTTCACCCTCTTCCGTCATGACATGCGTTGAGCAGGCAAGGCAAGGGTCAAAGCTGTGAAGTGTGCGCAGAATTTCAACCGGCTCTTCTGCCCGCTCCACCTTGGTATGCATGAGTGATGCCTCAAAAGCACCGATGTTACCCTCTTCATCACGGGGCGAGCCATTCCAAGTGGTTGGCACCACGCATTGGTAGTTTTCGATCTTGGTATCTTTGATACGAATCCAGTGACCCAGCGCACCACGTGGAGCCTCAGTGAAACCGACACCCTTAGCCTCACTGGGCCAATCAGCGGGATCCCAAAGCTCTCCATTGTGGGTAGATGAATCACCGTTCTTAATATTAGTCATCAGCTTATCAAAGAAGTAGAGTTGCTGATCGGCGGCCCACTGAGCCTCCAGCGCACGAGTAGCGGTACGGCCAAGAGTGGAAAAGAGCGCCTCCAACGGCACATCCAAATCTGTGAGGATCTTATCAATCTGCTCAGTCCAGTACTCATGCCCTTGTGCATAGCCGATAACATAGCGAGCAAGTGGCCCCACCTCCATGGCATGACCACGCCAACGAGGTGCCTTGATCCAAGAGTAGCTGGCATTTTCATCCAGCTCTTCGATATTCTGCTGGCTACCTTTCGCGCTACTGACATTAAAGTCAGGATCGGTAACCCCATCCCAAGGGTGCAAGCCCTTAGCGCCATTCGGATATTTGTACCAAGAGTGGGGGACAAACTCTTGAATCTCATCTGGGTTTCGCAGGTCCACCTCATGTATTTCATTGAAGTTTCCGTTGATAATAGCGCCGCGTGGCATCATCAAATTTGATGCCGAATAGTCATTCGCCTTATCTGGAATATCGCCATATGCCAGCACATTCTGGCTAGAGAGTCCGCCACCATACGTCCACCCTTTGTAAAACTTAGCGATGGCGAGAATATCCGGTATATAGACATTTTCGACAAAGGTTTTAGTATCTTGCAAAATCTGGTGTACCTGATTCATATTCACCATATTGAGACCACCAACACCACCCACACCATCCATATTGATCGGACAAGGTACGCCACCAACGGTCCAATTGGGATGTGTATCCTTGCCGCCAAAAATAGTGCGCGTTTTCATGATCTCTTTCTGGAAATCTAACGCTTCTAAATAGTGAGTGACCGCCATAAGGTCAGCTTCGGGGGGAAGCAGGTAGGCCGGATTGCTCCAGTATCCATTTTTAAATGGCCCCAACTGCCCGGACTCAATAAACTTTTTCAGTCGATTCTGTACATCCCGAAAATAACCGGGTGATGAGTTCGGGTGGCTAGGTGAGGTTTTCTGCTGAAGTACAGAAGTGGCTCTGGGGTCAGCTTTTAGCGCATTGACCGGGTTAACCCAGTCCAGTGCATGCAGGTGATAGAAGTGCACCAGATGATCGTGCACCTGCAACGAAAGCTGCATAATATTGCGAATACTATTGGCATTTTCCGGAATATTGATACCGAGCGCATCCTCTACAGAACGAACCGAAGTCAATGCATGAGTGCCCGTGCAAACCCCGCAAATACGCTGCACAAACGCCCAAGCATCGCGTGGATCACGCCCCTTGAGAATAACCTCCAACCCACGCCAAATGGTGCCACTGGAAACCGCATTGGTGATGATATTGTTTTTATCGATATTAACCTCAGCCCGCATGTGTCCTTCGATGCGGGTTACTGGATCAATCACCACCCGTTTTCCCGAGTTATTCAGCGTGTAGCCGTTAGGTGTCGTTATAATGCTCATTGTTCCTGGTCTCCCTTCTGCTGGGCTCGTTTAACTGCAGAGGCCGCCGCATGCGCTGCCACACCCACCCCAACCGCCGCGGTAGCCGCAATACCCACTTGGTCAGCGTTTGCTTCAATACCAAAATGGTCAATACTGGTCATGCGATCATAGAAGCTGCCTTTATCCCAAAAACCATCTTCGGAGCAGCCAATGCAGGGGTGACCCGCCTGTATCGGAAAGGATAAACCACCATTCCAGCGAATCGTCGAGCAAGCGTTATAGGTAGTGGGGCCTTTGCAGCCCATCTTATAGAGACAGTAGCCCTTACGTGCCGCCTCATCATCAAACTTCTCAACAAACTGCCCCGCATCAAAGTGAGAGCGTCGGTAACACTTATCGTGAATACGCTGACTATAGAACATTAAAGGTCGCCCTTGCCGATCCAGCGTAGGTAAGCGGTCAAAGGTCAACATGTAAGTCACCACACCGGTCATCACCTCGGCAATAGGAGGGCAACCGGGTACTTTAATGATAGGAGCATTTCCGATTCCGGGGACTTTATGGATGGGTGTTGCCCCCGTTGGGTTGGGCTTGGCCGCCTGTACGCAACCCCAAGAGGCACAAGAGCCCCAAGAGATAATCGCCTTCGCATCCTTGGCCACGCGAAGTAGCTGATCAGTAAAGGGCTTACCCCCCACAATGCACGACATACCGCCGGTTTTATCTTGATCAAGCCCGGGGTTTCCTTCACAGGCAAGAATATAATTGCCTTTATATTTTTCGATGATTTCATCAATGATCGACTCTGCCTGATGGCCCGCAGCCGCCATGATAAGGCTGTCGTAATCCAGCGAGATCATAGAGAGAATTACATCTTTAGCCAGCGGGTGAGCCGAGCGGATAAAGGATTCTGAACAACAAGTACACTCAAGGCCATGCAGCCAAAGCACCGGGATGCGCGGTTTGGTCTCCATGGCGTAGGCAATTTTCGGTGCGAAGGATGGCCCAAGCCCCATCGCTGCGGCCGTCAAGCTACAATACTTCAAAAAACTTCGACGTGTAATGCCTTGACGGCGCATAACGTCGTAAAAGGTCTCAATCATTGCCGGTGTCCTCCAATTCGGTATGGCAGATGCGTTTATTATGAGATTTTATCTCGACATCTTGCCTACCTGATACGGCAAATCCTATGCCACTCAACATAACCCCCAATAAATCAACTGGTTACCTAGAAACAAAAAGGAACGTGACGCGTGAATTGAAAGTAGATTGGAGAGAAGCGAGCATCAAGTGCAAAGCAGGTTTCCACTAAATTTGAAATGAAACAGAGGGGTTACGGGTAATGGTGAAGATATTTAACACAAAATGAAAGCGACCACCTCCCGCACCCATGCAATCGATAAATGAGATTGTGCATTGAAATGCCTGAGTTCAAGTAAAAAACATTAAGAATGACATTCACTTTTCTTGGCTCTTCTCCGCGGTCTTGTGCGTAGAAAAACAAGCACGCTGATTAATTAGCGCTTACGCTATTTTTAAGATGGCATGTTAAACTTGGGCTAAGCTTACACATGAAGGAGAAGATCATCATGAGAAAGATGTTACTTTTACTAGTGCTTGCAATGGTATTCCCCCTACCAGCATTTGCTGGCGATACGGCCTCAGGCAAAACGAAAGCTCAGGGCTGTGTGGGCTGTCATAACGCAGGTACTAATAGCCTTAGTGGCAAGGGTGAAGCGCTTCTCATTTCCCAAATAAAAGCGATCCGCGCTGGTGAAAAAGACCATCCACCTGTTATGTCTGGTTTAAGTGACCAAGATATTGATGCGATTGCGATCTACCTGAATGGAGTGCAATAACAGGGTGAGAGTTATGTGCTTTTTTGTCGACACTCAATTGCGTGGACGGAATGCTACAGTGAAATCATTCTTCAGCATAGTCGGAGACCCTGACAGTGCGAATTACCAGTAAAAAAGGGCTCGATATTCCTCTGCCGGGAAAACCTGAGCAATCCATTTACCCCGCTCAGGACGTTACCACCGTGGCGTTATTAGGCGCGGACTTTCACGGGCTCAAACCTAAACTATTGGTGAGTCCGGGGGATCGGGTAGGCCTTGGGCAGCCCTTGCTCCACGACAAACACGATCCACTGGTCAAATACACAACGCCTGCTGGCGGCACCGTCATGGCTATTCATCGTGGCGAGCGCCGCGTCTTGCAGTCGGTGGTCATTGCATTGGATGACGATGCAGGGAAGGAACAGCGTTTCCCGGCATTCAATGGTGAGGAGCTGGCGGGGCTGGGCGGGAGCACGGTAAGGGAGCTGCTTTTATCCTCCGGCTTGTGGACCGCCCTGCGAACGCGACCCTATAACCGGGTTCCGCATTCAGGTTCGTACCCAGATGCCCTCTTTGTCACTGCCATTGATACACAACCACTTGCCGCAAATCCTCACGTCATTATTGACGCTCACCGTCAGGCATTCTGTCACGGACTGCGTGTTATTGCCCAGTTAACAACAGGGCCGGTCTATCTCTGTACAGGAGTGGATGGGCAGATTGATGACCCCATGATTGACCGCCTGCAACCGGTGGTGTTTTCAGGGCCTCATCCGGCAGGGTTGCCGGGCACGCACATTCACCATCTGTTCCCCGTCAGTGCAGAGAAACCCGTGTGGCATATTGGCTATCAGGATGTTATCGCCATCGGCAAGTTATTTACGAGCGGGCAACTCTGGACTGAGCGTATTGTCGCATTGGCGGGTGCTTCGGTGACACGGCCCCGGTTACTGGAAACACGGTTGGGGGCGAGCATTGATGACCTAGTGCGCGGCGAGATTGCCGAGCATACCCCCTGCCGGGTCATCTCCGGTTCAGTGCTTGACGGCCACACAGCCACAGGAGTCCAAGCATATCTTGGGCGTTATCATCATCAGGTGTCGGTGATCCCCGAAAACGGGAAAAAACGCCGACTGTTTGGCTGGCTTCGGTCACCGGGTGGAAATGAAGCCTTTACAACCGCGCTGCACGGCAGACCGACGGCAATGGTGCCTGTGGGTGATTTTGAACATGTCATGCCGCTGGATATTCTGCCGGTACCGCTGCTGCGCGCATTGCTGGTGAGAGACACAGATCTGGCGCAAGAGCTGGGTTGCCTGGATCTTGCCGAAGAGGATCTGGCGCTGTGCTCATACGTCTGCCCGGCCAAGTACGATTATGGCTCGGTGTTGCGTATCAATCTCGATCAAATTGAGAGGGAAGGATAGTGAGGCCACAGAAAGGGTTTGACAGGCTGAGAGAAAAGTTTGCCACGCACGGCGAGCACTCAGTCAGTCGCGCGCTCTTTACACTCTTTGACCGGTTTATCTACTCAACAACAGCGAGCACCCGTACAGGGCCTCACGTACGAGATCCAGCCAACATACAGCGGTTAATGAACTATTTTGTCCTCGCCACCCTACCGTGCTGGATTATCGGCATGTGGAACCTGGGACATCAAACCAATCTCGCCATGGCGCAATTGGAGTTGAGTGTCGCCAGCGGATGGCGCGGATGGTTGCTTGATTATCTGGGCATCGGGTTTGATCCACAAAATATGCTGGCGTGTTTTTGGCACGGGTTACTCTACTTTTTACCGATCTTTTTCGTCGCACTATTCGTCGCGGCGGTGTGGGAGGCTCTCTTCGCCACTTTTCGCCGCAAACCCGTCGATGAGGGTCTGTTGGCCATCGTCTGGTTGTATGCGCTACTACTTCCCGCCACCACACCCCTCTATCAAGTCGTGCTGGGAATAACCTTCGGTTTGGTGGTGGGCAAGGCGATCTATGGTGGCACGGGGCGTTATCTGGTGAACCCCGCCCTGCTGGCGCTGGCATTTCATATGTTTGCTTACCCCGCCCTGGTCTTTGGTGAAGGCGCGTGGGTACCCGTGCCCGGATATGATCTGCCGACTGCTCTCGAACTGGCGATCAAAGAGGGAGGGGTCTCCGCTCTGGAGTCTGCTGGTTATAGCTGGGGGCAGCTATTTATCGGCAGTCAACCGGGGCCCATGGGAGTAAGCTCTCTCTTCGGCGTGCTGATCGGTGCCTTGATCCTGCTTCTCCTGGGCGTGGCCTCGTGGCGCATTATGCTCGGTGGTGTCATCGGCATGGTCACTGCCGTGTTGATCTTCAATGGCTTGGGGCCTGCGGGGAATCCCATCTATGCCATCCCCTGGTACTGGCACATGGTATTGGGTGGGTTTTTATTTGGCCTGGTCTTTCTCGCCACGGATCCTGTGCCGGCGGCGACAACCAATGTCGGACGCTGGATTTTTGGTATTACTGTGGGCTTGTTAACCGTGGTGATGCGCATCGCCAACCCCTCGCATTTTGAAAACGTGGTGTTTGCGATTCTGCTTGCCAGCATGTTTGCACCACTGATGGACTTTGTGGTGGTTGAATTGCATATTCGCAAACGACGCAAGCGCCAACGCCGCCTAGTCGGGAGTGACACATGAGCAACGATAGCCCGCTAAAAGCGATCCTTGTGGTGCTCACCGTCGCCCTGGTCTGTTCGATCATGGTTTCAGTTGCCGCGGTCAGTCTCAGGCCGTATCAGCTTGCACACCAGATATTTAATCAGGCTCAACATATCGTGAAACTCGCAGACCTCATGCCGACCAATGCAGAGGTGCTATCCAAAAAAGAGCTGATGGATATTTTTCTGCAACTGGATGCGCGTGTCATTGATATCGACGCGGGAAGATTCGAAAAAAATCTCAACCCAGTGACCTTTGATCAGCGCAACGCCGCCGCCGATCCTGAACGTAACATCACCATCCCGGCCGAGTATGATGTGGCACGTCTGGGGCATCGTTCACGGTTTGCTAGCGTCTATTTGGTATGGGATGAAGGCCGAGTCAAACGCATTATTTTCCCGATACACGGGCAAGGCATGTGGTCGACCCTCTACGGTTATCTTGCGTTGCAAGCGGATCTGAATACGATCGCTGCCGTGACGTTTTACGAGCAGGGCGAGACCCCGGGCCTTGGCACCCAAATTCAACTCCCCGAGTGGCAAGCGAAGTGGCAGGGACGACAGCTGTGGGATGAAACCGGTGAGTTACGCTTTCGCATCGCAACCGGGAGCGTAGCGCCAGACTCTGCGACCGCTCGTTACGAAGTGGATGCACTTTCCGGTGCGACAGTCACCGCTAACGGTATAACCAACCTCGTGCGCTACTGGTTCGGGGAACATGGTTTTCAACCATTTCTCACGCAGCTGCGTGAAACACCACCCGCCAGAGCCGATAACTGAGGGCAAGATCCATGAAAATGCGCGATGTACTGCTTGACCCGTTGGTGAACAAGAACCCCATAACATTTCAAGTGCTGGGAATATGCTCCGCCTTGGCCATTACCAACTCGCTGCTATCCGCACTCGTCATGAGCCTGTCGGTTACGGTGGTGCTGGCCTTTTCAAACATGTCCATTAGCCTGATTCGCCACCACCTGCCTACCAGCGTGCGGCTTATCGTGCAGATTACTATCATCGCTTCGGCGGTCATTATTGTTGACGAGCTACTCAAGGCTTTTTTACCGGAAACGGCACGAATCCTTTCTGTTTATGTTGGCCTGATCGTGACCAACTGTATCGTACTCGGGCGTGCAGAAACCTTCGCCATGCAAAACCCGGTGGGCATCAGTGTGTTGGATGGCATTGGTAACGGTCTGGGCTTCAGCATGGTTTTAATTATTGTTGCGACAATCCGGGAGTTGTTTGGCAGCGGTTCGCTAATGGGTATCTCCATTTTGCCATTAGTGGCAGATAATGGCTGGTATGTCCCCAATGAAATGCTGCTGCTTCCCCCCAGCGCGTTCTTTATCATCGGTTTCCTGATCTGGATCATCCGCAGTTGGAAAACGGAACAGGTCGAACAGACGGACTATTCACCCATCCCCAACCGTACAGCTGAGGGGGAGTAAAACAGTGGACAACCTTCTCACTATTTTCCTACGTTCGATCTTTGTCGAGAACCTTGCACTGGCATTCTTTCTTGGCATGTGCACTTTTCTTGCGGTATCCAAGCAGATCAAAACCAGCTTGGGCCTAGGGGCTGCCGTTATCGTCGTGCTAGGCATCAGTGTGCCGATCAATAACCTCCTCTACAGTACCTTCCTGCGTGAAGGGGCGTTGGGCTGGGCAAACCTTGGTGCCTTTGACTTCAGTTATCTCAGCCTCATCAGTTTCATCGCAATTATTGCTGCGATGGTGCAAATTCTTGAAATGGTACTGAGTCGATACTTCCCGCTGTTCCACAGTAACCTCGGTATTTTTTTACCTCTGCTTACGGTAAATTGCGCAATTCTTGGTGCCTCGTTGTTCATGGTGCAGCGTGATTATAATTTTGCCGAAAGCAGCGTTTACGGGCTGGGTGCCGGGGTGGGCTGGGCATTGGCCATTGCCACCCTGGCTGGCCTGCGCGAGAAGATGAGATACTGCGATGCCCCTTCGGGTTTGCAAGGTCTGGGTATCACCTTTATCACTGCCGGTCTGATATCGCTGGCATTTATGGCAATGGCAGGCATTGAGCTTTAACGCTCATGTGACCTGATTACAAACTATGCAAGAAATCATCTACAGTGTGTTGTTGTTTACAGTCATCTTGACGGTGCTTGCCCTCATCATTCTGGCAGCGCGCTCACGACTGGTACCACGTGGGAGCATTACACTGACTGTTAATGAAGAGCGTAAACTCAGCGTACCGGCAGGTGGAAAACTCCTTGAGGCGCTGGCCGATAATGAGATATACGTGCCTGCCGCCTGTGGTGGCAGTGGCACATGCGGGCAATGCCGTGTCAACATTCTGCAGGGCGGCGGCCCGCTATTGCCAACGGAGGCCTCGCATATCAGTAAGCGCGAAGCCGCCAAGGGGGTTCATCTTGCCTGCCAGGTGGTGCTGCTGCAGGATTTGAAAATACGCGTTGATGAGGCGGTATTTGGTGTCAAGCGCTGGGCGTGTACGGTGCGATCCAATAATAATCTCGCTACCTTTATTAAAGAGCTCGTGCTTGAGCTTCCCCCCGGTGAAACCATGAACTTTCGCGCCGGTGGTTATATTCTGATCGAATGCCCTCCCCACCATGTGCGCTATGCAGATTTTGATATTCCCGAGGCCTATCGAAACGATTGGGAACGGTTTGGCTTTCTTGAGTTGGAGTCCACCGTCAAAAAACCGCTGACGCGGGCCTACTCCATGGCCAACTATCCCGATGAGAAAGACATTATTATGCTCAACGTACGTTGTGCGACACCGCCGCCCAAAATGCCGGCCGATACGCCACCCGGTGCCATGTCCTCCTATATCTTTAGTTTGAAGCCGGGCGACAAGGTCACTATTTCCGGGCCTTTCGGTGAATTTTTTGCCCGGGATAGTGAGGCTGAAATGGTTTTTATTGGTGCCGGAGCAGGCATGGCCCCCATGCGGTCACATATTCTGGATCAACTCAAACGCCTGAAAAGCACGCGAAAAATCACCTTTTGGTACGGTGCCCGCAGTTTACGTGAAGCGTTCTATGTCGAAGAGTTTATTCAGCTGGCTGAAGAACACAAAAACTTTATGTGGTCTATGGCACTTTCCAGCCCACTACCAGAGGATAATTGGACAGGTCCGACAGGGTACATCCACGACGTGCTTTACGAGACCTATCTAAAAGAGCACCCCGCACCAGAGGATTGCGAATATTACTTATGTGGGCCGCCCATGATGACCGCCTCGGTCACGCAGATGCTCGACAGTTTAGGCGTGGAAAAAGATAATATCCTGTTTGACAATTTTGGTGGTTAACGAATGGAGATCTTCATCGGCAGTTTCATTGTTTTTATCATAAGTGGTTTAGCGCTAGCTCTGGGGCTTTTGCTGCGAGGTAAACCATTGCGACATGGTTGCGGTCAGGGAGAGGGAGATTGCCAAGCTAAATGTGGGAAACGCCGATGCCCGAATAGATCAGACCACCCCATAGCACCACCAGAGGAATAAGTATGCTTCATTCGATTCGAGTGCGTGATTACATGACCAGATCCTTGTTTACCCTGCAACAGGGCATGGAGATCTTACGTGCCGTGCACATCTTGGTTGAAAACGATATTTCGGGGGCTCCCGTAGTCGACGAGAGTGGCAAGCTTGTCGGCATACTTACCGAGCGTGATTGCATGCGCATCGATCTAGAGGCGAGCTATTATGAGGGTTATGGTGGCCGAGTCGAGAATTATATGAGCAAAAACGTTATCTCCATTGATCCCGACATGAGTATTCTGGAACTCGCAAAACGCTTCATCGATGCGCCCTATCGTCGCTACCCAGTGGTGGAAAACGACCGCCTCATCGGGCTGATAAGCCGCCGCGATGTCATGCGTGCCCTGGATGAGTTGTGGTGAGCCCCAACTTTCTAATCGATTTGGAACATTAGAATGCCCCCGATCCGCAGTTAGAAACCCCTAAAACAAAGAAAGCCTTGGCTG
>JALSJH010000016.1 GCA_026989455.1 Chromatiales bacterium | reverse complement strand
GGCATTCCCCACACCACGGATGTTTTTTCATCCTGAGCAATGCAGTAAGCGCCTCGTTCGTGGAGTCTTTTCATGCCATCTGCACCATCGGCACCCATACCGGTCAACATAACGGCCACCGCTTTTTTACCCACATGCTCGGCCACCGAATCGAACAACGCTTCAACGGAGGGGCGGTGGCGGTTTATTTTTTCGTCGCTACCTAAGCGACAAACTAAGCCGTCACGGCTCTTTTCGACTCTTAAATGACGGTTACCCGGTGCTACATAGACGTGCCCGGGCAGAATTTTTTGGCCATCTTCCGCTTCACACACGGCCACTGAACAGCAGCCATTCATACGGCGCGCAAAAGGGCCACTAAACGCTTCGGGGATGTGTTGTGCAATCACCACTGGGGGGGAGTCCGCAGGAAGGCGAATCAGCACCTCTTTTAAGGCTTCTGGGCCACCCGTTGATGAGCCGATGGCAATCATGCGGTTGGTGAATTTGAAGCTACGCTTGCACTCAACTGGTGCTCTTGATGCCGCCTCTTTTGTGGTGTTTTGATGGTGTCGCAGGTTGGCGGTTGCCGCCGACTTTACCTTTTCAATAATATCTTGGCTAAATGCGGTCAGATTTTCACGCAGATCGATTTTGGGCTTGGCAATGTAATCAATCGCCCCAAGCTCTAGGGCTTCAAGGGTGACATCGGCACCTTTTTCGGTGAGGGTGGAGATCATCAGCACCGGCATTGGCCGCAGGCGCATCAAATTACGCAAAAAAGTGATGCCATCCATTTTCGGCATCTCAATATCCAATGTAATCACATCAGGATTGAGCGTTTTTATCTTCTCTCTTGCGATGAGCGGATCACCGGCAGTGCCAATCACCTCCACCGCAGGATCCGAGTTGAGGATTTCAGTCAGTATTTGTCGAACAAGCGCTGAGTCATCAACAATTAATACTTTTATTTTATTGCAACTACCCGGCGTATTCATCTTTTGTCCCAACTCTCTGTTATTTTCGTACTCCATCGGTCACCTATTCCCTCTATGTTCCCTCTTTCCATGCGAAAATGCCTCGATTTGAGGCAAAATCTAAACACGCTGAATAGTTACATTTTATTATTAATTCCCGTCATTTAAAATAACTCAACATCACCACCCACTGGTTTTTTCTTGAGTGATTCTTGGTAATCCACCTCACGGCGAACAATGGTATCGTTGTGCATGCTCTGAAATTTCTTCATTTTAACCCGTCCGGTCAGTGGAAAGTAAATCACTTTTCTGGGATGGATATCACCCAAATCTTGCGCCTGGATGTTCAGTGACTCGGTCTTCAGATAATCAATTACAAACTCAATATTGCGCTCACCAACATTAGACATGTTTTTGACGATTTTCCCACCGCCAAACAGCTTTATCTCTAGGTTACGCCGCTCACCACCATTTTTTAGAATTTCATTAATCAGGTGCTCCATGGCAAAGTTCCCATAGCGGTTGGCCTCACTCAACCAACTCCCCTTACGGCTGCTACTTGAACCCGGAAGCATGAAGTGATTCATACCGCCAATACCAAAAACTTTATCCCGAATGCAGGCCGAAACACATGAACCCAAAACCGTGGCTACCAGCTCATCGTGGGTGGTGACGTAACACTCTCCGGGCAAAATTTTTGCGACATATTTACCGTGATATTTGTCCCAGTAGCGATTTACCCCATCAAAACCCGGCAGGGCATCGAGCATCGGGTGAGTGGGGTTTTTGAATCCGTTATCCATCACGGTTACACTTTCTTCTGGTAGATGGTGCCACCTAACGCATCAAAGCGGTCGCTGATTTGAAATAGGGTTTCAGAGTGGCCGATAAACAGGTGTCCCTTACTGGCCAGTACATCGGCATATTTTTCAAACAATTTAACCTTGGTCGGCTTATCAAAATAGATCACCACGTTGCGGCAAAACAGCAGATCAAACGATGCCTGCGTGGGCCACGGTTGCAGTAGATTTAGCTGATCAAAATGAATGATCTCTTGCAGCTCACGACGCACCTTAACCATGCCGATTTTTCCGCCTTTACCTTTTACAAACCAGCGTTTAACCAGCTCCGGTGACAGGCCTTCAATGCGATCTTCGGTATAAATTCCGCTGGCAGCCTTTGCAATAACGTTGGTATCAATATCGGTGGCCAGAATAGTGACATCCCAGCCTGGGTAGCTTTCAAAAAATCGTTTTACGGTAATCGCCAGTGAGTAGGGTTCCTCCCCCGTCGAGCAGCCGGCTGACCAGATACGGATTTTACGGCTCTGCTGATTATTGGCCACCAACTGAGGCAATAATTTATCGTGCAGATATTCGAAGTGGTGCTTTTCACGAAAAAAAGCGGTTAAATTTGTCGTCACCGAGTTGATGAAGTTGACCAGTTCATTTTCATCCTTCTCAATTAACTGGATATAGCGAGTAAAACTATCGATTTTCAGAGCGCGTAGACGACGCGCCAAGCGCCCATAGACCATATTGCGCTTGGCATCGGTCATCACAATGCCGGTCTGCTCGCTGACAATTTTTTTTAACTGCTCAAACTCTCTATCGCTCAGATCAAACTCGTGACCATCCTGATCAGACCTAGAACTCTTCCCATTCATTATCATCTTCCAAACTCATGTTAACGTTACGGGTAGGCGCAGTGGTCTGCTTGACGACCGGCTTATGCACTACAGGCGTTGGTGCGGCGATAGCGGGTGCCGTCTTAATGGGTGCTGAATCATCCTCTTCATCCTCCATATCCCTTAGTTTGAATACGCGAACCATCTGATCCAGTGAGTGACACTGCTCGTCCAGAGATTCACTGGCTGCAGCAGCCTCTTCCACCAGCGCCGCATTTTGCTGGGTCGCTTCATCCATGTGGGTAACTGCTTTATTAACCTGCTCGATACCTTGTGATTGCTCCTGACTCGCGGCGGCAATTTCGGCAATGATATTACTCACCTTCTTCACCATGGTGACAATCTCTTGCAGGGTATTGCCCGACTCATCAACCAGCCGAGTGCCATCCTCAACCTTGGAGACGCTGTCTTTAATCAAGGTTTTGATCTCTTTCGCAGCGGCAGCACTGCGTTGTGCCAGGTTGCGCACTTCGGATGCGACCACTGCAAAGCCACGCCCCTGCTCCCCTGCTCTGGCCGCTTCAACCGCTGCATTCAGAGCTAACAGGTTAGTCTGAAAGGCGATTTCGTCAATAACACCGATAATGTCAGAAATTTTTCGACTGCTGTCATTGATCTCAGCCATCGCTTCAATCGCGTGGTTAACCACTTCGCCGCCCTTCTCTGCCTGTTGGCGTGTGGTTGCGGCTAAGGTGTTAGCTTCCCGTGCATTATCTGCATTCTGCTTGACGGTGCTAGTTAGCTGCTCCATGGATGAGGCGGTCTCTTGCAGTGAGGCGGCCTGCTCTTCGGTGCGCTGACTAAGGTCGGTATTCCCTTGAGCAATTTCAGATGAGGCGGTCGAGATGTTTTTCGATGAGCGACGTATTTCAGAAACCGTCGATTGCAGTGTCGCGATTGAACCATTAATCGCCTCTTGAAGCACCGCGTATTCACCTTTGTACTCACCATCCATGAGTTGTGTCAGATCATTTTCTGACATGCTCTGCACAATACGCATGGTTTCGCGCAGCGGGGTTATTACCGCATCCAGCAGCTGGTTAACACCTTCACCCAAGCCCTGCATAAACCCTTGATAAGAGCGGGTATCAATACGCTCATCAACCGCGCCGTTAATCGCGTCATTAATCAGTTTTTCGATCTGACGCTGGGCATCCATCTCCTCTGTGATGTCGACCCACTCCAGCGCACAACCGATCTGTTTACCTTGTGGATCGATAATCGCGCTCAATGTCAGCTTGAACTCGACACTACCTACTTTTATATTGCTGGCGTGGGGCATTTTTGAGGGATCAGCAATCAAAGCACGTTGATGTGCCGGGTTTTTATGGAATTGATCGAAGTTTGACCCCACAATGTTACGCGCATCAAAACCTGGGAAAAACTGGCGCAGAGCCTCTTGATGCCGCATGAGAAGCTGAACCACTGCCGGGTTAGCATAGGTAATATCCCCCGACATATCGCACATCATCATTGCGGTAGTCGAGCCTTCAACGGCAGAGGTGAGGCGGGCAACTTCGAGTTCTCTGGCACGCAACTCGGTGACATCCTCCCACTCCAGTGTACAGCCGACATAGTCACCATCAAGGTTATGTATTGCATTGACTAAAATATGAAAAACCAGCTCACCCACATGAATATCGGTATCGAAAGGCAAGTTGCTTGGGTCATCCAGAATGCGCCGCTGATGGGCAGGATTTTTATGGAAGTCATCTATGCAAACACCCACTAGGTCGCTGAAATCGATCTGCGGATAGAGTGCGCTCAGTGGCTCTTTATATTTGGAGACCAGTCGCACGGTCGACTCATTGGCATAGGTGATCACCAGGTCTCGGTCGATCATCATCATCGCGGTTTGTGCGCGATCGATGGCGCGTTGTAGGCGCTGGGCCTGCTCCTCTTCCGCGCGCTGTTTAGTCACATCATGCCACTGCACAATGTAGCCAGTTTTTTCACCCTTTTCGTCATAGAGTGGACGGGTTTCATGTTCAAACATAAAGGGGCCGGGCGTGATGAAGCCATTGCGCTTTGAGCCAGGGCCAAGCCCCGCCAGCAGCGCCTTAATGGCGGCCGGGTCTTTGTGATAACGGTGAATACTGCCGCCAACCACTTCGCTCGCTTTGAAGCCAGGCAGATATTTTCCAAGTTCAGACTCGAGACCTAGCAGCGTTTCACGCGCTCTTTTATTAACAAATACGATGTTTTCATCCATATCTGCCAGCATGATATTCATCGGCGAATGCTCTAGGATGTCATTGATCAATCCCGCCTGCGCCATTAAGTTGTCATTTTTGGTAGCCATTTCTACCGCCCCCTCTTTATGTGCTTCAGTCATGGTTTTAGTAACCACATTCAATGTATCCGTCCAAACGGCTGCAACCTCACCACTCCACAACTCGCCTGCCATCTCCCCCATTACATCATGCAAAGTAGAAGCCACCTTTGGATAGTGTTCTGCTTCTACTCCATACCGCTGATACTGCGCGCCCATTGCTTGTAACGCCGCAACCCTAGCTTCAGGTTTATTTAGATTACTGATAAGCGGTGAAAGTGTAGCGATCAGCTCTTTTTTTTGTAAATCTATCTCAACACCTTGTAACAGCGCTTTAATCTCTGGGTGTCGAGAGAATAGCTCTTTATAAAAACGTGTCACCAGTTCATCTGTTCGCTGCGACAATGCGGCGAAACTGGCTGCGACCAGCTCGAATTTTTTTCCTTCGTTTGGCGCAGCCTTTTTGTTGGCTGTGCGTCGCCGAGTTGTGGTGGCTCTCTTTCGCGTCGTGGCACGGCGTTTGGGTGGCGCGGCAGCCGTTGATTTTAGCGACGCCTCCCTCGGCTCTGGTGCCGCTTTTTGTCTGCTCTTTTTTTCATCTGGCTCACGCTCTGTGGCGATGCTTTCTGGAGGCGCTTCAAAATCATCATCGTGCATCCAGGAGAGCGGATCAAAACCTATTTTGCTGGTTTTTTTTGTCGCCATTAGAGGGTTCTTCCCAGCAGTAAATCATCGGCCAAAAGCAGATAATCTTCTGCACCCCGGCTTGAAGCACTGTATTCAAAAATGGTTTTTCCAAAGCTTGGACTCTCTGCCAATGCCACACATTCGTGGATTGAGGTGGCTAACAGTTGCCCTGAAAAATACTCCTGCAATTTGAGTAAAACCTCTTTTGATAGCTTGCGGCGGCTGTGGTAGCGCGTCATCACAAAGTGCTTGGTAAATTTGCGCTTTAAAGCCGCTTCCAGACGAATAAAAATTGAGAGCATGCGCGACACACCGTGCAGCGCCAAATAATCACTCGAAACAGGAATAATCACCTCTTGCGCTGCAAACAGTGCATTCATGCTTAAAACACCGGATGAAGGCGGGCAATCCATCAAGATAAAATCGTAATCCATCGCTTCGACCTTGAGTGCATCATGCAGACGCCAGCCCAGGCGACTTTGATTGCTGTGTTTAAGTGATTCAACCTCTGCCAGCGACCTTCCGGCTGAAATCATATCAATCCCTTTTCGTACATTGACCCGCAGCTCTGAGATTAAAGCACTCTCCAGAAACACCTTGTCTACTCCCTGTTCCCCATCTCTGTAGCCAAAACCCAAGCCGAGCTGCGCTTGTGGATCCAGATCAATAATCAGCAGGCGTTTATCACGCTTGGCCAGCGCATGGGCCAGATTAAGGGTGGTGGTGGTTTTACCCACGCCCCCTTTCTGGTTCATTACAGCAATCGTTCGCACCGCTTATTTCTCGCTGGCGACACTATCCAGAACATTCAATTCACGGGAGTTAAGCAGTTTGTCTATATCCAGCATGATCACCATTTTTTCATCAATGGTGGCCAACCCTTTAACAAACTCGGCATTTATCTCATCACCAAATTCAGGGGCGGACTTTAATTCATCGGCACTGATGCTATAGACATCTGATACACCATCAACAACAATACCCATGGTGCGATTTTTACTGGTTGATGAAACTTTCAGCACCACCACCACGGTGGTGGGGCCATACTCCAGCTTTTCGAGGTTGAAACGCATACGCAAATCGATAATAGGCACGATGGTGCCACGCAAGTTAATCACCCCCTGAACATAATCAGGCGTATTGGGAATGCGCGTGGCACTGTCCCACCCCTTAATCTCTTGTACCCTCAGGATGTCAACGCCATACTCTTCGCCCGCCAGCATAAAAGTCAGGTACTGCTCGTGACCATCGCCATCGGCAATAATGCTGTCGCTATCAAGTAGTTGTGCGGTATCCATAAACTTTTCCTCAGGCGACTGCGCCATCGCTAAATTTCTTTTGTGCAGAGTTGGAGAGGTCGATCAAACCACCAATATCCATAATCAACGCCACCGTACCATCGCCTAATATGGTGGCACCGGATACCCCTTCAACCTGCTTGAAGTTCGACTCTAGGCTCTTGATAACAACCTGCTGCTGCCCCAATAGATCATCCACAAATAGACCCACTTTTTGGCCATCACCCTCCACAACAACCAGTAACCCTTTTTCCAGGTCGGTGCTGTCAGGCTTTGAACCAAAGAGGTTGTAGAGTCGAATAATGGAGATGTAATCATCACGCAGGCGATACACTTCTGCTCTGCCAGCCAGACGATTAACCGCTTGTTTGGTTATCTGTAACGATTCAACAATTGAAATGAGCGGAATAATGTAGACCTCTTCGCCAACACGCACCAACTGCCCATCGAGAATGGCCAGCGTCAGTGGTAAGCGAATACTGAAGGTGCTGCCAACGCCTTCGCGGGAGGCGATTTCAATACCGCCACCTAACGCCTTGATATTTTTCTTGACCACATCCATACCCACACCACGACCAGAGACATCACTGACCACATCTGCGGTTGAGAATCCGGGGGCGAAGATAAGATCAAAAATTTGAGCATCTTCGGTGATATCAGAGGGTGAGTTAATAATGCCGCTCTGCACCGCTTTTTCGAGAACACGTTGTTTGTTGATACCCGCGCCATCATCGGATATTTCGATAATGATATTGCCACCTTTATGGTAAGCATTTAACTGAAGCGTACCGACCGGGTCTTTGCCTGCGGCAATTCGATCTTCAGGGCTTTCGATTCCGTGATCGAGGGCATTTCGCACCAGGTGAACCAAGGGATCACCTATTTTCTCCATCACTGTTTTATCAAGCTCAGTCTGTTCACCTGACATTTTAAGGCTCACTTTTTTACCCATTTTTTGAGTAAGGTCATGAACTAAGCGCGGAAAACGATTAAACGAAAAGCTGATGGGCAACATACGAATGCGCAGTACATTCTCCTGCATTTCGCGAGTATTACGCTCGAGCTGTGCGAGGCCGTTACGCAGCTTCTCCAGCTTGCTCATATCAAACTCTTCACCCAACTGGCTCAGCATGGACTGCGTGATAACCAGTTCACCAACCAAGTTGATTAATGCATCGACTTTATCGGTGCCTACCCTAATCGAGGTGGCCTCAGTTGATTTAGCTGAGCGTTTTGCGGCAGGTTTTTTAGCAACCGGCGGCTCTTTTTGGGGCGCTGTCTCTTTTACTTCTTCTACAACCTGTGCCGCAGTCTCCACAACAGCCGCCGGTTCAATATCGGGTCTGATTGCTGTTATTTCTAGGTCACACTCATCATCGACCCAAGAGAAAATCTCTTGTACCTGATCTTCCGTTGCATCTGTGGTGAGTTTAATCTCCCAACTTAAATAGGCATCTTCAGCAAGATGATCTTCAAAACCGGGCAAGGCTTCAATATCGGCCTTCACCTCTAATGAGCCTAAGCCTTCAAGCTCACGAAACATCAGTACGGGGTCGTTACCAGTACGCAACATATCGGGGTGGGGTGAAAATTTAATAAGCCATCCGGTTGCTGTCGGCAACTCATCTTCCGGGGGCGCTATGGTAGCGGCGCTCTCGGTTGTTTGTGAGTTACTCGCCTCGTTATCGAGCATTTTTTCCAGCTCTTTCTGTACGCTGGCAACCCGCTCTTCGTCGTAACTGCCTTCATCCTGCAGTGCATTAATCATATCTCGCAGACAATCAACAGAGGCCAGCAGCGCTTCAATAGCGGGCGTGGTGACATCACGCTCCCCGGCTCGCATCTGATCCAACAATGTCTCCAACACATGGGTGAAAGAGGCAATGTCGTTAAACCCAAAGGTTCCACTACCACCCTTTATCGAGTGGGCTGCCCTGAATATGGTGTTGATCACTTCGGGGTCTGCCTCACCCACATCAAGGTTGAGCAGCGAGGATTCCATAATATCGAGCCCTTCAAGGCTCTCCTCTATGAAGGTCTGTTTGAATTGTGATAGATCAATGCTCACGGCAATATCAACCTAATACACGTTTGATCGTTGAGAGTAGCTGCTCCGGGTTAAACGGTTTAACCAACCACCCGGTTGCTCCTGCCGCCTTGCCCTGAACCTTTTTATCGCCCCCCGCCTCCGTTGTTAAAATAAGGATCGGGGTAAATTTAAAGTTCGCGAGGCCTCTTAACTCTTTTGTCAGTGTTAAGCCATCCATGTTTGGCATATTGACATCGGTAATGACCAAGTTAAACGATTGCTTTTTGGCAATATCCAGTGCGTTTTTCCCATCAACCGCTTCGACCACCTCATGGCCTGCACTCTTCAGAGTAAAAGCGACCATTTGACGCATAGATGCTGAATCATCAACTGCGAGTATTTTTGCCATTTTTTAAATTCCTCATAAAACTCAGCTTTTCAGCCTTGATAGTCAATGTTATTCCGAAAACCCCAGCGCACCTTCCAGCCCCACTAAACTGGCTGAACGGAGTAGATTTTCTGATGGATTTTTCCAGTGAAAATCGAGGCCTGAGCTGTTAATTTTCTGATAAAAGGAGAGTAATAGCTGTAAACCTGAAATATCGATGCGTTCTATTTCACTGACATCAAACTCAATCGGTTTTTTTTCATTGATAATCATCTCCAGCTCAGTGTAAAATTCACTGACCCGCGAAATATCCAATGTTTCGCCACAATTAACAGTTAATATTTCAGCATCACCCACCTGCTCGCCCTCGTTCTGCTCAGTTATTTCAGAGTCTTCTGACCCGCTATAAATCACTCACTCTCTTATCGTTTTAAATAGAAATAGCTTTAGCCCTATTCAGATATATATATCCACCCCTTGTGGGGTATTCATATCGATAACCCCCTGAGCAATGGTGTCATCATGGGCAAGCTGCTCGCTTTGTAACTGAGCCGTATTGCTCGCTGACTCGCTCTGCTCACCGTTTTTCTGCTCAGATTGATCGGAAACAGTACTATCATTCAGTGCAATACCTCCCTCCGCCAACATCTCCCTCAGTCGTGGCAAGGCGCTCTCCAACGCCTCTTTTGCTTGTGAATTATGCACATTGAATGCCACGCTTGCCTGATCATCAGCTAATGATATTTTTATTTCGATAGAACCCAGGTTGGCCGGGTTTAATTTAATCGCCGCCTCCTTTATTTGAGCGCTCATCATCCAGACCACCTTTTCAGAGACAGCATTGCCCCAACGCGGGTGTTGTACCGGCAGATTAATTTGGCTGGTGACCGCCTGTTGTGAGGTAAGTGACGATGTGAGAGCGGTATACCCATCGCCCTCGCCGCTCACCTCACTGAGCAGTGAGCTGCTCGACTGCTCGGCTGAGCGACTGGTGAGAGGATCAATTGAGCGCCGCTCTGCTGCCAAATCTTGGCGCAATACGGAGAGCGTAGCCATCAGCCGATCATGCTGCTGCGCTTTATTTCCTAGGCCTGTCTCAAGCGAAGCCGAAAGAGCACTATCACTATTAGTCGCCATTTTATCGGCGCTAGTATTGCGGCTCTCTTGTAATTGTTGTGCTCGATATTGTGTCGCCGATACCGTTGCAGCCTGACCACTTGCCTGGAGATTAACCAGCGGCTCACCACGGGGGTTTTTAGCGGCTGTCTCAGCTAGCAACTCTTCGGTAACAAGTGCCGCTTGCTCCTTACTACCTGCCCCACTCACCAGCTGCCCATTGACTACGGTAATGTTTTTCAGGGTCACGTTTAACAGGGTTGGGTGGCCCTCTACTGTCGGGCTACTTTTTAGCCATGCGGCCATTTCAGGCAACTGCAGCATCAGCTCATCAAACTGTTCAGGGGATAACTCATCAACCCTTTTCATTAATGACTCTGTTGATTGCTCTACTGAGGAGGGTGGCAACTGATTGCCGCTTTGGAGTGGAAGTTGCCGACCCTCTACCGCGCTCGACAACTCATCTGAATTAGAAAAAAGTGCTTGCAGCTCGGCCACCAGCTGCTCAAAATCATCTTCCTCAGATGCCGTTACAGGCTCACTTGCCGTGGCGGGTTCAGGCTGCTTTTGTGCAACCACACCCTCTTCCAGGATTTGTGCAAACAATCCACTTTGGCCACCCTTCTGCTCAGGTGCCGATAAAACACCCACCGGTGAGGCGTTCATCGCTGGCGCAAGCTGTTCTGGCATAGTGACCTCTGTTTAGATGATAATATCTACCATCCTTCACTATTCATGCCACCCTTTTAAATTCGCAACCATTCAGCCATTAAAAAACCCGCACAGGCGGGCTCTTAGTGGTTAGATCAGCAGCCGTCAGTTATTCCAACATAATCTGCCCACAATGACGGGTGTGTGAGCGTTCATCACACTCTTTTTGATCACGCTTGCTCTCTTGCGCCTGCTCTTTAGTGACATGTTGCTCGATCACTTTATCAATCGCTTTTGTTTTGGTCCGCTTGCTAAACCACTCACGGCGCTTAGCCTCAAGCTCCAACGTCGTTGAACCAATCACCCTGTTTTGCTCTTCTATTCCAAGATCAAGTTGAGAGATAAAAGCGCGATAGCTCTGCATTTGAGCAACAGAAATTCCATTACCGGCACGTTGATCAAACTGTGTCTGATATTCGTTGCGATACTCCGTTAACTGTCGCAGCCGCCCTTTATGCACCTCCAGCTGCTGCTGGCAATAACCGAACGCCTGAATGGCCTTCTGCTCTTCAGACTCGGCGATCTTCACAACCGATGCTAAGCGTACTGATTTTTTCATGCTGGCCATCTACCCCAAATAGTTCTAAACAAAGCTACCGAAAACCAAGAGCAATTTTCACACCATTTATTAGCTAACAACACTTTAAATCTACCCTATTGCATCGTTCTTATGGCAAAAAACATTAGAAAAAAAGAGCACGTCCCATGTAAAATACCCCGATGGCAAAACTGATACTCTTCAATAAACCTTACGGCGTTTTAAGCCAATTTTCTGATAGCGAACACGGCGCTTCGCTCTCTGAATACATTAGTATAGACAAAGTTTATCCGGCTGGTCGACTCGACAAAGATAGTGAAGGGTTACTGTTACTAACCGACTGCGGCGCACTGCAACACCAAATATCTCACCCGAAGAGAAAAACAGAGAAGACCTACTGGGTTCAGGTTGAGGGAGTACCCACACCCACGGCACTCTCCGCGCTGCGCAAAGGTGTCATGCTCAAAGATGGTGTGACCTTGCCCGCTAAAGTTCAGGCGATTGATGACCCCACTCTTTGGCCACGAAAACCGCCGATCCGTGAACGCGCAAATATTCCAACCCAATGGTTAGAGATCAAGATTCGTGAAGGCCGCAATCGCCAAGTGCGGCGCATGACAGCCGCCATAGGCCACCCCACACTGCGCCTGGTGCGCTACGCGGTGGGTGAGTGGACGCTGGACAATATCGAACCGGCACAGCATCATATACTCAACATTCAAATGCCTCCCAGGGAGCACAAAAAACCAAAAAGCCGCCCATACAGCGGACAAAAAAGGCGGTAACCGCCTACTTCTCGTTTTACAATGGTTTCAACCCGCCTCTGGAATAGACATGAACGAACACAACAATAACCAAAAACGTGTAATTATCGGCCTCTCTGGTGGTGTCGACTCCTCTGTGAGCGCCTTGCTGCTACAGCAACAGGGCTACAGCGTTCAGGGGCTGTTTATGAAGAACTGGGATCAAGAGGATGAGGGTGACTACTGTGAGTCTGAACACGACTTCATTGATGTCAAAAAGATTTGCCAACAACTTGATATCCCCCTCTTTCCACGCAACTTTGTAAAAGAGTATTGGGATAAGGTGTTTAGCTATTTTCTCGAAGAGTACCGTGCCGGACGAACCCCCAACCCCGATGTGATGTGCAACAAAGAGATTAAATTCAAACTCTTCTTGCAACACGCACTTGAGCTGGGAGCCGACTATATTGCAACCGGTCATTACGCCGGCATTGAAGAGCGTGATGGCTATTTTCGCCTCATGAAAGCCTTTGACAAAAATAAAGATCAGACCTATTTCCTATATACACTAGGGCAAGAGGCGCTCTCACGCACCCTCTTTCCACTCAACAACATCGACAAGCCAGAAGTTCGCCGTATTGCCGAAAAAAACCGCTTCATCAACGCCAGTAAAAAAGACAGCACCGGCATCTGCTTTATTGGTGAGCGCAACTTCCGTGAATTTCTTAGCCGTTATTTACCCGCCCAGCCCGGCGAAATGTCCACCCCCGAAGGTGTTTCGATGGGAGAGCATCAAGGGTTGATGTACTACACCTTGGGCCAACGGCAGGGCTTAGGCATTGGTGGATCTCATGACAGCAGTGGTGATCCGTGGTTTGTGGTAGGTAAAGATATGGAAAGCAATACCCTCATCGTCGCACAGGGCCACGATCATCCGTGGCTCTTCAGCAATCAACTTGAAGCCAACCAGCTACACTGGGTCACGGGCATCACGCCGAGCCTACCCCTGCGTTGCCAGGCAAAAACCCGCTATCGCCAGCCTGACCAAGCCTGTACCCTTACTGCACTGGAAGGGGGGCGTATTAGCGTGGCGTTTGATGAGCCGCAACGTGCCGTCACCCCAGGGCAATCCGTCGTTTTTTACCAAGATGAAGAGTGCCTTGGCGGTGGTATCATCGAAAACTCCGATGCCCCTGCAAAAGTCGCACAGCCAGCCACCACAGTGATATAATCGGGCACTATTTCATCGTCAAGGAAGCTCTGATCAAGTCATGTAATGTTTTATACTTGGCTGAAATCGTCCAGACTTAATCAGAGCCTCCTCAACAGTAACTATTTAGCGTGTTTAGATTTTTCTTCAAATCGAGGCATTTTCGCACGGAGAGAGGGAGCCTACAGGGAATAGGTGACCGATTGAGTACGAAAATAACCAAGAGTTGAAGAAAAAATGAATACGTGAGTAGTTACCCTCAACAAACATTAGGTTAATCAGATGTCACATACGGTAGACACCCCACTTACTATTGCCGGTAAAGAGTACCGCTCCCGCCTATTGGTGGGCAGCGGAAAATATCAAGACCTCGAAGAGACTCGCCAAGCAACGGAGGCCAGCGGTGCTGAAATTATTACCGTCGCCATTCGCCGCACCAATATTGGCCAGAACCCCGGCGAGCCTAACCTGCTGGATGTTGTTCCCCCCAGCCAATACACCATCTTACCCAATACAGCAGGCTGTTATACCGCTGAAGATGCTATTCGAACTTGTCGCCTGGGACGCGAGCTACTTGAGGGTCACAACCTGGTAAAACTTGAGGTGCTGGGTGATGAAAAGACACTCTACCCCAATATCACCGAGACACTGGTAGCCGCTGAAGTGTTAATAAAAGATGGCTTTGAGGTGATGGTTTACACCAATGATGATCCGATTATCGCCAAACGTCTTGAGGAGATGGGCTGTGTTGCGGTGATGCCACTGGCCGGTCTTATCGGCTCCGGGCTGGGAATCTGCAACCCCTATAACATCAAGCTAATCATCGAAAATGCAACCGTACCCATCTTGGTCGATGCCGGTGTCGGCACCCCCTCCGATGCCACCTTTGCCATGGAGCTGGGTTGTGATGGTGTATTGATGAACAGCGCCATTGCCTGTGCAAAAAGACCCGTACTGATGGCCTCCGCCATGAAAAAAGCGATAGAAGCGGGTCGTGAAGGCTTCCTGGCGGGTCGTATGCCCCGCAAGCAGTATGCCAGCGCCTCTTCACCCATTGATGGGAACTTCTTCTAAAATCCCGAAAATATTCAGGTGCCGAGCACTCGCTCGGCACCCGTTTTTTTATGAGATATCTCCATGAGCACCACAAAACACCTTCGCAAGGTTCGCAGCTTTGTGCGCCGCCAGGGCAGGCTGACCAAAGGCCAGCTGCGTGCATTGGATGAGATTTGGCCTGTGTACGGCATAGAGTATAACGAGCAGCTGCTCGACCTTGATCTACTGTTCAAGCGCCAGGCACGGCGCGTACTTGAAGTGGGCTTTGGCAATGGCACCTCACTGGCTGAAATGGCAAAGAGCCAACCCGAGAGCGATTTTATTGGCATTGAAGTACACCGACCCGGCATCGGCAACCTGCTATTGCAAATTGAGACTCAAGAGCTCACCAATATTCGACTCTGCTATCACGATGCCATTGAGGTGTTACAGCAGCAGATTCCAGATCATAGCCTAGATCAGTTCCAACTCTTTTTTCCCGACCCTTGGCAAAAAAAACGCCACCACAAGAGACGCATTGTACAGCCACCACTACTGGATCTTCTTGCCAAAAAACTGAAAAAAGGGGGCACCATTCACATGGCAACCGACTGGGAAAACTACGCCATACAGATGATGGCGCAGCTAAACAGACATCCTGCTTTTGAGAACAGCCAGCAAGAGAATCAATTTGCACCCCGCCCCGATTACCGCCCCCTCACCCACTTTGAACGACGTGGACACCGTTTAGGACATGGGGTATGGGATCTCATTTTCCATCAAAAATAGTCAAACGGTTGGTCAGTGCAGCAGGGTATGAGTGAAATAGATCAATAACACCCCGGAGATAATGAGCGCCACTTGCTGGAAAGTGGCACTTAACTGGGTTCGTTTGTGCAAGCTGGGAATCAGATCAGCCACCGCAATATAGATAAAGCTGGATGCCGCAACCGCTAACACATAGGGAATAAGCGGCTCTATTTCCTGTAATATAAAGTAAGCCAACACGCCACCGACTACCGTGCCCAGCGTGGTCAGCATATTAAACAGCAGCGCTTTTGAGCGGCTATAACCGCTATTAAGCAGTATCACAAAATCCCCAACCTCTTGTGGAATCTCATGCGCTGCAACCGCTAACGCAGTCACAATACCCAGTTCAATATCCGTTAAAAATGCCGCCGCAATCAACACGCCATCGACAAAATTATGGATAGAATCACCCACAATCACCAGTGTTGCCGCAGGGGCTGTGTGCTCTTTACTGTGTTCATCATCGCCGTGCACTTCACATTCGTGGGAGTGGCAGTGCCGCCATAACACCATTTTCTCCAGAATAAAGAAGCTCAACAGACCCACCAACACCGCCAGAGTAATGTCATGAACATCCGTCACATGGGCGGACTCCAGCGCATGGGGCAGCAAACCTAAAAATGCCGCACCCAACAGCGAGCCAATTGCAAAACTGACTAAATGGGGCAAAATACGGATGCGTATTTTGTCATTTATCAGCAAAAAAGTGGCCGCAGCCGCCACACTCAACAAGCCACCTAACAGACAAAAAACAACGATATATAGTAGGGTCATAGCAGCCTAGAAGAGAATTTTTTGAGAGCCGAATGATACGCGAAAGGTCGGAGAGTGTCAGGGATATATGTAGGCCACAAATTCACTGAGAGCTTTGCAACCAGATCAAACTGGCCATACGCCCCGTCTTACCCTCTCGACGATAGGAAAAAAATAGATCATTTTGCTGAAATGTACAGTACTGACCACCATAAATGGCACTGACCCCTTGAGACAGCAGCCGTTGCCGGGCAAGCTGATAGAGGTCAGCCAACCAGTGGCTTTCATCCTGGCGTACAAAGGCCTTTTCCGCTACCGGGTTATGAGCGATAAAACGATCACGCACCTCAGCCCCCACCTGAAAAGCATCCGGGCCAATCGCCGGGCCGAGCCATGCCAATAGCTGCTCACTCGGCCGCTGCATTTGCTGAATAGTGCGTTCAATAATCCCGGAACAGAGTCCGCGCCAACCGGCATGAACGGCGGCAACAGCCTGCCCTGAGCGATCACAGAGCAATACGGGAAGGCAATCTGCGGTCATTACCGCACACACTAAACCCGCTTTATGGCTAACCACTCCATCACCATTAAGCGGGGTCAACTGCGGCTCAACCAGCGTGTGAAGTTCAATACCATGCACTTGGTTCATCCAGGCCGGGGAGGATGGCAAATTGAGTTGTTGCTGTAAATAATCACGATTTTCAGCCACTTGCTGCGGATCATCTGCCACATGGGTGGCTAAGTTGAAGGTAGCAAAAGGTGGCTGACTGTTACCCCCCTGCCGGGTAGTGCTAACGGCTCGTACACCTTCAGGTGCAGGCCAGTCAGGAGTAATAAAAGAGGAGTTCAACCCCATTACTCTCCCTTTGCATCCAGTCGCAAAGCGGTCATCAGTTGCTCAATATCATCCGGCAACTTCGCATACCACTCAATGTATTCGCCTGTTTCGGGGTGCACCAACCCCAGCCGACTCGCGTGCAGTGCTTGGCGCTTGAAAGCACGCAACACTTGGCGCAGCTCATCACTACAACCTCGTGGAAAACGTAACCTACCACCGTAAGCCGGATCCCCCACCAGCGGATATTGACGATGGGACATATGCACCCGAATCTGGTGCGTGCGCCCAGTCTCAAGCTTCACCTTGATATGAACATGCCCGCGAAAGCGCTCAGCCACACGATAGTGGGTCACTGCCTCTTTGCCACTGCTAATAACCGCCATGCGGGTGCGATCCACCGGATGGCGACCAATGGGTGCCTCAATACGCCCACCCGCAGTCATTTTGCCCACCGAAATGGCATCATATTCACGCTCGAAGGCACGCTCCTGTAACTGTTCGACTAATGCTGTCTGCGCTGGCAATGTTTTGGCCACCACCAACAGACCCGTTGTCTCTTTATCTAGGCGATGCACAATACCGGCACGGGGTATATTCTCCAGCGCGGGCACATGATGAAGCAGCGCATTCAGCATGGTTCCATCAGGGTTACCGCTACCTGGGTGAACCACCAGCCCCGCCGGTTTATTGATTACCAGCAACTGCTCATCTTCATAAACAATATCGAGCGGAATCGCCTGCGCCACATATTCACGTTGGGGTTCCAACACCACATCCAGCACCACCTTCTCCCCTCCCCATATTTTATCCTTAGGGCGATGTTTTTGGCCATCCACCAAGATACTCCCCGCCTCCAGCCACTGCTTAAGGCGCGAACGTGAATAGTCAGGGAAAACCTCCGCAAGCGCCTGATCAAGGCGACGACCTGCCAACGCATCAGGAAGAGTGGCGTTTAACTGTATATGTTCTGACATCAAATAAATCCTGTGAAGGGGGCAATACGGTGAGTAGAGAGACAAAATAGTGGCCGGAGGATGCAATAATACACCCTTACACCGCGCCTTGCATTTTCATGTCATAAATCTGGCCGCCACAGTCAACCAAAAAAAGGGGGTTAAACAGGAGTGGCTGAAGTTACACCAAAACAGCGGCTCTTATTGCCCTTTGGTAAAGGGTAACTTTCGGTATGTAATCGTAAAATTATCCCACGTTCTATGCCCCGTTTTATTAGCTCGACTCGTGATTGCCAGCTTTGAAATACTGGTGGCTTGGCTTGAGATATTTTTAAAATAGAAAACAGCCGGGGTTGTGACATCGGCAATAAGAGCAACTCTAAAGCCACTGTTCAGATGCTCAGATAACTTGTTACCCAGTTTAATTTTATAATTTGGGTACTCGTTGCCAAGATTATCATAAAGAAGTGTTTTCACAGGCTGAATAGTTCGATCAAACTGCTGGCTAGTAATATTAAAGTGGCACTCCAACTCATTACCAAATAGCTGGCATGATTTAAACTCAAAAGCGTTCCCGGCCCCCATTTTTGTTGCATTATTAACTACAGGCGATTGTGGTTGTGGCTGCGGTCGAGGTGGCGGCGTGAACGTGACAGGAGCCGACACTGGCACCTCCTTTATGATCACCCTCGGCTCCGGTGGAGGTTGTGCCGGCTCTTGATTTCCGCACTCCAACTCCCCAGTGTCCGGATTTGTACACTCAAACTCGTTCCACATATCTTCCATACTCCCTGCAGAGACATTAGCAGTGACCATTAAATAGCTAATAGCCACAACAAACAGGGTGCTTTTTTTATTAATCACTTAACCTCTCCTTGGATAATTCAATTACATTGCGCCGGCTAAAATTAGCCCTTATTTATCTAGCCCGAATAATTTATGAATTATCTGGGCTAAAATAGAGTAGACAAAACGTAGGGCGTTAACTGTAACAGACAATCAAAGGGGAGCGTGGCTTATGAGGGGGAAAGTTGGGGGCGTGATACCCCCAAGCTGTGATGAAGATTAAGCGGTGGCTTCAGATTTAGCGTTAGCGGCTTCCATCATTTTTTTCAGTTCACCGGTCTGAAAAAGCTCCAGGGTAATATCACAACCACCGATTAATTCGCCATCGATATAGATCTGCGGAAAAGTTGGCCAATCGGCAAATTGGGGCAGTGCTTCGTAGATCTCCATATCTTCGATGATATTCACATAAGAAAACTCCTGCTCACAAGCGGCTAACGCTTGAGATGCACGGCTGGAAAAGCCACAAGATGGGAGCTGAGGTGACCCTTTCATATAGATAACTACGGGAGTTTCCGCTACTTGCTTCGCAATACGTTCTAAACCAGTCATTCAATTACACCCTCTAAGTTCTGACACTGGATAAGGAGTCTCTGATTAAGTCTGGATGAGTTTAGGCTGAGAGAAAATGGCTCTCATTTGTTCCAAAATGCGCAGCAATAGTCGTTCTATTAGTGCGATTTCAGCCAGCATAAAACATTTATGACTTGATCAGAGCTTCCATAAGCGTCTATTCCTGCATTTCAAAGTTAAAAACAACACATACCTTACCATATTTGTCGGCTATTACGCAAAATAGCACCGCAAGCAAGCCAACTGAAGAGGTAGAAAACCCTCGCCTACCCTCAAAGCATAAACCGTTCACCCAGTTTTTCTCGGGACTCATCAATAATCGAGGCCAGCTGCGACTCACTTAAATTCAACGTCTCCAATAATTTCGGCACTGGCTGCTGTGTGTGCTGATAAACCACAACCAAATCATTCCCATGCAGTTGCTGGTCAATATTGTGAGCCAGTGCCAATATGGAGGCCTGACACTGGGCACTGCTCTCATCATTGGCGGCCGCTTTACCGCTCACACCGGCTTTTTCATCAATCCCATACAGCTGTTTGATCGCGTCCATAGAGGTCGAAGGCATATGAAGGGTGGTGGCTATCCAGTCAATCAACGCCTCACGATCTAGCTCGAAAGCCTGCGCCTCTAGCTGATCATACCCTTGCTCTTCGCTACACAGCTTGAGCTGTTCATCACACGCTTCCGGAAAGTTGGCCGCTAGGGTCATCGAGCTGATGTCGTGAATAATACCAGTAAACTCCATCTCTTCCGCCAGCTGGCGGTTGATTTGCGCACCAATCAGCTTACTGATCAGGGCGATTGAGAAAGAGTGCTCCCAGAGCTTTTCAACCGCAACACTCCGCACACTCGTAAAAGAGCGCATCGCCGCCAGCGTCACCACCAGCTTGACGTTTTTTGCCCCCAGAAGGTTGATTGCATTACGCACACTGGTCACCTCCTGATAGCGGCGATAGAGGGGAGAGTTGGCATACTTCAACATCATGCCGCTTAGTGTCGGATCTTCCGCCACCACCACCGCTACATCATTCATTGAATAGTCATCTTTTGCCAGCACATCCAGAATACGCATTCCCGCAGCGGAAACCTTAGGCAGATTCAGGCTCTCTAACTTAAATTTCATGGCAGCTCCTTTTTATCAGCTCTCATCTCAATTATTGTTCGACAAATTCCAACGCGTTGCCATCGGGGTCACGAAAAAAGAGTGCTTTTCGCCCAGAGTGACTGCAACTATATTCTATATTTTTCGACTGCAACACCTGCCGCAAAGCCGCCACGTCATCAATCACAAAAGCCACATGTCGGTCATGCCCACCGTGGGCTGGACGACCCGTGACCGGATCCGGATTTGCTAGCTCCAGCAAGTGAATTGCCTGCTCACCCACTAACAACCAAGCGCCCGGAAAGCCCAAGTCAGGGCGTGTAGAGTCAAGCGGCATACCGAGAAAATCGCAATAAAATTCCACAGCACACGCTATATCACTCACCAAAAAGCTAACATGCGATACTCTATTTATTTTGAAGCTTCTGCTCATTCAGATGACTCCTAGTCGAGAGATAGGCCGCCAGCACGATCAGCCCACCGCCCACCCACTCGGCCATTTGAATAACCTCATCACTCAATAGTTGCGACGAAACCGCGCCCACAACAATTTCAAACAATAAAATCACCGCTGAACGGGAGACCGGCATATGGGTAACACCATACAACACCGCCAGTGTCATCAACACAACCCCAAACAGCCCCAGCATTGCCGCGTAACCGACGGTAGCAAACGATGCTTCCGGAAGAGTCACCTCGGTAAATAACAACCAGAAAAAAGCTAACAGCGTGACCGCAAACCAGGTGATTGCCGTCTTAGCCGACACCGAGACATCCTGCATCTTGCGCGCCATCACATTCGCCAGCGCAAAACCCATTCCCGCAGAGATGGCCAGCCACTCTGAGAGATCCCGTGGCCAAGGCATACCGATTGAAGGCTCCCACAACATCACCGCCGCCCCGAGCAAGGCCAGTATCAGTGTGATGGTCGCCATGCGATCCAGGCGTTCACCCAATATCGCCATACCCAGCAGTATCGACCAGATCGGTGATAGAAAAAACAGTAAAATTACCCGCACCACCTGCCCATCAAGCACTGCGAGAATAAAGGCTACATTACACCACGCATTGCTGCACATCAGTACGATCAACAGCCACGGATGGCGGCGCAGTTCGTGCCAGTGCCCACGAATCAGCCACAGGCCAACTAGCGACGCAACGCCGTACATTACCAGGGTTGCCCACAGTCCACCCAGCCCAGACTCTTCTAGCAGACGAAGTGGATACCAGATCACACCCCACATCGCCGCAGAAAATAATAGGCTAATAACAGGGAAAAAGTGTAACTGGGATTTGGACAGCATAAACGGATGCTCTATAATTGCGGGCTTGGGGAGTAGTATCGGTACAAAAAAATACTAACTTCTAGAATTAATTCAGATAGCTACGATACGATAAAATGAACCCTGACCTTGATAAGCTCCAGCCCTATCCGTTTGAAAAACTAACCAAACTCAAGGCAGATGCAAAATTCAGTGCCCGCTGTGAGCATATTGCACTCTCCATTGGTGAGCCAAAACACCCCACACCCGACTTCATCATCGACACCCTGAGCGCACACCTTAGCACACTCACCAACTACCCAACGACCAAGGGCACTACCGAGCTACGCCAAACCATTGCGCAGTGGTTAACCCAGCGTTTTTCACTGCCCGCAGAAAGCTTGAACGCCGAGCAACATATCTTGCCGGTCAATGGTACCCGTGAGGCACTCTTCGCCTTTGCCCAGGCGGTGGTTGATCGCAGCCAGGATGCCGTGGTGGTCTGCCCCAACCCGTTTTACCAAATTTATGAGGGGGCTGCTCTTCTTGCGGGAGCCACACCACACTATGTGCCGATTACCGCTGAGAATGGATTTTTAGCCGACTACCTCTCCGTTCCAACGTCTATCTGGGAGAAGTGCCAACTGCTTTACCTCTGCACGCCCAACAACCCCACCGGTGCCACCTACGAAGTTGAAACCCTTCAAGCGCTGATCAAATTGGCGGATAGATATAACTTTATTCTCGCCTCCGACGAGTGCTACTCAGAGATCTACTTCGATGAGGACAGTCGACCCGCCGGTCTATTGCAGGCAGCGGCCGCCATGGGACACAACGACTATAAAAATTGCGTGGTCTTCCACAGCCTCTCCAAGCGCTCCAATGCACCGGGACTGCGCTCAGGCTTTGTCGCGGGTGATGCGAATGTGATCGCGCAGTTTTTACGCTATCGCACCTACCACGGCTGCGCGATGTCACTGCCGGTACAAGCCGCCTCAATCGCCGCTTGGAGTGATGAAACCCATGTAAAAAACAACCGGGATCTCTACCGTGAAAAGTTCGCCCGCGTACTGGCGATACTCTCACCCGTAATGACACTGCAACAGCCCTCAGCCAGCTTCTACCTCTGGGCCAAAACCCCGATTAACGATGAGCTGTTTGCCCAGAGACTGTATGGCGAGTGTAATATTACCGTACTGCCAGGCAGCTACCTCTCCCGTGATGTGGACGGTATAACGCCCGGAGCTGGCTACGTTCGCATGGCACTGGTTGCCGGCGTAGAGGAGTGTATTGAGGCCGCCGAGCGCATTCGTGATTTTATTAAAAGATTATAAACAGTTGTGGTGTTAAAATTAGTTTTATCCACAAATAATTCAGAGCGGAGTTAGCCATGAGTAACGTACAACAAATCATCGAAGAAGCCTTCGAAATCCGAGCAGAGATTACCCCTCGAAATGTCGACACCCACGTTAAAGAGGCGGTTAACGAAGCGATGGCCAAACTCGATAGTGGTGAGTTGCGGGTTGCCGAACAGCGCGGTGTGGGTGACTGGGTGGTCAATGAGTGGCTAAAAAAAGCGGTGCTGCTCTCTTTTCGCATCGAAGATAATGAGTTCATGAAGGGCGGCTATACCAACTACTACGACAAAGTGCCCTCCAAATTTGCCGATTACAACACCCGTGATTTTCGTGACTCAGGCATCCGTGTTGTACCGCCGGCCGCTGTTCGTCGCGGCTCCTATGTCGCCTCCGGCACGGTTCTAATGCCCTCTTACATCAACATCGGTGCCTATGTGGATAGCGGCACCATGGTAGACACTTGGGCTACGGTGGGTTCATGTGCCCAGATTGGTAAAAACGTCCACCTCTCTGGCGGTGTGGGTATTGGCGGTGTGCTTGAGCCACTGCAAGCGTCACCGACCATCATCGAAGACAACTGTTTCATCGGTGCACGCTCAGAAGTGGTTGAGGGCGTTATAGTTGAAGAGGGTTCTGTTATCTCCATGGGTGTCTACATTGGCCAGAGCACCAAAATATACAACCGCATGACCGGTGAAATCAGCTTCGGTCGTATTCCAGCAGGTTCGGTGGTTGTTTCGGGTAACCTACCCTCCAAAGATGGTAGCTACAGCCTCTACTGTGCGGTTATCGTGAAGCAGGTTGATGCCAAAACCCGGGGCAAAGTCGGTATCAATGAACTGTTGCGCGATATCTAACCCCGCAACCAAAAAGCCTCGCTGGCTATGTTTAGCGAGGCTTGATCTGCTTTATGGTCTTCTCCATAACATCAATCTTTAGTGGCTTTACCAAAAAACCTGCTGCGCCCGCCTCACGCCCCTCACTTAGCAGCGCTTTGGTCGGTGTCTGACTCATCAAAATCACCTTAAAGAGTGGTGCCTTCTCGGTTAAAACCTTGATTAAGGGCAGCGCATCCACCCCTTTGCTATCTGCATCCAGAAAAAACAGCCCTTGCTTGAACTTTCTTACCCATTCAAGTGCTTGGCGTAAATCAGCTGTTTTTCCCAAGAACTTGTAACGATTCCCCCTTGCGTATGCCTCGACCAGCTCGCAGCTCTCTTCGCACTCACTCAAAATCATCAGCTGACGAGCCGCTGTATCCACCACCTTACCCGTGGCAAAATCAAACTCCTGCGCCCCCATTTGCCCACTCCCGATTAGTCGAATATTCAACCGTATCGGCACAAAACACCCGAGACTTCATCAAAATAATCGTCCAACCATCTCACCACACACAAGTCTGCTTTATATCAGCAAAATAGTCTATTTGGGCATACAATGAGTTTATCCTAAGAACCAAACAAAAGAGATCAGCGTGCATTTATCCCGTCGTTTAATATATGTTGGCATCCTCTGTTTAATCGCCGTCGCGTTCTGGTGGATAAACCGCCCTGCTCCTGTGGAAGTTAACCTCCACACCGTCACATCCGGTAGTGTGGAATCCACTATTGCCAACACCCGTACTGGCACTATTATGGCTTGTCGACGCAGCCATATCGCCCCCATCATTAGTGGCCGCGTTGAGCAACTACACGTCAAAAAGGGCGATCAAGTTGAAGCGGGTCAAGCGCTGCTCTCACTGTGGAGTGATGATCTGGCCGCACAGCTAAGACTCACCCACAGCCAAGCCAACGCGGCCAAAGCGAAAGCGGATGAAGTGTGTGTTATCGCTGAGCTGGCACAGCGTGATGCGGAGCGCATTAAAACACTGCAACGCAAAGGGCTCTCATCTGAGGAGAGTTATGATCAGGCACAAAATAATGCCATCGCCCGTGAAGCCTCCTGCCGTGCCGCCAACGCCTCGGTGGAAGTGGCCAAGGCGCAGCGCCAAGTGGCTGAGGCCGCACTGCAACGCAGCTCACTCAACGCCCCCTTTGATGGCATCATTGCCGAAGTGCACGCCGAATTAGGTGAGGTGCTCGCGCCACTCTCCACAGAAAATGCCATGGGCGGCAGTATCGATATTATCGAGAAGGGTTGCCTCTACATCTCAGCACCCATTGATGAGATTGATGCCCCCGCAATACAGCCTGGCATGCAAGCCAAAATCACGCTAGATGCCTTCCCGGATCAAACCTTTAGCGGCACCGTGCGGCGTATTGCCCCGTATATTCTTGACCTGGAGAAGCAGGCTCGTACGGTTGAAGTCGAAGTTGAATTTAGCGATCCAAAAATTGAGCAACAGATGCTTCCGGGCTACTCAACTGATGTAGAGGTTGTTCTCAAGCGCCGTACTGACACGCTTTGGATTCCCAATACCGCACTGCTTCGTGGTAACAATGTATGGCTTTATGTTGAAGGTAAGTTGGAAAAACGACAGCTGGAAATCGGCCTCAGCAACTGGCAAACCAGCGAGGTAATCAGTGGGCTGAGCGAAGGCGAGCAGGTTATCCTGCCCAGTGGCAATATCGAACTGGAAGATGGAATGTCAGTACAACCCACAGCCAAGGCAGACTGAGCGTGTCACCCATCATCCAACTCAATGGAATTGCTCGCCACTTCCAAGTGGGTGAGCAGCGCGTCAAGGCGCTCGACCATATCGATCTCACCATTGAACAAGGGGGGTATATGGCGGTAATGGGACCTTCCGGATCAGGAAAGTCCACCCTGCTCAACATGATCGGTTTGCTGGATCGGCCAACCGCAGGAGAGTATCTACTCAATGGCCACGAGACCACCGCACTCAGTGATGATGAGCAAGCTACGGTACGCCGGGAGCAGATCGGTTTTGTGTTTCAGTTTTTCCATCTGGTACCTCGCCTGAGCGCACGAGAAAACATTGAATTGCCGATGCTGCTGGCCGGTATCGACCCAACCGAGCGCCACCAACGCGCCAACAAGTTACTCACTGATTACCGTATTACTGATCGGGCAGACCATCGCCCCGATCAACTATCAGGTGGCCAGCGCCAGCGCGTCGCTATTGCCCGTGCCACCGTCATGCAGCCCAAAATTATTCTTGCCGATGAACCCACCGGCAACCTAGATCGCTCCAATGGCCATGAGGTGATGGAGATCATCGAACAGCTCAACCGTGAGGGTATCACCCTGATCATGGTCACCCACGACCCTGAATTAGGCGCACGCGCCCACGAGCAGATCCGTATCGTCGATGGCCAGATCACCGAACATCTGCGCCGGTGATGCCATGACCCTTATCGATACCCTCCACTACACCCTCACCACCTTTCGCGCCCATCGGCTGCGCCTCAGTCTGATGCTGCTGGCCACCGCCATTGGCGTCGCCTCTGTGGTTATCCTCACCTCGCTGGGTGAAGGTGCTCGCAACTATGTGATCAATGAATTCAGCTCCATGGGCAGCAATTTGATCATTGTATTCCCGGGCAAAGCTGAAACCACGGGAGCATTACCGCCTGTAGTCGGCGAAGCACCCAACGACCTTACTATTGATGATGCCATGGCGCTGAAACGCATTCTTGGCATCACCCATATCGCGCCCATCAATATCGGTAGCGCCCCCATCGACTGGCGGCGACGCGAACGGGAGACCACCATTATTGGTGGCAACCACGCGTTAGCTACCATCCAAAATATTGAGTTGGCAGAGGGCGAGTTTCTTCCCGATATTGACCCGCGCAAAACCAGCCCGGTGGCAGTGATTGGTGCCAAAATACGTGAAGATCTGTTCGGTAATCAACCAGCATTGGGGGAGTGGATTCGCATTGAGGATTACCGCTTTCGCGTGATTGGCGTGACCCGCTCGGCGGGAACTGCAATGGGTATCAACCGGGATGAGATCGTCATTATTCCGGTAGCATCAGCGCAGCAACTGTTTAACACCCCCTCACTGTTTCGCATTCTAATTCACACCCGCAACCGTGAAAACATTGAACAGGTACGCGACGACACGGTGGCAATGATCACCAAGCGTCACGATGGCGAAGAGGATGTCACGGTGATTACGCAGGATGCCGTATTGAGTGCCTTCGACCGCATTCTGGGCGCACTCACCATGACCGTCGCCGGGATCGCCAGCGTCAGCCTGCTAGTGGCTGGGGTGTTGATCATGAATGTGATGCTGATCTCGGTTAGCCAGCGTCGTGGCGAAATTGGCCTACTCAAAGCAGTCGGAGCCTCATCGCGGCAGATCCTGTGGCTGTTTATCAGCGAGGCGGCACTACTCTCGTTGCTGGGCGGCTTAATTGGCATTGCGCTTGGCATCGGGGTTTCGGAGCTGCTGGCGCAGCTCTACCCCACCCTACCCATCGCCCCGCCAGGCTGGGTGATCGGTGCCGCCCTAAGCATCTGCTTAGGCAGTGGCATTCTGTTTGGCGTGCTACCCGCCAAACATGCAGCACGACTGGATCCGGTCACCGCATTGGCGAGGCGTTAGCATGAAGCTATCCGACCTACTCCACCTCTCACTCAGCTCTGTATTCAGTTATCGAGCCCGCTCAATACTGACCACGCTGGGTATCGCCATCGGTATCGCCTCGGTGGTGCTGCTAACAGCCATCGGTGAAGGAATCCACCGCTTCGTACTCTCTGAATTCACCCAATTTGGCACCCATATCATCGGCATTACCCCCGGAAAAAGTGAAACCCACGGCGGATCAACCAGCACATTTGCCAATACCCGCCCCCTGACCATCGAAGATGCCGAAGCACTACTACGCATCCCCCATGTCATCGCCTCGGTACCGGTGGTACAAGGCGCTGCAAAAGTGGAGGCCGCTATCTTGGCGCGTGATACCACCATCTTGGGTGTCGGTGCCGCCACCCGGGAGGTGTGGAGCCTTGAGATCAGCCTTGGGCAGTTCCTTCCCCCCGATGATTCACGCAGTGCACGATCATTTGTAGTGCTCGGCCACAAGGTCGCCAATGAGATATTCCCCAACCAAAACCCCGTAGGTGAGCGGGTCAAAATAGCCAATGAACGCTATCGTGTGATCGGCGTAATGGCCTCCAAAGGGCAGATATTGGGTTTCGATATGGATGATGCTGTCTACATTCCCGCCGCCAAAGCGCTGGCGATGTTTAACCGTGAAAGCTTAATGGAGATCGACCTTCTCTACCACCCAGCCGCTGATATTGACGACCTCACTGCAGAAATCAGCAAAACCCTGAAACAGCGTCATCGACGGGAAGACTTCACCATCATCACCCAACAAGAGATGGTAGATGTGCTTGGCTCAATACTCAGCACCCTCACCTTTGCGGTGGCGGTGATCGGCTCAATCTCACTACTGGTAGGTGCTATCGGCGTACTCACCATCATGACCATTGCGGTCAACGAACGCACCTCAGAGGTTGGCCTGTTACGCGCACTCGGTGCACGACGACGGCAAATTCTTACTCTATTTCTCGGTGAGGCGATCCTATTAGCACTTGTGGGCGGCATCCTCGGACTCGGCATCGGCCTTGGCTCCGCACTCCTACTCAGTTGGCTGGTGCCCGCACTGCCGGTCAATATCGCCTGGAGTTATGTCATCGCCTCAATACTACTCTCAGCCTTCATCGGCCTAATTGCAGGCGTACTGCCCGCACGACACGCCGCCAAACTCGACCCGGTGGAAGCATTAAGAGCAGAATAGTTGTTAGCATTGACATCTTCTAGGGAATCTCTGATTAAGCCTGGATGAATTTAGGCTATAATCCTTCCCAATAAAACAGACGGTAAACCCATGAAACTACTGATTCGCAACCTCTCGCGCACCACCACAGAAGAGACCCTTCGAAAGCTATTCGAAGTACACGGCACCGTTCAATCCTGCACCTTGGTAATCGACAAAGAGAGCGGTCGCTCAAAAGGCTTCGGCTTTGTTGAAATGCCAAAACCAGGGGAAGGGAAAGCTGCCATGAAAGCGCTTAACTATAAAGACATTGACGGGCAAAAGATCCGTGTTAAAAAAGCACAGCCAAAACCAGCAGATGGAAACGAATCAGATGGGTGATTCACCCAAACAAGACCCTCTGCACGGCATCACACTAAAGACAATCGTCACCCGGCTGGTTGAAAAATACGGCTGGGAAGAGCTGGCGCGCCGCATTAACATCAAATGCTTCAGCAAAGACCCCAGCATCAACTCCAGCCTAAAGTTTTTACGCAAAACAGCCTGGGCAAGAGAGAAAGTAGAGCGCCTCTACCT
>JALSJH010000015.1 GCA_026989455.1 Chromatiales bacterium | reverse complement strand
ACCGCATTCCAGCTGGCGACTGCAATGCCTAGCTGATAAACAATCTGACTCACATTGGTCCAGAGACGAAGGGTACTCAGATAATCCACATCCAGTGGCACGATAATGGTGTCACCCGGCATCAGTTTAATGCCTGACTTGAACCAGCCAATTCCAGAGCTGACCACCGCGCCATTGGCCCTCACCACATAGACCCTAGCATCATCTGCACGTTGCGTAAGCCCACCACTCTGGTTGATATATTCAGAGACAGAGAGGGAGCGGTCGTAAAGATGAGAGGTCGGGTGAAAAACCTCACCCAAAATCGAAACTTCCTGGGTTCTACTCGGAACAATCAGTCGATCACCTGACTTCAGCACAATATCTTTATACTCATCACCTGAGAGCACACCCTCCAGGTCAATCACCAAACGCCCAAGTGCCTTGGTTGACTCCAACCTTGAAGCCAGATCATTGCCGACAATAACCGCACCCTGCGAAGCGGCACCGGTCATATTCGCTTTTTCAAGGTTGATTGCTGCAATCTCCCTCTCTAGGCGCATACGCATATCATCTAGATTGCGCTGCTCCTTAGCGCGCAACTCTTCACGTAAAAAGATCGCAGCATGGGGGTAGGCCTGCTCAGTTACCCCCCCCGCACGGTGCAAAACGTCAGCCAGTGTCTCACCCTCCAGAAAAGCGTAAGTGCCTGGGAATTTTATTTCACCACTCAGCTCAATACTCTTGCCATCCCGCCAGTTTGGCAGCTGCTTTATAGTCAGTGAGTCATAAGGCTCGAGCAGTTGATCGAAAGATTTATCACCGGCCAAAACTTGAGTCAGGTTAACCGTTTGATGCTCAATTTCCCGGGTACTGGCATCTTTGATGAGATAGCGGCTTAATTCTGCTTCCAGCGAGTAGGCCGACTCCTTAAGATAGCCCGCCGCCCGCAACAGATCGCTCAGCTGCATCCCCTCTTCTAAGGGGTAACGACCTGGGTTTTTAACCGGGCCTGTAATGCTAACCACCTGAAGAGGCTCATTAAAATCAGCCTGCTGTGCAAGCCTGGAGAGCAAGCCACTTAACTGCTCCTGGCGCATCTCTGTTTGATTGAAGAAATAGACGGTGTCACGTGCCTTAAGCAACGGATCAGCAGCGCTATCTCCATTTTTAGTTAAGTCATAGCTCTTCAGTTTGAGCTTTCTGGCAGCGCCTATTTCACTCTGAACCAATACATAGGAGAGATCAGTCTTCGGCAATACATCAACAGTTGCCTTGATAAGGTCGGAGAGGTGCATCCCCTCAGTTAGTGGGTAGACCCCCGAATGGCGTACATTACCGGAGAGCGTCACAATTTGTTCCGGAGCATCCGGGCGACCTTGGTCTCTAAGCTGTTCAACCAGTGGCTTAAGCATCTCGTTACGCTTGCCGTACAGGCTAAACACCATCAACCTATCGTGCTCGAGAACTTCAACATCATGTTCACTGCCGGGCAGACCCAGCACATCACTCAGCGCAACATGCAAAATTACAATACTTCGCTCGGGCCCAATTTCACGGCGGATCAAGGCGTACTGGAGGTCGGCCTGCGGTTTTAAATCATCAATTGAAGAGAGCAGGTCGGATACCCGCATCCCATCAAACCATTGATGACGGCCTGGGCGCTCAACATGCCCCTGTAGCAGCACACTATTTTCTACCTTATCCAGCACCGAACTCACGGTGATCGAGTCCCCCGCCAAGACTTGACGGCGGACACTCCCTTTATCATCCAGATCAATATCAATTAAACGACGTTCACCTGCTTCGTCAATACGGACAATACGTGAGGCTTGTGGGTAGGCGGTCGGTAACAAACCACCCGCAAAAGCCACGACATCGGCAATGGTTTGACGACCCTTAAGTTCATAAATAGCCGGACGAATAACCGCGCCATCAATTTTTACAACATCACCGATCGGCGGAACAAAGATAACATCACCCGGCTGCAATCTGCGATCGGCACGGGTATCACCTCGCATCAACAGATCATACAGATCAAATTCAGAAACCACTTCACCTCGGCGTTTCAACTCAATACCACGCAGCGAACCCAGCGGGGTGACTCCGCCACTACTGAATAGCGCATTGGTTAAAGTAGATAGCGCGCTCACCGTATAAGAGCCGGCATGTTTTACATTGCCCATCACAAAAATGCGAATCGAGCGCAAGGTACCCATGGAGATATGTGATTGAACGCCTATAAACTGTTTTTTAATGCGTTGGGTTAACTGTTTTTTAAGCTCATCAAAACTCAGTCCCGCCACACTAATCACACCGACACGGGGGAAATTCAGCGAGCCATCACGCGAAACAGTCAGGCTATAGTCGGCATTCTCTTTACCAAAAATCTGTATATATATTTCATCACCAGGGCCAATGATATAATCACTCGGCACCGGGATATCTGTCGCCGGTGCGAAAGCACTCGGGCTACCCCTAAAAACATCATAACCAAAATGAGGAATCTCATTTTCAGCCGTGGGAGGTTCAATAAAAATATTACTTATTGTCTCCTGCTTTTTTTGATGCTGTTCTACCTCTTCAACGGTGGGCGCTGTTACCTGCGGAGTATTGACTTGATCTTGCCAGTTACCGCGCTGAGCAGGAGGTGAAACATCACCACCAACACCGTACTGCTCAAGCAGTCGCTCCTGCTCCTCTCCACTTAAGGATTGAAACAACTGAATTTGTTGTGGCGTGGGCACTGCAACTGCCAGCGAACTAACGGCGACAGACAAAACCAATAGGATAAGTAACTTTTTAAACATGAATCTGAAAATCTCCAGCCTAGTGATGCGCCATTAGTAGAAATGGTTCGAAAGGTTAACACAGTATAAAGCGAACATATAAGCAGAAAAAGCTACTGTGTAGAGACAATCTCAGAAAACCGATAGATGAGTGACAGTTGAATCAGATGAGCGCTCAACGACCCCTCCAATGCCTCAAAGCGACCCGCTGCCGCTTCCAGTGCAACTTGTTTATTGATTTCATACTCGGCGGTCAAATAGGCGTGCCCGACCAGACCATCGCCAACCGCTAAGCCACCGCCACCTGCCGATCCCACGCCCACTTCTCCTCCCAAAGAGAGCGAGTTTGTAACCGGTTGTCGATACCCTAAAGCAAACATCCCCACGGCATATCCACCGGCACCCCCGGCATAGGCACCCATAGCCTGGCCGGAGAGGTAAATTTTTGGTGTCACAAATAGATCCATGGCCATGCCAACCTGATCAACTCGCACGTTATTCGCCACACCTGAGCCTGGCTTGCGCATCACACTCCCAGTTATGGGAAGATAACTTTGATGCAACAGACGCACGCGCCAATCACGAAGCGCCAAGCCACGATCGGTTAGCAGCGGTCTGGACAGCTCTGAAATACCGAGAGCATCATATTGATAGCCCGCTGATAGCGTATAACTGGTAGCTGAAAAATCACCACCGGGTGCTGTCATATAGCCCACCTCAACCCCAAGGGTGAATGAGTCACTCAATGACAGGTTTAAACCCAGCTCGCTGACAACAATAAAACCCCCTCCAGTCTCCACCCGACCGCCTCCCGCAGACCCTACTTGCAGCTCAACATTACCGCTGATAACTGATGTCAGCGGCCACGCCATGCCTGCAATCAACCCAAGCTGGGCAAAACCATCAACTTCACCACCATTAGCACCGTAGGTAGCCAAGCCGGTATAAAATGAGTCCACAGGAAAATAGCGTATCTTGGCACCCAGCAGCCGCATGGCATCCGGGTGAATTCGCCCCGTGGTCATTCGGGAGCCTGAAGTGGGATAGTAGTGTTTAAATTGAGCCGAAAACTGATAGCGCTCAAGCCCAACATTCTTGCCGATATTCAATAATGAGAGTAGATCATCATCCAGATTCGCGACACTATAATCTACCGAAGAAAAAAGTGATTCAAAGCGACGATGATAACCCAATATCAACTGCTCACTGTTGATGTCACCGTTCGGAAACTGTACGCCACTCACCCCCAAAGAGTATGTATTATGACCTGAAAGATACTCAACAGCGAAAAATTCCCGCAACATCAAACCACCCCCTTGAGGGGCAGAGCCACCGCCGCCGCCACCTACAAATCCGCCAGCATTGAGCTGCCATGAACCACTCAAAGGGAAAGTACGGCCAAACTCAAGGCCAATGGTGTAAAAACCACCTCGCCGTCCACTGACCGCGCTGTATGTTCCCAGTCCACCGTACCACTTACCCTGTCGCAGCAGATAACTTCCACCCAGAAGCCCCATGGACTCCTTTCCCGGCAGCTGAACATTATCGAATGTAAAGCGATACTCTCCCGGCTGGGGAGTTAACTGATCAGCAAGGCTCGCTGCTGGCATTAGGGTGAGCATCAACAATAGCGCTAACATTTTTTCCTTGCTGGGAAGAAAGCTATTTTTCGTGCAAAGCTCACTATTTTTGTGAAATGTCATATTGAACCCATAAAAAAACCGGGACCAGAAGATAGGACCCGGTTATAAAACCAATTTACTGATCCCTACTGTTGCGTAGCGGTTAAAATTTTGCGATTGGCTTCAACGGTCTTGCGACCAATACCTTTAACCTTAACCAACTCATCCACTGACGAAAAGAGACCATTTTTTTCACGGTAACGTACAATCTCTAACGCTTTTTTATCACCCACACCCTTCACGTGCTTGGCGATAGTTGAATGATCTGCGCTATTAATATCCACCACCACATCCGCCATCAAAATAACCGGCAAACACAACAGCAACAACAATATAACTATCTTAATTCGCGACATAATATACCCTCCGTAGTATTTCCTTGTCTGCACGCTGTTAATCCAGCGCACTGAAAAGGTAGCGACATCCGGAGCCAACGTCAAGCACTAGCGCAGCAGCCCGAGGATTAGGGTTGCTGTTTTTAAAAAACTCCTTATAATGGCGCGCACTGGCAGAGAGGCTCTCTCCTGACAGGAGTAATGATATGGCTCCCTGGCGGAATTGGTAGACGCAGGGGATTCAAAATCCCCCGCCTTCGGGTGTCCCGGTTCGAGTCCGGGGGGAGCCACCATCTTTCCGCACGAAACGCCCCAATTCGAGGCAAAATATAAACAGGCTGAATCGTTAGCAGATTTCTTTATAGCTGCGACCAACGCACTGGCAACCCTCCCTGTTGTTTCAAATAATCATTAGCCCGTGAAAAACAGCCTGACCCTAGAAATGCGCTAAAATCTTTCCCCGTTTTGTGAGCACCCAACGGGCTTGGATGTGATGTTTTGATTACACAGTGCTTAGTGGTATCAATCACCGAGCAGAGATCATGGGCAAACCGCCCCCAAGCTAAAAAAACCACCCCTTCCCTCTGCGCATTAATATGTTTAATGCAGGCAGCGGTAAAGCGTAACCACCCCTGCTTACTGTGGCTGTTTGCCTCTGCGGCACGAACCGTTAGTGAAGCATTCAGCAACAAAACCCCCTGCTTTGCCCACCCCTCCAAATTACCCGAAGTGGGAATATCCATCGCCAAATCACGATTGAGTTCTTTATATATATTACGCAACGAAGGGGGTATTTTGATGCCATCCGGCACACTAAAGCTTAAACCGTGAGCCTGACCTTCACCATGGTAAGGGTCTTGCCC
>JALSJH010000014.1 GCA_026989455.1 Chromatiales bacterium | reverse complement strand
AAAAGCCTCAAAATAGCACTCAAATTTAAGCATTTCACAACAGCAAAAATAACACAAAAAATAACTACTTTTCAATTACATAAAAAGTATCTACAACAATCAACCATCAATACCCCCCTGAAATCACCGCGCTCGGAAACAAAAAATTAACAAAAAAATAGCAATTAGGCCTTTATCCCTACAAGCCCGCAACTTCCAGCAACTCGCCTCTTACATACAACAACGGCAGGCGATTTCGCTGCCAAGGGGGTACGCCCTGTTTCTGAAACAGCTTTTTAAGTGAGGTGTGGTGGCGCTTGTTTGGTAGGCGAATAGCCTCACCACCTTGGCGGAAGCGTATTTGAACCTCATATTCTTGAACAATATTGAGCTCGCTGCGCTGCAATGTTAACCCCAACGACTCAATGAAAAACGAGGGTTGCTGTGCAGACCACTCTAAAATCTGGCGGGTGTCATGGGGTAGCAACGGCGAGAGCAAATAGAGTTTGCCAGAGAAACGCCGCACTTCCGCCCCGCGCCAAGCCACCTGTGGCATGGCATCTGTTTTAGCAATGAGCAGCCTTGTGGTTATTTGTTGCAGTTGTCGACTGGTGGGCAGTGGCAGCCCCTGCCTTGAGATCCAGTAGCGCAGTAGATTATTCTGCCGCGCACAATTCAGCGCCAGTAGTTCGCTAACCGGCAGTGTCATTGGATCCGCCAGCGCTATATTGCACAGATCCTGCGCCGCCAACTCATTGCAAAGCTGCACACTTTCTGCACAGTGTGAGGCGCTACGACTCAGGGTAGCGTTCATACTCGGCCAGCGCGATTGTAGCTGTGGAATTATCTGGTTACGCAGGTAGTTTCGATCATAATCACTGTTTTGATTACTCTCATCCTCTACCCAGCTGAGCTGGTGATATTCAGCATAATCTTGTAATTGTTGGCGTGAATAGGCGAGTAACGGGCGGTTGAGTTGACCCGCCGCAAAGGGTTGAGTGGCTGGCATTGCGGCTAGCCCTTTGATGCCACAACCTCGCAATAGCTGTATTAATACAGTTTCTGCTTGATCATCCTGGTGATGCCCGGTCAGCAACACATCACCCACCTTCATCTTTGCCGCAATGGCCTGGTAACGGGCTTCGCGTGCGGTTGCTTCAGGGCTTTCACCGGTTTTTGGCTGAGCATCCACCGCCGTTGATTCAAAGCAGACACCCATGTTGTCGGCACTGCGGGCACACGCCAACCGCCACTCATCCGCATTAATGCTCAGACCGTGGTGAATGTGTATGGCGCAGAGAGGGTTTTTCAGGTGATCCGTAGCCGCGAGTTGACTCAAAGCGTGCAGCAAAACGGTTGAATCCAGGCCGCCACTATAGGCGACCCAGAGGGTTTTCTGCGGTGAAAACTCAGGCAGTTTGGCGAGTAGTTGCTGTGGAGAGAGCGTCATAAACAGAGTTTTTCATCGCGATACAGAAGAGTTGATTTACTGCTCTTTAAAGTTGCCTAGTGACATCAGGCGATCGTAACGGGTCGACAATAGCTGCTCTTCTGAGAGCTGATCAAGGCTGTTCAAGTTATCAAGCAGCGCCGCTTTTAAGCTCTCTGCCATCGCATCCATATTACGATGCGCGCCACCCAGTGGCTCAGAAATAATGGTATCAATGAGTGCCAGCTCTTTAAGACGCTTGGCGGTGATACCCATCGCTTCCGCTGCATCAGAGGCACGCTCTGCACTTTTCCACAAAATAGTGGCACACCCTTCGGGAGAGATAACCGAGTAGGTAGCGTGCTGCAACATCATAATGCGATCACCCACCCCGATTGCCAGCGCCCCACCTGAGCCACCTTCACCAATAACGGTACAGATAATCGGTGTTTTAAGTCGCGCCATCACTTCAAGGTTTTTGGCAATCGCCTCCGATTGGTTACGCTCTTCTGCATCAATCCCCGGATAAGCACCAGGGGTATCGATAAAGGTCAAAATCGGCATTTTAAAACGCTCGGCCATCTCCATCAGGCGCAGAGCCTTGCGGTACCCTTCAGGGCGTGGCATACCAAAGTTACGGCGTATTTTTTCTTTGGTATCACGCCCCTTCTGCTGACCGATCACCATGACCGGGCGACCATCCAGGCGACCAATTCCACCCACCAGAGCAGGATCATCTGCGAAGTGACGGTCACCGTGCAACTCTTCAAAGTCCGTCAAGATACGTTCGATGTAATCCATGGTATAAGGGCGCTGAGGGTGGCGTGCCAATTGAGAGACCTGCCACGCATTCAGTTTGGAGAAGATCTCTTCAGTGAGTTTTTTACTCTTCTCCTGTAGCGTGCTGATTTCGTCGGAGAGGTTAATCTCAGAGTCATTTCCAACATGACGCAGCTCTTCTATTTTCGCCTCTAATTCGGCAATGGGGCGTTCAAAATCCAGAAAATTCATATTCATTCTTTATCACTCAAGTTTTACTTGCTCTCGAATCGTTGATTGTAAGGCTTTTTACCGTAAAAGACGACATAAGGCGGCCACCATGAAAAACCAGCGCTCGATCACTGCGCATTTTTACGATAGACAATCTCTACATTTTTATCGCCCAGCAGCTCACGCAGTGAGTCTAGCAACGGCTCTTCCGGGCGCAGTCGCCAGCCGTCACCAAAACGGAGTTCAGCTTTGGCATCACTATTATGATACTCAACAAGCAGAGGACACGCCCCTTTTCGATAGGGAGTTAAGCGCTGACTGAGGTTATCCAGCAAACCATCGGCCGCACCGGCATGGTCAAAACGAATCACCATCTGCTTGGCAAACTGCTCCCGTGCCTGGGTCAGGTCGTAGAGTTCTTTGCAGTTCAGCCGCAGGCCGCCACTGTAGTCATCATTGCTGACATCCCCTTCAACCACCAAGATATTATCTTTCAACAGAATATCACTGTGGCGTTCCAGCGCCTCGGAGAAGAGCGTAAATTCAATGCGTGCACTGCGGTCATCCAGCGTTATGATCGCCATTTTCCCACGGCGAGAGTTGATCATACGTATCTCCAGCAGCAGGCCAGCCACCACCACACGACTACCTCGTGCCGGTTTCAGCTCAACAATACGTGAAGTTGTCATGTTACGCAGCTCTGCCGCGTAGGGCTGGATCGGGTGACCGGTGAGAAAGAGTCCAAGGGTCTCTTTTTCCAGTTTCAGGCGATAATCCTCTTTCCACTCCGGTGTCACATCGTAGTAGCCAGCACTCTCACCAGCCTCTGAGGCTTGCTCGACAAAGCCGAACATATCCATCACCCCAGAGAGCTGGTCTTTGTTGTGTTTATCGGCCATGCGCAGTGCGGTTTCGATGTTGTGCATTAGCGTGGCACGGTTGGGGCCAATATTATCCATGGCACCACCCCGTATCAGCGCCTCCAGCACCCGCTTATTGACCTTACGCAGGTCGCTACGACGACAGAAATCAAACAGATCTTGATAGGGGCCATTTTGCTGACGCTCGTTGATGATATTCTCGATAGCGCCCTCACCTACCCCCTTAATCGCCCCCAGCCCATACAACACCGTCTGCTGATCCAGCACGGTGAATTGATAAGCACAAGCATTCACATCCGGCGGCACCACCTTCAATTTCATATCACTGCACTCATCCACCAAAATTACCACTTTATCGGTGTTATCCATATCTGCCGACATCACCGCCGCCATAAAAGCCGCCGGATAGTGCGCCTTGAGCCAGGCCGTTTGATAGGAGACCAACGCATAGGCGGCCGAGTGTGATTTGTTGAAACCGTAACCAGCAAACTTCTCAACCAGATCAAAGATCTTCATTGCCAGCTCGCCATCAACACCATTATTTATGGCACCCTCTTCGAAGCTTTTACGCTGCTTGGCCATCTCTTCAGGCTTTTTCTTGCCCATAGCACGACGCAGCATGTCGGCACCACCCAGGGTATATCCTGAGAGTACTTGGGCGATCTGCATCACCTGCTCTTGGTAGAGAATGATGCCGTAGGTAGGCTCCAAGATCTCCTTTAGAGAGTCGTGTTGCCACTGGGCATCGGGGTAGGAGACCCGCTCGCGGCCATGTTTACGGTTAATAAAGTTATCCACCATGCCCGATTGCAATGGACCCGGTCGAAACAGCGCCACTAGGGCGATAATATCTTCAAAACAGTCGGGCTGGAGCCGTTTAATCAAATCCTTCATACCCCGGGATTCTAGCTGAAATACTGCGGTGGTTTTGCAGCCTCGCAACAACGTAAATGAAGCGCGGTCATCCAGCGGAATCGAGATAATATCGATCTCTTCACCTGTGGATTTTTTGATGTTTTTAATTGTCCAGTCGATGATGGTAAGGGTGCGTAGCCCCAGGAAATCAAACTTCACCAAACCGACTGATTCCACATCATTTTTATCAAACTGTGTGACCAGTGACGCGCCACCTTCCTCACAGTAGAGGGGGGCAAAATCAGTGAGTTTGGTGGGACTAATAACTACACCTCCGGCATGTTTACCGGCGTTACGGGTCAGCCCTTCCAGCTTAAAGGCCATATCCAGCAGCGCTGCGACCTCTTCGTTCTCTTCATATTCACGCTTGAACTCCGGCTCCATCTCCATCGCCTTGCTCAAGGTCATACCCGGTTCAAACGGAATCATCTTGGAGATGCGATCAACAAACCCATAGGGGTGGCCCATGACGCGCCCCACATCCCTCACCACGGCCTTCGCCGCCATGGTGCCATAGGTGATAATCTGCGAGACCTTATCGCGCCCGTAAAGCTGCGCCACATAATCGATCACGCGGTCACGCCCATCCATACAAAAATCGATATCAAAATCGGGCATTGAGACACGCTCTGGATTCAGAAAACGCTCAAACAGCAGGTCATATGCCAACGGGTCAAGATCCGTAATATCCAGTGCATAGGCAACCAGTGAACCAGCACCCGAACCACGCCCAGGCCCCACGGGTACACCGTTACGCTTACCCCAGCGGATAAAATCGGCAACAATCAAAAAGTAACCGGGAAACCCCATACCGATGATGACACTGAGCTCAATCTCTAACCGTTCATCATAGGGCTTGCGACGCTCGGAAAAATCGGCCGCCTCGCGATCAAACAGAAAATCGAGCCGCTTCTCCAGCCCTTCGCGGGAGAGCTGGCGAAAATAGTCATCCATGGTCAAGCCTTGCGGCACCGGAAAGTCAGGCAGGTAATAGGTACCCTGACTCACCTCAACACTACAGCGCCTAGCTATTTCAACCGTATTAGCCAGCGCCTCTGGAATATCCGAAAATAGCTCAGCCATCTCCTGCGGGGTGCGCAAATATTGCTGATCAGAGTAGTTTTTAGGTCGATGGGGGTCATCCAACACCCGCCCTTCATTGATACAGACACGCAACTCATGCGCTTCAAAATCATCCCTGGTGATAAAACAGACCTCATTGGTGGCCACCACGGGGGTATCCGTTGCTGTCGCCAACTCAACCGCCAGATGCAGATACTCACTCTCCTTAGCGCGCCCGGTCCGCGTCAGCTCCAGATAGAAGTGATCAGGAAATATCGCCTTCCATTCACTCAAATAGCGCGCCGCCTGCTCGCGATTCCCCGCCAGCAGTGCCTGACCAACATCACCCTGCCGCCCCCCCGAAAGTGCAATTAACCCGGCTGACTTCTCGGCAACCCACGCACGGCGAACAATCGCTTTTCCGTGGTGCTGCCCCTCGGTATAGCTTTGTGAAATGATCTCAATAAGGTTTCGATACCCCTGCTGATTTTTACTCAATAGCAGCAGATGGAAGGGTTGATTGGGTTCATCTTCATTATTCAACCAGATATCACAGCCGATGATCGGCTTCACACCGGCGGATACCGCCGCGTTGTAAAACTTCACCAAGCCAAACAGGTTGCTCTGGTCAGTTAAGGCCACCGCAGGCATATCAGCCGCCGCCACCGCTTTAACCAGCGGCTTAAAGCGCACCATGCCGTCAACCATAGAGAATTCGGAGTGGAGTCGAAGATGTACAAAGGTAGGATTCATGCGGGCACTTTACGGCAATGGAGAGAGCGGTTCAAGCCGGAAAGAGAGGCGTGTGAAGTCAACGCGAACGGATGACAAATATCACTTTTTACGCTGTTTGAATAAATTCGCCATATCAAAGCCAAAATAGCGCAGGCAGGAGATCAGCAAAAAGACCGCAGTTGCCTCATCCAAGTTGCCGATCCCCGGGATATTATCAGGGATCAACTCCAGCAGACCTGCGGTCGGATTGAGTAGGTAGAGGAGAGACAAAAGTGCCACGATAACCACTAAAATATTTTTTTGCATGCTGCCCCCCATAAAACCTAGTCAGGTCAGACTAAACACCCACACCGACCTCAAGCGCTTCAAACCAATCCAGGAAGCGTTTCACATCGGCTCCTCGATACAGGCGACCGTGCTGGGGTGCTAGAATATCTACATCCAAGCGACGTACTCGGCTGACCCAGTCATTTTTTGCCCGATTAGAGGGCATCCAGCGCTGGTGGAACATTTTCATTTTCGGGATATGCTCATCAAAATCGTCAACAAACATCGGCGCACCATCCGCTTCCAGTGCAGCGCCCACATCGCCTGAAAATAAAATTTTGGCTTGTGGGTCGTAGATATTGAAGTTGCCGGAAGAGTGTAAATAGTGTGCAGGAACTAATTGCAACGATAGATCACCCAGATCAATGGTGCCTCCGTCATCGGGAAGTGGAACATACTCAATATTATTTAAACCAAAGTGACGAATAAAGCTCTCCCACAACCAGGGGGAGTGCAACCGTGCATTGGGTAAAACCTGATCCCACAAGCCAAGGGATGAGATAATATCGGGATCTTGATGTGAGGCAAACAGATCGGTAATCTGATCCACCGACACATGATGCAGCGTAGCGGCCAGCATGGATGAGAAGATCTCAATACCGCCGGGATCAATCAGCAGCGCACGACTGGGGGTAGAAACAAGATACTGATTGGTATCAATAATTTTTTCAGGCTTATCCGGATCACGCCCAAAAACAGTCCACTGGTGCTTTCCTTCATAAAGGATGGTAGCTTTCATCGCAACTCCTCAACTATATTTGTCACTACTCAGCGTATTCATCATTGGCCTCAACTTAAGGCCAATGATGAATACGCTGAGTAGTGATCTATTTTTTATAAATGGCTTGTTTTAATCGCTGTGCATGTTGCAGCCGTGAAGAGCACTCTTTTACATGCTTTTTGATCACTTCAACCGCCTGTTCAAGATTATCGGCAACCACCCCCAGCCCCTCACGAAACTCTTCCGCACGGGAAGCCTCCACCCGACAGCTGGATGAGATAGCGGTGGCGGCACGCATATCACTGTTAATGCTGTCCAACAACTCGGCCAAGTGATCGAGACGTTTATCGAACTCTCGGCGCAACGCGATCAAACGTGCGTCAATATCAGTGACGACACCTTGGAATGACTTTAACAATGAGGGGTGTTCGACACGCCTGATAACGTCATGCATACGACGCTTGGCATCATTGGTACGAATCTCTTGGGAGCAGATCCGCGAGACACTCAACGCCTCTTGATCTATCTGGCGCACCATGGTCAGTGTATGGCGTGCCATATCATCTATGAAGTTGGTAATGGGTTGAAAACCACGGGCTTTATCGCCAGCACGTGCGGCAATAGCCTTGGCATTTTTGGCACCAATTGAGATCTCTTTGGCAATTTTCATCACCTCGCTCAACTCAGCAGCAATAACAGTGACAGAAACCAGAACCTCGCCTTCAGCCAATCGCTCATCTTTTATTCTAGCCATAGCGCATTATCTTTTTGGTTATTATATTGGGTATCCATCGGCATCGTCCATATAAGGATGATCTTTAGCACGGCACACAATTTATAGACTACCTGAGCTAGGATTAACCTCGGTTTCCAACCAAAAAGCTGCAACTACCTTGCCATTTTCACTGCTGCTGTAGGATTATTGACCTCACCTCCGCCAGATCACGGGGAGTGTCCACCCCCAATCCTGGCTGTTCGCTCGCCTCCTCCACATAGATACGCTCACCATTCCATAACACCCGTAGCTGCTCCAAAGACTCCATCTGTTCTAAACCAGAGAGCGGCCAAGTTACATAGCGACGCAGAAAGCCACAGCGGTAACCATACAGGCCGATGTGTCGATAGTGATCGGAGCGCTCGGGTAGCATTTCACTGGTGGAGGAGAAGGCATCCCGATCCCACGGGATAACAGCTCGACTGAAGTAGATGGCGTAATCATTAATATCACGCACCACCTTCACAACATGAGGATCAAACAACTCACCCGCCGTGGTAATCCGCTCACAGAGTGTGGAAACACTGGCCTGAGGCCGTTCTGCAAGCCCCTGCGCTACCTGTCGAATCAACGCGGGGGGGATCAATGGCTCGTCTCCTTGGACATTGACCACAATCTCATCATCAGCCAGCGCTTTTTTTTCAATCACCTCTGAAAGGCGATCAGTACCCGAAGCGTGATCCGCCGATGTCATACAACACTCGCCGCCAAAACCGCTGACCACATCGGCAATGCGTTGATCATCGGTGGCGATAATAACCGATGCCGCACCCGCCTCACTGGCACGCTCGTAAACATGTTGAATCATCGGCTTTCCCGCAATATCGAGCAACGGCTTACCTGGCAACCGGCTGGCAGAAAATCGTGCCGGAATAACCACATGAAAGGTCATTCAACCTCCTCATCAGCAGGGAGTTGGCGAGCATCGCTCTCCAGCATCACCGGGATATCATCCTGGATGGGATAAGCCAACCGATCAACCTTGCAGATCAGCTCTTCGCTGCTTTTTTGATAAACCAAAGGGCCCTTGCAAACAGGACATGCCAAGATATCCAGTAGACGCTTATCCATTATTGATCCTCTTTAGCAATAGATTAAGACGATGTACAAAAACATCATCCAGTTCAGCACTCACCGGCAAAACCCAGTGATGTTCATTCACAAATCCCTGACATTTTACCGCATCTTTTTCTGTCATAATAACCGGAAGGTCATCCGAAAACTGAATATCAGACGCATCATAAGGGTGATGATCTGGCATCGGGTGTTCGATAACCTCCAGGCCACTGGCACGTAGCTGGTCAAAAAAACGTTTGGGATTACCAATGCCTGCAACCCCATGCACACGACACCCTGCCAGTGCTTTCAAGGGTTGAACAATATGAGGCTTGTCAATACGGGTCAGCTGATCACCCTTAAGTTTCATAGAGAACTCATTGCGCCCTGCCACACCATTAATCACTACCATATCCACGCTGTTGAGGCGGCTAACCGGCTCACGCAATGGACCTGCGGGCAGGCAGTGACCATTGCCGAAGCGCCGCACCCCGTCCACCACCGCAATCTCAAGGTCACGATGCATATCGTAGTGTTGTAAACCATCATCTGAGATAATAATGTCACAATCAGCATATTTGAGCAGTGCGCGTGCCGCGCTGATGCGCTGGGGTGCGGCGGCTACAGGACACCCACAACGGCGAGCAAGCAGCACTGTCTCATCCCCTACCATCTGCGGGTCACTGTCACTACGCACCTGCTGCGGCCATTTTTTGGCTTTTCCGCCATAACCACGGCTAATAATTGCCGGCTTGTAACCCTGCGAGCGCAAATGATCCACCATCCAGGCAACCAAGGGTGTTTTACCGGTACCACCAACAGAGATATTGCCAATAACAATAACAGGAACCTTCACCTTTTGTGGCTTGATCAAACCGAGGCGATAGGTCCACCGTTTTAGTGTTGAAAGCAGACAAAACAGCGCTGAAAAAGGGAGTAACAGATAGCGCCAGGGTGACTGGCCATACCAGATATTTTCAATTTTATTCATTACACAGGGTCAATGTTCAATATCGTGGAACTGTAGCTTGTGCAGTTTTGCGTAGTAGCCCTGCTGGGCCAGAAGCTCCTGATGACTCCCACTCTCGACAATACCGCCATCGTCCATCACCACAATCTTGTCGGCCCGCTCTATCGTCGAGAGTCGATGTGCAATCACTAAGGTGGTTCGGTTACTCATTAGCCGTTCGAGTGCGCGCTGCACCAGACGCTCTGACTCAGTGTCCAACGCCGAGGTGGCCTCATCAAGAATCAGAATGGGAGCGTTTTTCAACAACGCCCGGGCGATGGCGATGCGCTGACGCTGTCCTCCCGAGAGCAAAATACCGTTCTCACCCACCATGGTGTTTAGCCCTTCCGGGAATTTACCGATAAACTCCATGGCATTGGCATCTTCGGCGGCTTGCTCAACTTCCTCCTGAGTGGCTCCACGCAGCGAGCCATAAGCAATATTGTTCGCCAAGGTATCATTGAATAGTGTGATTTGCTGAGTCACCAGAGCGATGTTATCCCGCAAGTTCTCCAGTTGATACGCCTCCACGGGGTGGCCATCAATCAACACTTCGCCCTCAGAGGCTGGGTAGAAGCGAGGCAGCAGGCTCACCAAGGTCGATTTCCCGGAGCCTGAGCGACCAACAAAGGCGATGGTTTCACCCGGCTTGGCCTCAAATGAGATATTTTTAAGCACATTTTCAGCTTGCCCCGGGTAGTGGAAGCTCACATTGCGGTACTCAATACCCTGGGTTAATCGCTCAATTCTCAAGCTCCCCTGATCAACTTCGGCGGCGGTATCCATCACCTCAAAAACGCTTTCACAGGCGGCAATACCCGCCTGCAATTGCACATTAACATTGGTTAAACGCTTGAGTGCCGGCATCATCAGCATCATTGCCGCCATTAAGGACATAAAGGTACCGACACTCACCTCCTCCATCATGTCGCCAGAGGTCGCAATATAGATAACGGCTGCCAGGGCAAAGGAGGCGATCAACTGTACCAGTGGTGCATTCATCGCATTGGCAACCGCCATTTTCATATGTTGGCGGCGGTTGTATTCAACATTTTTGTGAAAGGTCTGATACTCATGCCCGTGACCACCAAAAATCTTAACCACCCGCTGCCCCTCGACAGACTCCTTGGCTGAATGTAATACATCACCCATGGAGTTTTGAATATTCCGACTGATGACACGAAAACGCTTGCTGATTATCGCAACCACTAACGCAATGATGGGGCCGATCACCAGGAACACCATCGCCAACTGCCAGTTGAGATAAAACATCCATGCCAGCAATCCTATTACAGTCAGGCTATCCTTCACCAACACCGTCAGTACAGTAGTTGAAGCGGAGTAAAGCTGCTCCACATGGTTAATCATTTTTACCGTCAAATGAGATGAGGTTTGGCTATCAAAATAGCTCACCGGCAGGTGAAGAATGTGGGCAAACATCAGCATTCTCAGATCACGAATAACATTGCGCCCCACCCAGGTCATACAGTAGGTTGAGATAAAACCAGCTACCCCGCGCAGTAGGAAAATACCCACCAACAGAAAGGGCATCCATTTAATAACGTCAGGATCTTTTTCAACAAAACTGCCGTCAAGCAGCGGCTTCATCAAGGCGACAAAGCCGACTTCAGTTGCGGCAATCACCATCATGGTAGCGATTGCCAGCAAAAACCCTTTCCAATAGGGTTTTACATAACTGAGCAGGCGACGGTAAGCATGAACTGAGGTGTTGTTATTACTTGGATTATTCATTCACTACTTTTCATCTTGGATGGTGGCAAAAGCGAGCCGGCCAAAGCCGAGTTGACGACTGGCATCCATCGCCATAATCACCGCCTGATGGGGGGTCATTGCATCGGCCTTAACAATCACCAGTGGATCTTTGTTACTGCCCGCAACTTCTTGTATGGCACGCTTCAGGGTGACCAGCTGAGCATTCACCAGTGGACGGTTATTAATAAAGAACTGCCCCTGTGCATTAATCGTAATATCGATGCTATCGACCTTAATCTCTTTGGGTTCTTCAGAGGCTGTCGGCAGACGAATATTGATCTCCGACTGATCTTGAAAGGTGGTTGAGACCATAAAGAAGATCAGCAGCAGAAACACCACATCAATCAGCGGCGTGAGGTTAACATCTACCTCCTCGCTCTTTTGCGGACGAAAATTCATGGTTTAGACGCCTCCCGCTCACCATGAATGATCTCAACCAGCTTTATAGACTCCTGCTCCATTTCAATCACTAACGCATCGACCTTAGCGCGGAAATAGCGGTAAAAAATCAGTGTTGGTATCGCCACTGACAAACCGGCGGCGGTGGTGATCAAGGCTTCGGAAATACCACCGGCCAATACACCCGGATCACCCACACCCTCATGCAGAATGGCGTTAAACACTTTGATCATACCGACAACCGTTCCTAACAGGCCAAGCAGCGGTGTAATTGAGGCGATGGTGCCTAATGTTGTCAAGTAGCGTTCCAGCGAGTGCGCCACATGTCGCCCCGTCTCTTCAATGCTCTCCTTCATCACCTCGCGACTGTGGTTCATGTTAACTAGGCCTGAAGACAAAACCGCACCCAGTGCAGATGATTTTCGCAGCGTGGCCAGCTTTTCGGCATTCAGCTGTTTCGATTTTTTCCAGCCCCAAATCTGAGCGACCAGATGCTCAGGAATAATGCGGCTCTTACGCAGTGCCCACAAACGCTCTCCAATCAGCGCCATTGCCAACACCGAGCACAGCATAATCGGCCACATCAACCAGCCACCTGACTTAATAATTTCTAGCACCTAGATACTCCTGCAACGGTGATAAATTAAAATATAGATACAACCCTGTGTGGCAAGCACCTTTTTCAATGGCGGTGCCACAAGCGCCTCATACGCAAGCGAAACTCTTCTACTGCAAGGATACCCTGTTGAGGAGAAATCTTAAACTGTATAGCACCACTCTCAGCACTATTTAGCTGTTTTGTCTGCTGATCGACAAAGCGCTGCACCACGTCCGCATGGGGAAATCGATATCGATTGCGATAACCTGCTGCATAAAGCACATATTGAGGCGAAACTGCTTCGATAAAGCGGGCAGATGAAGAGCTATTACTGCCATGATGCCCCGCCACCAAAATATCACTCGCCAGGCTGCCATTGAACTGCTCCACCAACTGTCGCTCAACTCGCCTCTCAATATCACCCACAATCAACACCGTGCCACCTGAAGATTGGATTTTCAACACACATGAGCGGTTATTATCACCGCGCCACTGAGCCGGCTCCTCCGGGTGAAGAAATGAAAACTGAACCCCATCCCAGTGCCATTGATAACCCGCCTGACAGGTTCGGTGTCGATCACCCATAAAGCGTTCAATATCCGGTGTCATGAGTTCGCCCACCGCAACCCCCTCCAGTAGTGAGGCCACCCCACCCGAGTGATCCCGATCATCATGGCTGACCACCAGCCGGTCAACATAGGAGATGCCCTGTGAGCGTAAATAGGGCAGTAACACCATCTTGGAACTATCCATCCGCCCACTGGCGGCTCCGGTATCATAAATCAGGGTATGGTGAGCGGTCTCCACCACCACGGACAACCCCTGCCCCACATCAAGCAGTGTAAACCAAAGCGCGCCATCGTGAGGGCGTAGCGGTGAAACCAACAAAATTGGTGCAATCCATAATAGACCAACCCAGCGCCCCGGCCAGCTGCGGGGGGCGAGCAGCAGCAACACACCCAGCAAAGCACAAAACAGCGTCCAGAGCGGTGGCTGTTGCTGAGTCCATTGTGCAAACGGCCAATTTGAAATTGCCTGCAACAGCGGCCAGAGCCACTGAAAGAGTTGATTCGCCACCATAAGCAGCCCACCGCCCAGCGCGCTACTCAGCGGCATCAACATCACCGCCAGCAGTACCAGTGGAACCACCAGCAGACCCACCACCGGTACGGCAATAAAATTAGCAACAAAGGAGTAGAGTGGGACTTTCAGGAAGGCGAACAGTAGCAGTGGTGCCAAACCTATGCCAATAATCCAGTGTATTCGGGCGTAGCGCCAGCTTAACCCACGAGTGTGAGAGCGACCGCCCATGCTGTAAACAATGACCGCAACGGCTGCAAAAGAGAGCCAGAAACCCATTGAAAGGGTTGAAAATGGATCGATCAATAGCACCACTAGCCACGCCATTGCCAACACCGGCGCTACCGTGATCTGGCGCTGCAACAGCACCGCGCCCAGCGCTACCGCCAGCATAATCAGTGCGCGTTGGGTAGGGATAGCAAAACCTGCCATGGCGGCGTAAAAAAGCGCGGCAAGCAAGCCTGCCACGGCTGCCGCTTTTCTAGCGGGCAGTCGCAAACAGAGCGTTGCCGACAGTCGCCAGAGTCTGCCGACCATCAACATTGCCAGCCCCGCCACCAGCCCCACATGAAGCCCGGAAATTGCCATCAGGTGATTAGTACCGGTTGCGGTAAGCACCTGCCACTGCGAGTCACTCATTTGCTGACGCATACCGATCGAGAGCGCTTTGATCATCCCGGCATACTCACTCTCCGGCAGTCTCTGATCAATTTCATCACTTAACCAGTGACGGTAACGATCCACCCAGTGCCCACGGCTGGCCGCTAAACGCTGATTGGCATCCTGGTCATTTTTCCCACTGCGCACATACCCTTTGGCACGTATCTTCTTCTGAAACAGCCACCCTTCGTAATCAAAGCCGCCAGGATTCATAAAACCATTCGGTTTTTTTAAACGCACCTTAAGCTGCCAGCGCTCGCCTATTTGCAGATCAGGCACCTGGCCATACCAGTTGAGCTGAATTAACCCCAGTGGCCGAGTGATTTTCGGGTGAGGATCAACAGAGAAGAGAAAGCGTAACCCACGCTCACGTGGTTCGGGAATCGAGACAATTTTGCCGTTAATCAGCAGATCTTGCCCTTCATCGGCATCATCAATCCCTTGGTGCAGCAACCATGCGGTATGCCCCGCACACCACAACATTCCGAGCATTATCCACAGCGGCCATTGCAAGGTTCGGCACCACTTGAGCGCCAAAAAGGCCATTGCAAACAGCAGCAACCAATACCATGATGGAAGCTGAGAAAGCTGCTGTAAAATTAAAATACCTAAAGAAAAACAGGCAATCCTTGCCAACATGGTTCCGATCCATCAGAAAGTATGGATAATAGGCTAGCACTATTATCCACAAAAAACGTAAGTAGGATGCCTCGGAAACTTATCAAACGGCTTTTACCTCACCACTCTGAGGTTAAGAAACATAAATACCTTAAGCACCTGGGTAGTCATCTGCACGACCCAAATTTGTGGCACCTGAACCGTCACTCCGTCTCCAAAGCGGTTGCGGTCGGCCTGTTCATCATGTATATCCCGCTCCCATTCCAAATGTTACTGGCCGCCATCGTTGCTATTTGGTGGCGTGTCAACCTGCCGATTGCGGTAGCGGTTGTCTGGATAAGCAACCCGATCACCATGCCTGCGATGTATTATGCCGCCTATCGGCTAGGTGCCTGGGTTATGGGAATACCCCCGCAAAACCTTGAGTTCGAGGCCTCGTTCGAGTGGCTCGCACAGAGCCTGAATGGTGTTATGGAGCCGTTGCTACTGGGCAGCTTATTGACTGGAACGATACTCGCCATTCTAGGGTACCTCAGCATCCAGCTGCTTTGGCGAATAATGGTGGTGCGTAGTCTTAGCAGACGAAAAGAGCGCCCACGCAAAGCCCCCCCCCCCTAAAACAAAATACGCCACACTTACAGTGAGCACTCTCTCAGTAACTTATTCAGCGCCCTCAAAAGGCTTTAACTCCCCCGCTTCCAGATAGAGAGTGCGATCCATTCGTGCCGCCAAATCATGATTATGGGTAACCACCACAAAACTGGTGTTCTGCTCGCGATTAAGCTCCAGCATCAACTCATACACACCATCCGCCGTGCGGGGGTCAAGATTCCCGGTGGGTTCATCAGCTAAAATACAGAGTGGACGACTGACCATGGCACGGGCAATCGCTGTTCTCTGCCGCTCACCGCCAGAGAGTTCTCCCGGTTTATGGTTTACCCGTGGCTCCAAACCCACACGAGCCAATATCTCCCGCGCCTGTTGATTCGCCTGCGCCGGTGAATCACCCCGAATACGCAGTGGCATCGCCACATTTTCCAGCGCGGTAAACTCCGACATCAAGTGGTGAAACTGGTAGATAAACCCCAAATTTTTATTCCGCAGGTGACCTCGTGCCGCTTCACTCAGCTTGGCAATATTTTGACCGGCAATGATGACCTCGCCATGATTGGGTAGCTCCAGCCCACCCAACAGGTGCAACAGGGTCGACTTACCCGATCCTGAGCTGCCCAGAATGGCTACCTGTTCACCCGCCTCTATCTCGATAGAGACATCTTGCAACACCTTGACGCTCTCCCCCACATCATCAAACTGCTTTGAAATATGCCGACATTCAACCACTCGATTACTCATGACGCAGCACCTCCGCAGGTTGCATTTTTGCCGCATTCCAGGCGGGGTAGAGTGTCGCCAACAGGCTGAGTGAAAATGAAATTGAGGTAATTTTTATCACATCATTCCAATGCAAATCAGATGGCAACTCGGTAATATAATAGACACTGGCATCCAGGAACTTGGTATTTAGTAACGACTCCAACGCGGGCACCAGCGTATCCACATTCAGCGCCAGTGAAACCCCGCCAATCAGCCCCAGCGTGGTGCCGACAAAACCGATCACACACCCCTGCACCATAAAAATCAGCAGCACCGTATTGGGTGTTGCGCCCAGGGTTCGGAGAATCGCAATATCCGCCGCCTTATCGGTGACCACCATCACCAGTGTCGAAACGATATTAAAAGCCGCCACCGCAATAATCAGCGATAAAATCAGAAACATCATAGTTTTTTCAATCTGGATAGCGCGAAAGAAGTTAGCATGTTTGCGCGTCCAATCACTCATGTAGTACCGACCAAACTGCCCCTCAACCAACTCCTTCGCCACTTGCGGTGCCATAAACATATCGTTCAATTTCAAACGCAGCCCGGTCACCTCACCTTCCATTTTATAAAGCTTAGCGGCATCCTCTATCTGCAAAATGGCGAGGCCACTATCATACTCGTACATGCCCACCTCGAAGATGCCCACCACCGTAAAACGCTTCATCCTCGGCATAATACCGACCGGCGAGATATTTGCCTTTGAGACAATCAGGCTCACCTTCTCCCCCAGTAGGAGACCCAGGCTACGCGCCAAATCGACACCCAAAACAATGCCATACTCACCCGGCTGTAACCGCGCCAAGTCACCGGCAATCATCTTTTCAGAGACCTCAGAGACCTCACTTTCATGAGCCACATCAATACCACGCAGCGCGACACCACTCACCCGATCACCGTTACTCAACATCCCCTCACCTTCTATATAGGGTGCTGCCCCCACCACCTCGGGGTGTTGATGCGCAAGCTCTGCCAGACTCTGCCAGTTTTGTAAGGAGTTATTATGGCCGGTAATCGTCGCGTGGGAGGCCATCCCCAAAATCCGCTCACGCAGCTCCTTCTCAAAACCATTCATCACCGATAGCACCGTAATCAACGCCGTGACACCGAGCGCGATACTCATCATTGAGATAAGGGAGATAAAAGAGATAAAGTGATTGCGGCGCTTAGCGCGGGTATAGCGCAGGCCAATAAACAGCGGTAGGGATTTAAACATAAGTCCTGATCTTCATTAGGGGGCAAAACAGCCACCGCACATATTGTAACGGTGACACGCGGATAACAGCAACCTGATATCCCTCCTAAGGCAGGACAATATTGAGCAATAGGCATTAACAACCGCTTTCTGTTAAAATGCGCCACCGCACCACCAAGAGGCCATTCCGTTGTTCGCACATTTCAATTTCCATCGCTCACTGTTACGCGCTCTTAACGAGATGAACATCAAGGATCCGACCGCTGTTCAGGTTAAAGCGATCCCACTGGCGCTAGAGCAGATTGATCTACAGATCAATGCTGAAACCGGCAGTGGTAAAACCATCGCCTTTTTGGTGCCGATGCTGCACACCATGCTAAGCAAAGCCAGCCCCGGCGGCACCCGTGCTCTGGTACTGCTACCCACACGCGAGCTGGCCGCCCAGGTCTATGGCGTTTGCAGTGAGCTGGCAAAATTCACCCGCCTGAAAATAGATCTCATCAGTGGTGGTGACGATATCAATGCACAGCTTGAACTACTCCAACACAACCCCGATGTCATCATCGCTACTCCGGGGCGGCTACTGGAGTTATTGAAAAAAGGTGCCGCCGATTTTCTTGACCTTGAGATGCTGGTGCTCGACGAAGCCGACCGCATGTTAGATCTAGGGATGAGTGATGATGTTCTGGCCATTGCCGAACAGTGTAATAGTGAGCGCCAAACCTTGCTGGTATCCGCCTCCAGCAAAGGGAGCATTAGCGTCATTGCTCAGCAGATAATGAACCAACCTGAGTTGGTTTCACTCAACACGGTGTGGGATCGACACGCCAACATTCTGCAACAGATGATCCTCAGCGATAATGCACAGCACAAACAAGAGCAGATCTACTGGTTACTGCGTAACGAGCGCTATCAAAAGGCGATTGTCTTTGCTAATAGCCGTGAAAAGGCAGAAAAAATTGGTAGCTACCTGATGCACAGGGGCCTGCGTGCGACGGTTCTACACGGCAGTCTGGAGCAGAACCACCGCGACCGGGCTATGGATCTGCTGCATGACGGTAAAGTTAATATACTGGTGGCCACCGACCTCGCGGCACGCGGCTTGGATATCGAAGGTGTCGATTTGGTGCTCAATTCCGCCATGGCACGCCGTGGTGACAGCTACCTACACCGTATCGGTCGTACCGGTCGTGCGGGCAACAAAGGCCTTGCCATCACTCTAGTTGACCCCACTGAGTGGAATCTTGCCGCCAGCATTGAGCGTTATCTAAAGCAGAAACTGATACGGCGCATCATCGAAGAGCTACCCGGCCACTACCGAGGGCCCGAGCGAGTCAAAGCATCGGGCAAAGCCTATGGTGCTAAAAACCCAGACAAAAAGAAGCTAACGGCGAGAGAGAAGCGCCGTAAAAACAACAAAAAAATTAAACGGCAGCGTCGTCAAAAAACAGACCAAGGGTAGCCAGCGGCCACTCAAACCCCAAAATATTGAATGGAGCATGAATATGCGCACCAGAAAAAACATGAGCAAATACGCGGGTATTTATAACGACAAAAATGGCGGCATGACCGACACGGGCAAGGTTATCCGCGATGCTTGGGTCTTTGGGCTGATCCCCGAAACTGAAACCTGTGAGGGGTGGCTCTCAACGGCCATTCAGGATCTGTGGGATAAAACCAGCAAAGAGTGGGAAAAATATGGCTTTTTGGTCAGCAATCTTCCAGAAGAGAAAAGAGCGTGCTTTGAACGCATCCAGAGTGAAGCGATTAAACGTGCCAACAAAGAGGGCTGGGATCCGCAAAAAGATATTGATGATGACGTATTGTAGTCTGCCTCGCGCTATCGAAACAGCTGAGACAAATACACGCGAGCTAAAAACAGCATGACTTGCCCGACCGCGCCTCAAGCGTAGTACACTAACCACAGTTTTTTAAAAAATGACCACTACATAGTCAATCAACAAATGGAGTTTCCATGTCTTCAAAGAGCACAATGACCACCAAGATTTTAATCTGGATGGTGGCCGGTCTCATCTTAGGCAGTATCATCAACACCTTCCTATCGGATGTTGAGTGGGTGCAGTCGTACCTGGTTGAGGGGCTGTTTCATGTGGTCGGGGCACTCTTTATCAGCACGCTGAAAATGCTGGTAGTCCCCCTGGTTACCTTCTCACTGATCTGCGGTGTTTGCGGCTTGGGCGATGTTAATAAGTTGGGCCGAGTCGGCCTGAAGTCATTCCTGCTATTTTTACTCACCACCGCACTGGCAATCTCCATGGCCATTGCTCTCGCCACCTTAATTGGCCCTGGCAAAGGGTTCGATATGGCAGAGGGTGCCACCAGCAGCTTCGTTGCACCGGAAGCACCGCCGCTGAGCCAAGTCATTATCGACCTGGTACCAACCAACCCAATTGCCGCCTATGCTGAAGGCAATATGCTACAAATCATCTTTTTCACCATTCTGTTTGGTATCTGTATTTTGATGATTGGCGAGCGTGGTAAACCCTTAATTGATATCACCGAGCGCCTTAACGAGGTGATGATGCAGGTGGTCAACATCGTGATGCACATCGCCCCCTACGGCGTGTTTGCACTGATGTGCAAAACATTTTCCCAGCAAGGGCTAGACCTTATTATCCCAATGATGAGTTATTTTTTGACCGTGGCACTGGTGCTGTTACTACACCTCACCGGCACCCTGATGTTAATACTCAAATTGCTGGGCAAAGTGAACCCCCTCATCTTCTTGAGAAAGATGCGTGCCGCGCAGATTTTTGCCTTTAGCACCTCTAGCTCCAATGCCACCATTCCGGTGACACTCACCAGCGTTGAAAAGCGTATTGGTGTCGACAACTCCACTGCCTCATTTGTGGTTCCGTTTGGCGCGACCATTAATATGGATGGCACCGCAATCATGCAAGGGGTGGCCACCGTCTTCATCGCTAACGTCTACGGCATTGAGCTTGGCTTGATGGGCTATCTTACTGTGGTATCCATGGCGGTACTCGCCTCCATCGGCACCGCCGGGGTGCCGGGGGTCGGGCTGATCATGCTGGCCATGGTGTTAAATCAGGTGGGTCTGCCGGTTGAAGGTATTGCGCTTATCATCGGCGTTGACCGGCTATTGGATATGATGCGTACCGCAGTCAATGTTACCGGAGATGCGGTAATCACCACCGTGGTTGCCCGTTCGGAAAAAACCTTAAATATGGATACCTTTAACAATCCAGATGCGGGGGCTATCGATAAAGGTATTGAGCTGCCTCATCAAAAACCAGTCAGCACTCATCAAGCCTGAACACGGCAAAGAGAAAACTATGAGCAAAACAAAAATTTATTTAGGTAACCTCAGTCAGTCGGTCACCCAAGATACCCTGAAACAACACTTTTCAGAGTATGGCGAGATTAAAGAGGTGCTTTTGCCACAAGACCGAAAAACCAAACAGATCAAAGGCTACGCTTTTATTATCTTTGACCAAGAGTCATCCGCTGAAAAAGCGCTGACACAAGACGGACAGGTGGTTTTTGGCCAAGAGATCATCGTACAGATTGCCACTGAAAAATCACGAGCAAAAAAATCACAATGACCAATAACGAAATCATCAAAAAACTACGCATCGCCCTCGACCTGAAAGAGATCGATATGATTGAAATATTTGAAATGTCAGGATACGAAATAAAAAAATCGGAATTGTCCGGTATTTTTCGTAAAGAGGGGCATAAAAACTATAAGGAGTGTAGTGACCTGCTGCTAAATCACTTCCTGAATGGCTATATCATCCACAAACGCGGTGTGCAGGAGCAGAGTGGCTAATCTCTAATAAAGGCGTTACTCTCAACCTATGAACAGACGCAATCCCATCACTCTCCTTGGCACACCTGAGCAGGAGAGTTTCCTGATCGGCAGCCAGAATCAGCGCCAAAACCTGATCAACATGATCATCAACAAAGAGATTCCGGTCACGGCTTATCTTGTTGATGATAACAAAAAAACCACCCTACACTTCTCCACCCAGCTACTCGGTATTGAACCGGAAAACGGTGCTCTGATATTCGGGGTAACAACTGATAAGGCGCTCAACAAGCAGATCAGCGAGGCGACAATGCTCTATTGCGCATCGACAATTAATGATGTGCCCATCGAGTTTATGCTGGATACTCCACAACAGGAGAGGCGAGCCGATAAAATGTGCTTTCTCAGTCCCTTTCCACAGCTGTTGATACGCATGCAGCGGCGGGAGTTTTTTCGCATCAATATTCCCCAGGGCATCTCCGCTATTTGCTACTTTCCAACCGAGGCAACCCCGGTGAAGACCGAGTTAGCCGACATCAGCATTGGTGGCTTTTCGATTCTGGTTCATGGCGATTGCCTCCTACCGTTCAAAGTGGATGACATTATAGAGGAGTGTGAAATTCAGCTCTCACTAAACGATGGCTTTAAAACCACTTTGAAAGTAAAAAATAACATCGTAAAATCAAATAATAACAGTGAAATAACCACCCTGATCGGTTTCACCTTTATAGATATACCGGCATCAATAGAGAGCCGGATCCAACGATTTATCTTCAACATAGAGTCGAAGCGACTGCGTACACGTTAAACCCATGGAGAGCGAACCACCGTGTCAAACAACATAGAATCTACCCTCATCGAAGAGCGCCTATTCACTCCATCCGCAGCATTTGCCAAGCAGGCCCGCATCACCCCGGAAAAGCTGCAACAGCTACGGGCAGAAGCGGATAACGATTACACCGGGTTCTGGGCCAACCGAGCCAATCAAGAGATCAGCTGGAAAATGCCGTTTAGCGAAGTGCTCGATGAGAGCCAAGCACCCCACTATCGTTGGTTTGATGATGGCACCCTCAACGTCTCCTACAACTGCCTAGATCGTCACCTTGAAAGCCGTGGCGACAAAACCGCCATCATTTTTGAAGGTGAGCAGGGTGACACCCGCCACATCAGCTATAAAGAGCTGCATGGCGATGTGTGCGCAATGGCCAACACCTTGAAAAGCTACGGCATTGTTAGTGGCGATCGGGTTGTTATCTATATGCCAATGACCCCAGAAGCCGTTATCGCTATGCAGGCCTGTGCGCGTATCGGTGCCATACATTCGGTGGTCTTTGGTGGTTTCTCCGCTGAATCACTCAAAGATCGCATTGAAGATGCCCAAGCCAAAATCCTGATCACTGCCGATGGCGGTCATCGTGGTGGAAAAATCGTACCGCTAAAAATCGCTGCCGATAAAGCACTCGCCGCAGGCTGCCCAAGCATCGAAAAAGTCATTGTCCTGCAACGCACAAAACAATCGATCAACATGCAGAGTGATCGAGATATCTGGTGGCACGAGGCCACCTCAGAGCAAGCCCGCCACTGCGAGCCTGAGTGGGTTAACAGCGAACACCCGCTCTTCTTACTCTACACCTCAGGCTCTACCGGCAAGCCAAAAGGCATTCAACACGCCAGCGCCGGTTATCTGCTAGGAGCCATTACAACCTGCAAATGGGTCTTTGACGTACAAGAGAGTGACATCTTCTGGTGCACCGCCGACGTTGGCTGGATTACCGGCCACACCTACGTCGCTTACGGGCCACTGGCTATCGGTGGCACCGTCGTGATCTATGAAGGTGCGCCCACCGTTCCCGATGCTGGGCGCTTCTGGAAGCTCTGCCAAGATCACAAAGTGACTATTTTTTATACTGCCCCCACCGCCATCCGCGCACTCATGAAGCAAGGGGATGAGATTCCCAACCAGTATGACCTCAGCTCATTACGTCTGCTCGGCACCGTGGGAGAGCCGATCAACCCGCAAGCCTGGATCTGGTACCACACCGTCATAGGAAAGGAGCGCTGCCCGATTGTCGATACCTGGTGGCAAACCGAGACTGGTGCCAATGTCATTGCCCCTCTCCCCGGCGCTACCGCCACCAAACCCGGCTCATGTACACATGCCCTGCCCGGCATGGATGTGGATATCGTTGATGAACAGGGAAACAGCATCACCGAAGCCAATCAAGGGGGATACCTGGTTATCAAAAAGCCTTGGCCCGCCATGCTGCGCACTGTCTGGGGAGATGAGCAACGCTACAAAGAGACCTACTGGGGAATGTTTGATGGCAAATATTACCTAGCGGGTGACAGTGCGCGCCGCGATAACGATGGTTATTTCTGGATCATGGGGCGTATTGATGACGTATTAAATGTCTCCGGTCACCGCCTAGGCACCATGGAGATAGAGTCGGCACTGGTTGCCAACCCAATGGTCGCCGAAGCCGCCGTGGTTGGCCGCCCCGATGAGATCAAGGGTGAAGGTATATTCGCCTTTGTGGTACTCAAGGGTGAGCGCCCTGCGGGTGGTGTCGACCCCGCACTTACCCAAGAGTTACGCGCCTGGGTCGGCGAACAGATTGGCCCTATCGCCAAACCGGATGAGATGCGCTTCTCTGACAATCTCCCCAAAACCCGCTCTGGAAAAATCATGCGCCGCCTGCTGCGCACCATCGCCAAAGGTGAAAAAATCACCCAGGACACCTCAACCCTGGAAAACGAAAGCATCCTGAAACAACTACAGGGAATAGAGTAACCACCATAGCGCAGGGGGCAGGCCCAAACCTCCCCCTACTTCGCTCTAAATCCGCAGCTCCAGCTCAGTAATAAACACCGTGGCACGCTGCTTTCCATTTAACAGGCTCGTTTCATTGTATTGAACAAGGTCAGCTCGCCAATGGAGATGACGAATCACCTCCATAGACATTCCCACGCCCAACAGATCATAATCACGACCCGAAGAGGTTACACTGGCCGCAGAGAGTGCCGCACGCCATTTTCGACCCTGCCACTTGCGTCCACGCCACGAAACCCCCATATTGACCTCCTCTTGGTCATAATTGGCAGTACGCAGATTACTATCACCACGCCACACATAGGCGGTACCAAAGGTAAAGCGGCCATGACGCAGCTCACCACCCACACTCCATGAATCGAGATCCGCACGCTGGGTGCTGGCATCCGAATCACCCGTTACATAGCCACCACTTAACCCACCGACCCACTCACCGATATCTTGCTGATACTGCACCCCAAACTCCATAGCGTTACGTTGGCGGGTGCGGTCACGGGGGTCAACAGCATCCTGATTGCGCGTATACTCAGGCGCATATGAGACACCATAACGCCACCCCTTCATGGGTGCTGAAAGAAATATAAGCTTTGCCGCATCACTGGTATCGTAAGCAGAGAGCAGCGCCTGACTGCCGACATAGCGTGAAAAATCACCCCGTATCTGCCCCAACGCAGTAATCGGCGCATGAAAAGCCAGCCGATCCGCCGGACCATCCTGCTCACCCACCTCCAAACGCCCAAAGCTTCCCACCATATAAGCATAAATTTCATCACGCTTTAGATCTTCAGCGGTATGGGTATTTGAGTCATACTCCACACGCAATCCATAGGTCAGCGCATTGTCACTTATCCAGCGCAAATTCAAACGCAGCGACGCATCACCATTCCAGTTACTACTATCACGCGCCCTCATATTAGTATCTAGTGCCGACACCTGTGAAGAGAGCGCCAGACGCGCCCACGCCTCAAAACCATCATTACTGTATTTGAACCGCTTAGCCTCAACCGGTGAAGCCGAGAGCAACGTAGCAGCAATAACCAAAGGTGCCACCACATGTCGTGCGGAAAAAGAGGGAAGTATGTTGTACATCATATCTGGCCTTATATGGATTCTTAGTACTCACACAACGATAGCCAAACTGATTTATTCCACGCCATGATTATTTTTTATCTGAATTCAAAAAAAAGGTAGCCTGCCGGTCATTGTCTCACTGAATATATTGACTAGAATTTTGAGAGCTTTTTAACGCCACTATGGCGGAAAATATGAATCGCACAGAGCGCTCAATTTATTCACCGACAAACCTACTAAACAATTAATCACCTAGATTACGACCAAGAGAAACGCTGTAAAACAGCGCTGAATGCGCCATCCAACCCTGCCTTTAGCACAATTAGCTGCTGTTGATGAGGGTGTGTAAAACTTAAAGTCTCTGCGTGCAGCAGCAGTCGGCGGCAGTTGAGTTGCTCACGAAACAGTGTGTTGTGCTTGCCATCACCATGGCTGGTATCCCCCACTATCGGGTGAAAAATATGTTTCATATGGCGACGTAGTTGGTGTTTGCGCCCGGTTTGAGGTTGCAGCTGTAACAGTGAGTAGCGTGCGGTGGCGTAGCGTCCCACCGCATGGGGTAGTTCGACTTGGTTTAATCGTTGATAGACCGTAACCGCAGGCTGTGGCGGTTTTTGCTGATCCGCTTTTCCATCGGTCATTTTATCCAACTGCTCTTTAAGTGGGTAATCAATAACACCCTCGGCGGCACAATAACCACGCACCACCGCCAAATAGCATTTTTCAGTGGCGCGTTGTGTGAATATCTCTCCCATTTGTCGTGCAGTATCCGCGTCAAGCGCAAACAACAACACCCCAGAGGTCGGTTTGTCGAGGCGGTGTACGGGGTAGACACGCTGCCCGATCTGATCGCGTAATACCTGCACTGCAAACTGCGTTTCATAGCGGTCGATCATCGAGCGGTGTACCAGTAATCCGGCCGGTTTGTTGATCGCTACCAGCCACTCATCGCGGTAGATAATCTCTAGTATCATGGCCGCTTCAACAGCAGCGGGCTTTGGCACTCTTTACAGAGATAGCGGGCTTGGCCACGTTGTATTTTATTGTGCCGAATGGCGGTGAGTTGATGACTACGGCAACCACAATGGTATTCAATACGACGCTGGCGACGCTGGGGAATCCCCTCCATATCATAGCAACAAGTTACTGAGGGTTCTGCACCCAACATCCGCATCAGGGCTTGCCACTCAACACCGTGCGGCTTGATGCTTCGCCAACCATAGAGTAAATCAGCTACGTAGTGCGCCACTTCATGGGGTACGGTATTGGCCAGATTGTCATCAAAATATTTAGCAAAAAGATAAGGGTTGTAACGAATTTCTCGTCCACCCTGTGCGACGCGATACATGCCCGCTGCACGGCCATGCAGATTAAAGCGCACCGGGATCGGGTCAAATGTCTTATTTAGCCGCTCAGATACCTGCTGGAGCGTTGCGGTCGTTGCCAACAGCACTTGCTGCTGTTGCTCGATGCTAATGGGTAGGGTGGTCTTCATTGTTGATTACTCAGCAGGGCTAATTTAGCACGGCGGGTGAGCTGTTTTATGGCATATTCACGCTGGCAGGCATGGGATCGGTTATCGCAGCGCTCCTGATAGACCAGCACCACTGGGCGGCGGCTGCGGGTATAGCGCGCACCCAGTGGGTGGCCGCCGTTGTGCTCATCAACCCGCCGTTGCAACTCGGTGGCCACCCCGGTGTAGAGGCTACCATCTGCACAGCGCACCATATAAACAAACCACTCAGACATTAACTAAGCAGCTCATCCACTTGTTGTTGCAACTGATCGCGCTCGCTACGCATCGATAGCAACGCTTGTTCCAACTCCTCTATACGCTTATGCAGTGAGTCTGTTTCATTTTCATTTGCGGCCATCTCAAGCGGCATAACCATTTCACCACAAAAAAGCTGACCATAGCGGCACTCACGCCGCCCCGTCTCACGGGGTAATTTTACCACCAGCGGCTCATCCCGCGTTATCAATGTATCAAGTACCTGCTCCACCTCTCGCACATCAGAAAAATCACACAATCGACCGGTGCGACTGCGCAACTCCCCCGGCATTTGAGGGCCGCGCAGTAGCATCACAATCAATACCGCTAGGGACTTGGGGTTTAATTTAAGTGCACCAAATTCAGTATTACAGAAACGGTGCTTATATTTGGTGACTCGGCTGCCACTCGCCTCGATGACCAGGTGGCGCTTTACCAACTCATCCACAGTGGCCTGCACATCGCCCTCAGTGAGTGCCATTACCGGTTCGCGATTACTTTTTTGATTACAGGCACTGGTTAAACTGTTTAGGGAGAGTGGATACTGATCAGGAGTGGTCAGCTCTTTTTCCAGCAAGCAACCAATCACCCTTGCCTCGTTTGTCGTTAGCGCGTTATCCATACTCCCCCCAAACAGAAAACGCCATTGTCACGTTAAAGATCAGATTAGGCAAGTTACAAAATAAGATAAGCCTAACAGCTGATTTCTTGCCGAAAAAGCATTAATATACCTCTTTTTTTTCACCCCTATTTAAGGTAGTTACGTGGACGATTTCACCCCGGGTCAACGCTGGATTTGTGATGCCGAGCTTTCGCTTGGTCTTGGTACCGTTATGAGCTGCGATATTCGCAGTGTCACTATTCTGTTTCTCTCGTGCGGTGAAACCCGCACCTACAGCAAACAGAGTGCACCACTAAGCCGTGTCTCCTTTGCGCCGGGTGACCTTATCCCCAGCCATGACGGCTGGAAAATGCGCATCAAATCCTTGCAAGTTGATGAGGGTGTGATCACCTACTTGGGAGAGGGTGAGGCGGGTGAAGCCACTGAGCTGCATGAGAGTCAGTTGGATAATTTTATTCAGCTCAATCGCCCCGCAGACCGCCTTTTCAACGGCCAGCTTGATGCCAGCAAGCTATACCAGCTACGCTGTGAAACCATCCACCACCAATACCGTCAGGCACGTTCACCACTACAAGGCTTGACCGGGGCTCGTACCACGCTAATCCCCCACCAGCTCTATATCGCCCATGAAGTGGCCAACCGCTATGCACCTCGGGTACTGCTGGCCGATGAGGTTGGCTTGGGGAAAACCATCGAGGCGGGGTTAATTCTTCACCAACAACTACTCACCGAACGCGCCCAACGGGTATTGATTGTTGTGCCGGAAAGCCTTGCCCACCAGTGGTTGGTAGAGATGCTGCGCCGCTTCAACCTCAGCTTTAGCCTATTCGATGAAGAGCGCTGCTTAGCTATCGAGGAGAGTAGTGGCCTCGATAACCCGTTTAGCAGTGAACAGCAGGTGCTGTGTAGCCTTGGCTTTTTGGTTAATAACCCCAAGCGCGCATTGCAAGCACTCTCGGAAAAGTGGGATCTACTGGTGGTTGATGAAGCCCACCACCTGCAGTGGTCGCCACAGCAAGCAAGCCCGGAATATCAGCTCATCGCCCAGTTAGCCGCAAAAACGGCCGGGGTACTGCTGCTCACCGCGACACCCGAACAGCTGGGTAAAATGAGCCACTTTGCGCGCTTGCGGTTACTTGACCCGGATCGTTTTCCGGACTACGAAAGATTTATCGAGGATGAGAGGAGCTATCAATCCGTCGCCTCGCTAGTCCAGCATCTATTGAGTGAACAGGCGATCACCTCAGAGCAGGTTAACCACCTAAAAGAGGTACTAGGTGAGGGTGAGCATCTGCACACATTGCAGATCTTGCAGCAGCCAAGCCAGAGCGAGTTACACAAAGAGGCTCGTGACTCACTGGTTAACTCACTACTTGATCGCCATGGCACGGGGCGTGTTTTGTTCCGTAACACCCGCGCCACCATTAAAGGCTTTCCAGCCAGAGAGGGGACGCTCTATCCGTTGCCCCTTCCACCAGCTTATGCCGAGATACTCCGCGAATTTGAAAACAGCAGCCTCAGTGATCCACAGCAGCTGCTCTCCCCCGAACAACTCTATCGAACCCGTGACAACCCTGAGCCATGGTATCAATTTGACCCCCGCATCACTTGGCTGCAAGAGCGGTTAACGGCACTTTTCCCTAGCAAAATATTAGTAATCACCGCCAGTGCCCACACCGCGCTGGAGATTGCCGAGGCGCTGCGCATACAGTCCGGCACCCATGCAGCGGTGTTCCACGAAGGGATGGGGATTATCGAGCGCGACCGGGCTGCCGCCTATTTTGCAGATGAAGCCAGTGGTGGGCAGCTATTAATCTGCTCAGAGATTGGCTCAGAGGGGCGAAATTTTCAATTTGCCCACCACCTGGTACTGTTCGACCTTCCCTTTAATCCAGACCTACTGGAGCAGCGCATCGGTCGCCTCGACCGTATCGGCCAGTCGCAAACGATTCAGATTCATATCCCCTTCTTGGAGAACAGCGCACAGGCGGTGATGGCCAGCTGGTATCAGCAGGGGCTAAATGCCTTCGCTCACACCTGCCCCGCCGCACAAGGTCTATTCAGCACATTGCAACCGCTGTTGATTGAAGCGTTGCATCAAGTAGATCACCCAGACAATGACCTCAGTGACCTGATAGCCACCACCCAAAAACAACATCAACAGCTCAACAAGGCACTGCAACAAGGGCGTGATCAACTACTAGAGATCAACTCCTGCCGCCCTAAAATTGCACAAGCACTGGTGCAGCAAGCGGCGGATCGAGAACAACCCGAACAGCTTCACCACTATTTAGAGTCACTATTCGACTGTTATGGGGTTGAGAGTGAGGAGCATGATGACTTCAGTTACCTGATTCGTCCCGGCGACCACATGCAGGGGCACTTCCCCGGCCTGCTTGAAGAGGGAATGCTGATCACCTATCAGCGCAACATCGCACTCTATAATGAAGATATGCACTTTCTCACCTGGGAGCACCCCATGGTACAAGGTGCAATGGAGATGATCAGTAGTAGTGAGCTGGGTAACAGCTGCCTGATTGTCATCAAACAACAAGGCCTGCCAGCGGGTAGATTATTACTTGAGACACACTTTTTGCTGGAAGGAAACCCCGGCATTGTCGAAAACAACCGCCGCTACCTACCCCCCACCCCGCTGCGTGTACTGGTTGATGGTGATGGCAATGATTTTGGCCACAAACTCAGCTATCAGCAGCTCAACCAGCTTCAACTACCGATTGATAAAGAGACCTCAGCACAGATTATCAAAAGCTACCATCAAGAGATAAGAGCGATGATCAAAACCGCCAGCTCCGTGGCCGAGAGCCACCTCCCCGAACGGCTGGCGCGGGAGCACCAGCAGAGCAAACAATCACTGCAACGTGAACTGGATCGATTAGAGGCCCTAAAACCACACACCCCTCATATCCGCGAAGAAGAACTTGAGTTTTTCAGAGGTGAACTGAACAAGCTGGAGAGGCTGTTTCAAACCGCACAACTCAGGCTGGATAGCCTGCGGGTGATTGTTAGCAGCTGAG
>JALSJH010000013.1 GCA_026989455.1 Chromatiales bacterium | reverse complement strand
CAGATGTCGCATGTCGCGCCGCCTTTCGCCCCTTAACACTACCTGCCAACTGAATAGCACCACCAAATAACAACAGCTTCTCAGTCAGCGTTGTTTTACCCGCATCCGGGTGGGAGATAATAGCAAAAGTCCTTCTACGCCTTATCTGGTCTACTATATCCCCAGAACTCATTCTTCTATTTCCTATGGTTTGTACGTTAATTTGTACAATAATTAAAACTTACTCCCCCATGCGATAGTTAGCCAAAAAAATGGCTGTACAAACCAAGCGCACGGGGCATTAAAAAACCAATTACTATAACTCAAGATCACAACACTATAAAAAGCTAAACACCAACAAACTCAAACAATGCTGCAAAGTCATGACCATCAGCGGCTCTGATAGCGGCTATATACTCATTGCGCCGCTCATTCATATTTTCCAGCCTGTATCCACCCGCCCAGTCCATTGGCGGCTTCTCAAAAAGCTTCGTTAATACCGCATCTGCCATGATCCGCGCATGGCGACCATTTCCATTCGGGAAAAGATGAATATAAACCAGCTTATGGTGAAACCTGACCGCAAGCTCCTTTGGTGGATAGGTTTCATTCTCTACCCAAAAACGTGCATCATCCAAAAGGTGGCGAAGCTGAGCTGCAATCTGGATAGGATCAATGCCGATGTTCTTTTCTGTCTTGCGAAAACTACCCGCCCATTTCCATACGTCGCCGAAAAGTCGGCTATGCAGGTTACGAACAAATAACTCATTTAATACATCCGGGCTTTTTTGTTTCTCTAACCATTGTAAACCTTGGGTGATATTTGCTTGCTCAAGCTGGTCTAGCTCTCCTCTTGTGGAGATATGCTTAAACCGCAAGCCCTCCATCTCATCGGGATCGAGGGGAGTCGCACCTTCTGGGTATTCCATTACTCCGATCATTTATCACTCCAGAAATCCGAAGGCATTTTTTCAACAATCTCTGCCGCGATACGCTCGACCTCGAAATTAAGCTGCTCTTCATTGAGTGATTGAGCTTCCAAAGCCATATGGGTAGAGGCTGTTTTCACCTGCTCACGTGCTTTTTTAATAGCACGTTGCTTAATCACCTCGTCGACTTCCTTTTCTGGAATAACAGCGTAAACAAATCTACACCCCATGGCCTCAGCCATTGTATGCATCGTCTTTAAAGTAACGCTCCCAGAGGGTTCGTCTTTCTCAGCTTTTGATATTCTTGCCTTTGATACACCCAGCCTCGCGGCAAGCTGAGACCCAGACATCCCCAAAGCTGTACGGACTGTTCTTACCCAACCTTCCGGCGGAAGCATAGAAAGGCCTCCAAACTGTTTGACCGCTTGGTTAACCTTATCTCTATATTGCTTAGCAACAATTTTTTCTATGCTCATGGTCAACTCATATATTTACTTATTACAACATATAGTAAATATACTTATATACTAGCCACTCATTATGGTCAACATATATGTTTACCCAATATAAAAAGAGGGTTTGTAAAGACCTTAATATCGGCACTTAAAGTGCCCAAAGATATTAATTTATAAACAAGCCAAGTGACGGTAAAACGACACATGAAAATGATAGATTTGCTTTATATAATCAACTTATAGCGCTTATATGTTGATTATATCAAACATAAGAAGCGTATTTCAGGCAATAGCTGACTGGCTTTTATGGGAAGGTTTTGTTTGAAATATTCACGACAACCTAAATATCGCAATACTGAATAACCTAATTATGGAGAGGCATGGCAACACCATCGGATAAACTGACACCCTCTAATCCAAACAGCATAACCGGTCAAGCTCGGCCCATGCCTCACACCCTTAACTCAATAATGTGTAACCCAAGTAGCAGACCGATACGAGCACAAGAGGGTAGGATCCGTACGGTGACACCTTGAAACAAGCGAGAGCTGAATGAGCTGTTGTCTCACAAGCAACGAAAAGATATCTAGGGAAGCTCTGATCAAGTCATGAATATTTTATGCTGGCTGAAATCCATCCAGACTTAATCAGAGGTCCTCTAGCGAAAGCTGCGCACCCTCAGGAGCACACCGGCAATGACAGATCCCACACAGACCACCGCCAGCACCCCGCCAGACCAAGGCCTCAACAGCGACGAAGCCGCTCGACGACTGGCGCAGTACGGGCTCAATGCCTTGGAAGAAAAACGCGCCTCCACCCTACGACGCCTACTGGGTTATTTCTGGGGGCCTATCCCGTGGATGATCGAAGTGGCAGCGGTGCTCTCCGCACTGGTTCAGCATTGGGCCGATTTCTGGATTATCATCACCCTACTAATTTTCAATGCTGCGATTGGCTTTTGGCAGGAGTACACAGCGGGTAATGCGGTAGCGGCACTGATGAAGCAGCTGGCTCTCAGGGCTCGGGTACTGCGCGACAGCCAGTGGCAGGAGATCGATGCCAAGCAACTGGTACCGGGCGATATCGTGCGCATCCGTCTGGGTGATGTGATTCCCGCCGATATCAAGCTGGTGGATGGCGATTATCTCAGTATCGACCAGTCGGCGCTCACCGGCGAGTCCCTGCCAGTCACCAAACGCACCGGCGACGAAGCCTTCTCCGGTACCGTGGTCAAGCAGGGGGAGGTGCTGGCCGAAGTGACGACCACAGGTGCTGACACCCGCTTTGGCCAGACCGCAAGCCTGGTGCAACAGGCAAAAACCGTCTCCCACTTCCAAAAGGCGGTACTGACTATTGGTGACTATCTAATCTACGTTAGTTTGGCGCTGGTGGCGCTACTGGTGATCGTCCAACTCCACCGCGGCACAGACTGGCTGGAGTTGGTGCAGTTCGCGCTGATCCTCACCGTCGCCTCCATTCCCGTTGCCATGCCCGCCGTGCTCTCTATGACCATGGCCATGGGTGCCATGGCGCTGTCGAAACACAAGGCCATCGTCACCCGCCTAGAGTCCATCGAGGAGATGGCCAGCATGGATGTGCTGTGTTCGGACAAAACCGGCACCCTGACGCAGAACCGCCTGACTCTGGGTGAGATCGAGATCTTTCACGCCGAAGATGGTCAAGAGGTGCTACTGGCTGCGGCGCTGGCCTCACGCAAGGAGGACCATGACGCTATCGACGAGGCAGTGCTGGAAGGTTTGGCAAACAAGGAACGCCTCGCGGCCTTTCGCCAGACGGCCTTCGTGCCTTTTGACCCGGTACACAAACGCACCGAGGCGACCATCCAGGATGCGGATGGCAGCACCTTTCAGGTGGTCAAGGGCGCACCGCAGGTCGTCATGGCAATGGCCGGGCTACCGGATGAAATGCAGGTTCGTGCCCAACAAGTCGTCGACGCCTTCGCCGAACAGGGCTATCGCGCCCTCGGTGTGGCACGCCGGGATGGTGGCGCAGCCGGCTGGACCTTTCTCGGTATCCTCTCCCTGTTTGATCCCCCCCGCACAGACTCCGCAGAGACCATCGCTCATACCCGCGCCTACGGTGTCAGCATGAAGATGGTCACCGGCGACAACCTCGCCATCGCCAAACAGATCGCCGCCAAACTGGGTTTGGAGAGCAACATCCTGCGCGCCGACGCGCTGCCCAAGGATGGTGACGGTAAGAGTCACCAGGCCAGCATCGCAGCCGTAGAAAAGGCCGATGGCTTTGCTGAAGTCTTTCCTGAACACAAATTCGCCATTGTCAAGATCCTGCAAAAGCAAGATCACATCACCGGCATGACCGGCGACGGTGTCAACGATGCCCCGGCCCTCAAACAGGCCGATGTCGGTATCGCGGTCAGTGGTGCCACCGATGCCGCACGCGCCGCGGCCGATCTGGTGCTCACAGCACCGGGACTGTCGGTGATCGTCAACGCCATCGAGGAGGCACGGCGTATCTTTGAACGCATGAATGCCTACGCTATCTACCGCATCAGCGAAACCATCCGCATTATGTTCTTTGTTGTGCTGGCGATGGTGTTCTTCGACTTCTATCCCATTACCGCCGTAATGATCATCCTGCTGGCTTTCTTTAATGATGTGCCCATCATGACCATTGCCTACGACCACACCACTCTAGAGAAAAACCCGGTGCGCTGGAATATGCACCAAGTGATCACCGTAGCCACCGCCATGGGCATCGTCGGTGTCATCGGCAGCTTCGGCATGCTGCTGATTGCCATGGACTGGATGCACCTAGACGTAGCACAAATCCAAACCTACGTATTTTTGAAAATGGCCATCGCCGGGCATCTGGTGCTATTCGTCGCCCGTAGCAAGGGGCACGTCTGGCAGCACCCCTGGCCGGCACCCATCATGATCTGGTCGGCGGTGGTTACCAAGCTGGCGGCCACCCTACTAGCCGCCTACGGCTTCGGCCTCATCACCCCTATCACCTGGCCGGAAATCGCCCTCATCTGGGGCTACTCTTTTGCCTCTGCCCTACTCACCGACTGGGTCAAAGTACAGGTTTATCGCCATATGTCACAAGAAGCGCCACGCCATCGTGGTTTCTTGGCTCGTCTGCAGCAATCGCTGCACGCCTCTGGGCGTAAAAAATAGGGAGACTCTCCATGCCTATCACACTCATTACTTCCTTGCGTCTGCGAGCCATACTGCTCGCCACGCTGGTACTGTTTACCACACAGCCCACCTATGCTAATGACGATGCTTCGTTACTGGCGGCGGGCCAACTCACCCTCACTGGCTCCACCGCCCTCTCCAATCTGGTGAGTCTGTGGGTCGAGGCCTTCAGCGAGCGCCAGCCATCCATCGTGGTCACCATCGCCGACCCCGGCAGTGCCGTAGGTCTGGAGTCTCTGCTTAATGGCACCACTGATGCGGCAATGATCAGTACGTCGCTAAGCGAAAGCCAGCGACAGCGATTCATCGACCGCTACAACTACCCACCCAGCACCACACCAGTGGCGCTCGATGGTGTGGCAATATTCGTCAACACAGCCAACCCCTTGACGGATATCAGCCTGCCTCAACTCGATGCTATCTACTCCCGCACCCGCCGCTGTGGCGCCAAAAAACCCATCCGCCACTGGAGCGAATTGGGCATGAGTGGGGGGCTGGGACAGCTGCCCATCAATGCCGTAGGCCTCAGTGACGACAGCGGTGCTTACTCTCTGTTTCGTGGTAAGGCACTGTGCGGTGGTGACTTCCGTCCTGACTACAATGCCGCACCCGGTCCCGGCGACGTGCAAATGCTCATCAGCAGTGACCGTGCCGCCATCGGCTTCGCCAGCAGCGCACTGCGCGACTCCGGCCTGCGTGCCCTGCCCGTGGCTCTGCGAGGCGGCGAAGCCGCCATTGCCCCAGACGCAAAAAACATCCGTAGCGGGCATTATCCTCTCAGTCGCACCTTGGCCATTGCCTACAGCCTGCCACCGGATCGAGAGATATCGCCCGCATTGCGAGCTTTTCTCAGCTTCGCCCGTTCAGCGCAAGGCCAAGCCATTGCCATTAAAGCGGGTTATGTGGCACTGAGTGAATCCCCTTGACTCTCTCCAATCCCTCTGTCATTTCCACCAAAAAAGAGTAGATCCATGTTATTCGGAATCATCTTCATGTGGCTCATTACTGCGGCGAGTTTAACCGTGGTCACATGGCTCGTACCCGGCGTACGAGCACATTCTATCGGGGCGCTACTGTGGGCCGCATTGGTGCTGGGGCTGGTCAACGCCTTCATCCGCCCAGTACTGTGGCTGCTGACCCTGCCGCTGACGGTACTGACCTTTGGCCTGTTTGCCCTGGTGGTCAATGCCTTTACTCTGTGGCTCACGGCGGCGATGGTGAAAGATTTCGAGATTGACGGCTTTGGCAGCGCCCTGCTGGGAGCGCTGGTGATGGCACTGCTGGGAGTGATCGGCTTTATCCTGCTACATTGGCTGACAATGGGTGAGGTACAGTGGATAATCTACCAAAGTGGACCCCGTATTCTCATCTAAGTAATCGCATGACTGAATCTACTTTTTCAATTCCAAATCAACTCTTCCGCGGTGATCGCCGCCTGCGCATCGCCATGGTGGGAATGCCCAGCAGCGGCAGAGACACGCTCTTTCAGGCAGTCTCCAGCACCTCAGTTTTTCGTGGCGATCTAGCAGGCGGTGGACATGGTTACCGGGAGTGCCGAGTGCAGATCGGACTCGATGAGGCTAGCCTGATCGACCTGCCCAGCATCCAGACACTCTCGCACCTGCCCAAGGGTGACTTGGTTACCCTCAAATATCTACTGTGGGGCGATGAGCCACCGTTAGTGTCACAGCATGACCCCGAAGGCCCGCCCGCACCCTTCGCGCCGCCCGACATCATCATTCAAATCATCGATGCCTCACTGTTGGCCCAGCACCTAGAATTGACCCTAGAGCTGATCCAGTTGGGACGCCCCTTGGTAATCGCACTCAACCGCATGGATGAAGCGCACGAGCGAGGCATGCACGTTAACCATCAGGCACTAAGCCGCAAACTCGGAGTAGCCGTCATTCCCACAGTGGCCCTCAAAGGGCAAGGATTGACAGAGCTGTTCGATGCCGCAGTCGATGCGGTGCGACAACAACGCTGCCCACTGCCACAGCCCTTTAGCAGCCACATCAGCGATGCATTGGCCCCGCTAGGCCAAGCCCTGAACGATGCCGAAATTAGGGCGGCGTTTCGGGCTCCCCATCCCTTCATTCTCTACCAACTAGCAGTGGCAGACGAGTATATTATTGGCGAGTTGCAACAACACTTTCCGAACAAATTACCCACGCTATTGACGCTCAGAGAAGAAGCCCAAAAACAGCTACCACGACCATTGGCAGATGAAATACACGCTGACCGCCACCATCAGGCCGCGACTCTGTTCGAGTCGGTAACACGACTAGGAACGACAGAGGAAAGCAAGGGGTGGCGTTACTGGCTAGATGAGTTGTTCCTCCACCCGCGCTGGGGACTACTTGGCAGTTTAGCTGTCTTCGCCCTAGTGCTGTTTATCGTCTTCGAGGTGAGCGGCTGGCTAGATGCCATGAGCGCGGGCAAGTTGATGACGGCGCTTGAGGGATGGCAGCCCGACTCCACCAGCGGAGTAATCGCCCGTGCGGTGGTAGATGGACTGGTGGGATTGATCGGTATCGTCATCCCCTACATGCTGCCGCTGGTACTGTTGCTGGAAGTACTGGAACAGAGCGGTATCATGCATCGCATCGCCTTTGTGGTGGATCGCGGCTTTCACCACCTCGGGTTGCATGGCGGGGTAGCGGTGCCGTTTTTGCTCGGCCTGGGTTGCAACGTGCCAGCCATCACCAGCGTAGCGCGAACCACTCGTGGGCGCGAGCGTGTACTCGCCTCAGTACTGATCACCTTCGTCCCCTGCTCAGCACGCTCAGCCATCATTCTGGCGTTGGCGGGCAAGTACCTCGGTGGACTGGGTGTCTTCGCCATCTTTGCGCTGAGCATTATTGTCATTGCCGTCATGGGTCGACTACTCAGCCGCCGGCGCTATCCGCAAAGTGGCCCCGGCCAAGTACAGGAAATCCCCCCTTACGCCCTGCCCCGCTTGAAAGAGGCGCTGACTCACACTTGGGACAAAACCAGTGACATCCTCACCATCGTCACACCGCTGCTAGTGGGCGGTAGTGTGGTAATGGCGCTACTCAGCCACTTCGGTGCCGATGATCTCATCAACACCCTGCTAACCCCCATCAGCCACTGGTGGCTGGGGCTGCCGATCGTGCTTGGTGTACCGATTCTCTTCGGTGTACTACGCAAAGAGCTGTCGCTGTTAATGGTCTATCAGGCACTGGGGACCTTCGAGATCGGCCAGCAGATGGACTGGGTACAGATCATGACCTTTCTGGTCTTTCTCACTTTTTACATTCCCTGCATCTCCACCTTTGCCGCCATGCTCAAGACCATCGGCCGCAAAGAAGCGCTCTTCTCGGTCATGCTCTCCGTAGTGGTCGCGCTACTGATCAGTGGCCTAGTGCGCTGGCCACTGGAGTTTGTGCAATGGTTGTTTTGAAACGAGCTTGAAGAAAAAAGCGTAGGTCCACACACCGGAGTTCAAGGCGAAGGTAAGTCTTGAGGCGCAGCATGAAGTGAAGGCGATTGATCTGGCAAGGTTCCCACGGCAACCGTGGAAACCAAGCATCAAACTAGATTGAATAGGGGTGCTTACTTTTCGAACTGTAGGGTCATTTTGATGATTTCATCGCCGCGTTTGAGTTCTATTTCTGCGCTATCACCGATGCTTTTTTCCAATAACAGGTATTTGATGTCATACATATCCTTCATCACCACGCCATCGAGGTGGGTGATGATGTCACTCACTTGAAGGGCGGCTAGTTCGGCATTGCTTTCGGGGATTATTTGGTTGATTTGTAGCCCCTCCTCAACAATACCAAACATAACGCCTAGCTTTACACCCTGTTGCGGCAGTGTTTCGTACACCACGTGTTTTACGAAGTCGTATGCGGTCATCGGGAAGCGTGGCAAGGTGATGTCCATTATCTGGTGCTGTTTCTCTTCGGGTATCACGATCTCTCGTGTGCCAACAAGCGTGTATGAGCTGGGCATTAAATTGAACACCCGGCGTGGTATGCCGTAGCCATAGCGGACATGGTGGCCACCCGCCACCACCATCATGCGTTTACCTGCTCCAGCGGGACTTTGGAGATAGTCGACAATATTCTCTGCCATGGTTTGGTCCCACAGCATCTGCACACGTTTAAAGCCTTCAGCGTGTTTTCCTCCCGGACCATGGCCACTGAAAACGGCATCAACCATCGCTTGCTGGTATTCGTCAACGAAGCTCATATCCGGCAAGCGCTGGCGCTGCTGTTCGTCCAATTTATCAAGGGGGTTGCTGCCAACCGCCCTCACTAGGTCTTTTTCAATATTCAGTGCTCGTACCGGAATATTATTATCCCGCGCAAAGCTCAACAGCTCCCGGTAGTAGGCAAAGTCGGCACGCCAGACTTTGAACCATTGCGATTGGCGCAAGAAAGCGGCTTCATCCAGTTCACCTGCAATCCATTGGTCAATAACCGCTTGCTGGCCAGGTACAAAAACCTCCATTCCCAGTACCACTTCACCCGGATGGCGGGCGAACATCGCCTTGAGCACATCGAGCTGAAAGCGATGTGCTGCCGGGCTGTCATGGGTCTCTCCAACATAGACCATGCGGTGATCGACAATGCTATCGAGCATCTGCTGTTCGGTTACATAGAGTCCCGTTGGCATGTGTAAAATATCGCCTACTTCTGGCTCTTTTTCGGGTGGGTAAGGGTGCTCCGGATCACCAATCAGTGGTCGAGGTTCTGGTTGATCGATGTTGCTTTCATTCACGCCACTACTGGCGCAACCATTAAGGAGCAGTGCGCTCATAATGAGCAGAGTGATCGTGAGTTGGCTTTGCATTGGGTACTTCCACTGTGTGGTTAAGGATTGGGATTATTGATACAGCCCAAGGTAGACCCTTGAAAGCTTAAAAAGATCCCGCAATTTTGTGATCTTTATCTGTTTCTAGCGGATCTATTTACGCCTGTCTTACCGCCTTGCTAAAGAGTTTGAAGAAGTTATGGCTTGTCGCCTCACCCAATGCCTCAAGTGACATCTCCCGCTGATCAGCCACAAATTGTGCCACATAGGAGAGGTAGGCTGGCTCATTGGGCTTACCACGAAACGGCATGGGGGCAAGATAGGGGGAGTCTGTTTCAATCAAAATGGATTCCAGCGGGGCTTTGCGCGCCACCTCTTGTAGTTTTTTGGCGCTTTTGAAGGTGACAATTCCTGAGAATGAGATATGAAAACCCATATCCAATACTCGCTGGGCGATCTCCCAATCTTCCACAAAACAGTGCATCACGCCGCCTGCCTCAGCGGCGCTCTCCTGCTGCATCATCTGCAAGGTCGCCTCCGTCGCTTCACGCATATGAATGATCAGCGGTTTTTTGCTCTCTTTTGCGGCGCTGATATGGTTGCGAAAACGCTCACGTTGCCACTCCTGGTCGCCTTCGGTGCGAAAAAAGTCCAGGCCGGTTTCACCAATCGCCACCACTTTCGGGTGTTGCGCTTCGCTCACTAACTGCTCAACGGTGGGGTTTTCGCCTTCGGTTTCATTTGGGTGCACGCCCACTGAAATTGAGATGTCATTGTGCTGTTCTGCCATCTGGCGAATAAGCGGGTAGCTCTCCATATTAATCGAGACATTTAAAAAGTGAGTAACCCCTTGTTCACGCGCTGCGGCGAGCGCGCCTTCAAATCCATCGGGGTATTTACTGAGATCGAGACGATCAAGGTGACAATGTGAATCAATCAATAACGGTTTGTAACTACTCAGCGTATTCATTTTTTGCCTCAACTCTTTGTTGTTTTCGTACTCAATCAGTTACATATTCCCTATATGCTCCCTCTTTCCGTGTGAAAATGCCTCGATTTGAGGCAAAATATAAACACGCTGAATAGTCACAGCGGTTTCATAATAGGGGGGGCTTTTTCTGGTTATCTCTGCCAACCAGAGCGGTGGCAGTTATCGTTAAACCCCCGGATAGAAGCGCGAAATGATATATATTTCTATCCGGGGATTAGGGTTAAATAGTGTAGGTGACTCGCTCGGAGTCTTGTGTGCCTGCAAGGTAGGTCTCTATTTTATTGCGCACGGCACCACCATCTTGGTCGCTGAATTGTATGCCAATTCCAGCCAATCGGTTGCCCTGAGCACCCTTTGGAGTGATCCAGACTACACGCCCGGCCACCGGGATTTTCTCTTTTTCATCCATCAAGGTCATCAACATGAAGACCTCTTCACTCAGTTGATAATTTTTATTGGTCGGCACAAATACGCCGCCATTTTTGATGAACGACATATAAGCCGAATAGAGCGCCCCTTTGTCGCGAATGGTAAGGGTTAAAATACCCCCTTGCTTCATGGGTGCGGCGGGCTGATTTGACACCGTGTTAACTCCTGCGTTTTGCAAACAGTCTGAGCCAGCCGATCAACATCTGCTCTAACAGCAGTGGTTGGTTGACCTGGGTTTGGAGCAGACGATTGGCTTCAATTAATTTATCAAAGTACCTATACACTCTTTGTACGTCAACCTGCTGCGCCAGTGGGCGTAAAGAGTCCAGCAGGTCCGGGCTATCAATGTGCGGGGGGTGCGCGCTAAAGTGCAGCCGGATCATATCCATGCTCCAACCACTTAACCATTGCAGTATATCGGCAACGGCGATCTTTTTTTCTCGCTCCGCAACCTGAACCGGTGACATCTCACCCCGCGCCAGCGCATGCAGCATCTTCAATAGGTCGGCACGTTGCTCGATAACTCCACCTTCAGAGAGCTGTTGTGCCCGCAGAGGTGCGCTCCCCGCCAGCGCCAGCAGTTGCGCTGCAACGGGCTGATCCACCCCCGCGTGTTCTACTAGCCACCTTTCGGCCTGCTCAGGTTGTGGCGCATTAAACAGCACTTTTTGACAGCGACTGCGTATTGTCGGCAGCAGCCGATCGATATGAGAACAGAGCAATATAAGTATGGTATCGGGCGTTGGCTCTTCCAGGGTCTTTAGCAAGCTATTTGCTGATGCGATATTGAGCTGTTCTGCCGGGGTGATCAAAACAACTTTATAGCCACTGTATTGGCTTGAGATCGTCAGCTTGGAGGAGAGCTGCCGCACCTTGTCGATAGCGATCGTTTTGCCCTCCTCCTCAGGCGAGAGTTGGGTAAGGTCGGGGTGGTTGCCCACTTTAAGCAATTGACAGCCCCGACACTCACCACACGCTGCGCCGGATTCGGTGCGGTTTTCACACAGCAGGCTGTTCACCAGCGCCGTGGCGAAGTGGCGTTTGCCCATTCCCTGTGCGCCATAGAGCAAAAGCGCGTGCGGCAGCGTGCCCTGTGCCAGGCGCTGTTGAAGCAACTGCCACTGTGCTGCCTGCCATGGGTAGGGGTGCTGTATCACTTAATTATTTCCAAGGTATTCGGTCAGTTGCTGGCGTATCTGTTGCTGTACCGCACTCAGCGCTTGCCCCGCATCAATAATACGGTAGTGCTGGGGTCGCTGCTCTGCCCGCGCTAAGTAGGTGGTGCGTACTTTTTCGAAAAACTCATGTTGCTCTTGTTCAAAGCGATCCGGCGTGCTGCGCGCCCCTGCCCGCTGCATTCCTTGCGCCACCGACAAGTCGAGTATAATGGTCAGATCCGGCCTCAAATCACCCTGTACAAACTGCTCCAACTGGGCGATACGCGCCATCGAGACACCCCGCCCGCCCCCCTGGTAGGCGTAGGTCGCATCGGTAAATCGATCACACAGCACCCATTTACCTGCTGCAAGTGCCGGGTTAATCACATCATTCAGGTGCTGAGCGCGTGCGGCGAACATTAACAATAGTTCGGTATCGCTGCTCATGCCCTTTTGAGCGGCATCCAGTAATAGGCCACGAATCGCTTCACCCAGTGGCGTGCCACCCGGCTCCCGAGTCATCACCACCTCTTTTCCGGCGGCCTCCAACAGCGTTTTTATAAACGCAAGATTGGTACTTTTTCCCGCCCCTTCGCCACCCTCTACTGTAATGAATTGACCGCTCATAAGGTCCTCTTATGGATTAGATGAGAAGGCACGTTTTCTCCCCTTCAACTGGTATTTTATAACCGCGTTATTATGTTCGACCAAGGTAACAGAGAAGGCGTGTGAACCGTCGCCCCGAGCCACAAAATAGAAGGTTTCACCCGCTAGCGGGTTCAGTGCGGCTTCGATAGCTGCGGCACTGGGCAGTGCAATCGGCGTGGGGGGCAAGCCGTGGCGTGTGTAGGTGTTATAGGGTGTATCGCGGCGCAGATCACGGCGGCGGATATTACCTTGATATAACTCACCCATCCCATAGATGACGGTAGGGTCTGTTTGCAAACGCATTCCCTTCCGTAAGCGACGCACAAAGACACCGGCAATTTCCGGTCGCTCACTGGCTAATCCCGTCTCTTTTTCTATGATGGAGGCGAGTATCAGCGCTTGATAGGGGGTTTTAATCGGCAACCCTTCCGCTCGCGCTTCCCACAGCTGAGCCAGCTTTTCATCCATCATCTGGTGGGCACGTTTTAGAAAGGCCACATCGGTTGTTCCACGCGGAAAGTGGTAGGTATCGGGCAAAAAACGCCCTTCAGGGTGCTCACCAGGGAAACCGATTTTAGACATCACCTGGGCATCACTCAAGCCCTCCAGGGTATGTTGCAGCGCCTCGTTTTGCGCCAGAAAAGCCCGTAACTGCTTGAAGCTCCACCCTTCGATAATGGTCATCGGGTATTGCACCACCTTGCCCGTCACCATATCGGATAGTAGCTGGCGCGGTGTCATATCGCCATCGATAGCGTATTCACCCACTTGAATACGTTGCGCCAACCCTTCTAATCGCGCAAACCACTCAAAGAGGCGAGGGTGCTCTATTATGTTTTCCGCTGCTAACGCTTTGGCAATAGTTTTAACACTGCTACCCGGCTTAACGGTGTAGTAAACAACCTCATCACTTCCAGAGAGCGGTGCATCTTTGTAGCTATCGAATTTAAACCACGCCCCGCCAAGAGCGACTACCAGCACCAACAACCCATAGCCCATCAATTTACGCACAATAATCATGACTTTTTCAAAGCTTCCTTAACCACCCGCTGCAACTGCCGCGTAACCGGGCCAACCGCATAGTCGCCACGCCCGATCACCCGGCGAATAGGCCAAATATTGATGATGCTGTTACAGATAAACAGCTCGTCCGCATCTTCAAGCTGCTGTTCATTAATCGGCTGCTGTGAGCAGTGAATACCTAAGCTATCCGCCAGCGAGATAATCCGCTCGCGCATAATACCGGCAACGCCGCACTGTTGCAGGGGGTCTGTCATCAGCTGGCCCGATTTGACCACGAAGAGGTTGCTCATTGTCCCTTCAATATAGTGCCCTAGGGTATCACGCATCAACCCTTCCGCAATGGTCTCATCACGCCACTCTGCGCGGGCCAACACACTCTCCAATCGGTTCAGATGTTTCATACCTGCCAGCAGCGGCTGAGCAGCCAAGCGCAGCTCACAAACCCGCACCACCACCCCTTGTTCACCATTAGCCACAGGGAGGTCTGGCCAAGGGAAGCATTGAACAACCCAGTTTGAAGCGCTGCTAACCGGGTTATAACCACGCCCGCCCTCACCTCGCGTCACAATGATTTTAGCCACCGCCTGTCCCTTGCCTGCACAGAGCTCTCGCAGCTCCGTAAGTAGCTGCTTACCATCCGGCGGGGTGATTTTCAGGCGCTGGCAGCCTCGCTCAAGACGCGCAAAGTGGCGCGACCACTGTAATGGCTCACCCTCAACCATCGCGAGCGTTTCAAACAGGCCATCGCCGTATAAAAAACCCCGATCGAGTGCAGAGATACGATCGGTGACCTCTCCATTCACTCGCATCATGCCGATGCCCTCAAGGCCAGTAACAGCCCCCGCGCCTTGCTACGGCTCTCCTGTAACTCAGATGTTGGCTCAGAGTCATGCACTATACCGCCACCCGCACGCAGCGTGAGTTTGTCACCATCGAGATGTAAGGTGCGTATCAAAATATTCAACTCCATGCTGCCATCACGATTAATATAACCCAGTGAGCCGGTGTAGGGCCCTCGGGCTATCTGCTCCAGCTCGGCAATGATCTCCATACAGCGTATTTTTGGGCAGCCGGTAATGGTTCCGCCGGGAAACACCGCACGAATCACCTCACCAGGTGTCACCCCTTCGCGCAGTCTGCCGCGCACATTGGAGACGATATGGTGCACATGGGCGTAGCTTTCCAATATCATCAGCTCATCCACCTCAACACTCCCCGGCTCGGCAATACGCCCCAGATCATTACGCTCTAGGTCGATCAGCATGATATGTTCGGCACGCTCTTTGGGATGACCAATCAGCTCTTCCCTCTTCGCCTCATCAGAGCGCGCACCCTCGCCTCGCGGGCGAGTCCCGGCAATGGGCCGCACCTCCACCACGCCTTTTTTTACCTTGACCAAGCGCTCTGGGGAGGAGCTGATAATTGATTGGTTTTCATAATAAATTAACGCCGCAAAGGGGGCCGGATTAGTGCGACGCAGACGCTGATATAGCGCCATCGGCACCGCCTGTTGATTTTCAGGTAATTGGCTGCGCCAGGCACGGGAGAGGTTAACCTGAAAGATATCACCCTCGATAATATACTGTTTAATCCGTGCAATACCCTCGGTGTAACAGCGGGGCTCATCTTCACTGACATCACCGATTTGCAGCGCAAGCTCTGGCAGCGAAGGGGTGAGCTGTAACAGGTCATTTTCCATTAAATCCAGCAGCTGGCGCTGCTCTTTTTCCGCCACCAGTAGCAACTGCTGTTTTTGATGGTCAAACACCATCGCCGCAGGGCAGCGCGTGGCAAAAGCAACCGGCAGCGCGCCCTCAAAGTCAGGCAACTTGAGCGTGGGTTCAATTTGCTGCGCAAGCTCGTATCCCAAATAGACAAACCAGCCACCATAAAAGGGGATCTCTGCCTTTGCTGACTCTTCAGCGCACTGTTGCGCGGCGAACATCTTATCAAAATCAGCTAAAAAATCAGGCGACTGCGTAAGCGCTGTGAGCTGCAAGGTATCACCGGGAAAGGAGAAGAGAATATCAAAACGGGCAATCGCGGTACCGTGGGCAACACTCTGTAAAAGGTAGGGGTAGCGAAGTTTATTTTGATGTGCAAAAGCAGCCAGATCAGGCTGCCTATCGAAGATGCGAATAACTGAGTTATCCAGCGTTATTTCAGATCTGGCCATAACGGTACTACGCTAGCTTGTTGAAAGAGTCACAGATGAGTACAGGATGAGCCAATTTTAACGCCGGAGGTGCCACAAGCAGGAGGCAATAACGCCCCCTTAATCACTTACTTCAGCTTACTGAAAAGCAGAGTACCATTGGTACCCCCAAAGCCGAATGAGTTAGACATCGCCACATCAATCTTCATCTCACGCGCCGTGTGTGGCACATAATCCAGATCACAGCCATCACTGGGGTCATCAAGATTAATGGTGGGTGGTGCCACTTGGTCGCGAATCGCCAACACACTGAAAACCCCCTCCATACCACCTGCCGCACCCAGTGCGTGACCAATCATCGATTTGGTCGAACTAACAGACAGCGTATGGGCATGATCACCAAAGGCACCCTTAACCGCCTCTGTTTCTGCCGCATCACCTGCGGGTGTGGAGGTGCCATGGGCGTTGATGTAGTTCACTTGATCCGGGTTAATACCGCCATTACGCATCGCCGCCTGCATACAGCGCTTTGCGCCTTCGCCGCCTTTTGAGGGGAGTGTCATGTGAAAAGCATCACCACTCATACCGTAACCTGTCAGCTCCGCGTAGATTGTCGCACCGCGTGCTTTTGCGTGTTCGTACTCTTCCAGCACCACCACGCCCGCGCCATCGGCCAATACAAACCCATCACGCCCCTTATCCCATGGGCGGCTCGCCGCCGCGGGGTCATCATTGCGTGAAGAGAGTGCGCGTGCCGCTGCAAAGCCTGCCAGACCACACGGCGAGGTGGCCATTTCTGCACCACCAGCAATCATCACATCCGCATCACCATATTCGATAATACGCCCCGCATCACCAATGGAGTGAGTACCGGTTGCACAAGCCGTCACCAACGCAATGTTGGGGCCTTTCATGCCGTACATGATGGAGAGGTTCCCAGAAATCATATTGATAATATTACTGGGCACAAAGAAGGGAGATATTTTACGCGGCCCGCCCTTTTCAAAAGCGATACTTCCCTTCTCTATACCCGGCAAACCACCAATACCCGAACCAATGGCAACACCAATTCGCTCAGCATTCTCTTCGGTCACTTCTAGGCCAGAGTCTGCTATGGCCTCTTTGGCGGCGGCGATGCCATAATGGATAAAGGGATCCATTTTGCGTGCCTCTTTTGCCGACATGTAATTAGTCGCATCAAAACCTTTCACCGCACCGCCAATGCGAGTCGAAAACAGGCTGACATCAAATTCATTGAGTTCAGCAATGCCGCTTTTACCCGCCAGGATATTATCCCAAGACTCTTTTACACTTAAACCAACAGGCGTAATCAAGCCCAGACCGGTTACAACAACACGACGTTTTGCCAATGGATTACCCTCATACTTTAGGGAACCTCTGATCAAGTCTGGATGAATTTAGGCTGAGAGGAGATGGCTCTCATTTGTTCCGAAGTGTGTAGTAATCGTCGCTCTTATTGGTACGATTTTCGGGATAAATGAGGGGGATTTCAGCCAGCATAAAAATTCATGACTTGTTCTGAGCTTCCTTAGCAGCGCAGATATAGAAGAGGCCGCAACCACAAAGTGTGGGCGGCCTCCGGTAAGCGGTAGAAACGAATTAACCGTTAGAGTTAATGTAGTTCACAGCTTCTTGAACGGTAGTGATTTTTTCAGCATTTTCATCAGGAATTTCAGTTTCAAACTCCTCTTCCAGAGCCATTACCAGCTCTACAGTGTCCAATGAATCAGCGCCGAGGTCATCTACGAAAGAAGCTTCAAGAGTCACTTCATCTTCTTTAACACCCAGTTGCTCAATAACGATCTTTTTGACGCGATCCTCAATAGTACTCATGATGAATGTTTCCTCTCGTATTTTTTATATAGAATTCTTACGTGCGAGCATTTTAGTTTAAAGCACCGCACGATGCCACAAAATTTGCAGCATCATAGCAGAAATTAACTCATGTACATACCGCCATTAACATGAATCGTTTCACCCGTAATGTAAGCAGCGCCTTCTGAAGCAAGGAATGCAACGGTTGCCGCAATCTCTTTTGTTGCACCTAGGCGCGCCAGTGGAATCTGCGTAGTCAACGCGTTGCGCTGCTCCTCGGGTAGCGCACGGGTCATATCGGTATCAATAAAGCCCGGTGCAATGGCATTAACGGTTATACCCCGATTGCCCACTTCTCGCGCCAGCGCTTTAGTAAAGCCAATGACCCCGGCCTTAGCCGCAGCATAGTTAGTCTGCCCGGCATTACCCATCACGCCAACCACAGAGGTGATATTGATGATTCGCCCCTGACGCGCCTTCATCATCGGGCGCATACACGCTTTGCTCAAGCGGTAGATAGAGCTCAGGTTGGTATCGATAATCGAATTCCACTCATCATCTTTCATACGCATCAACAGGTTGTCACGGGTAATTCCCGCATTATTAACCAAGATGGTCGGCATCCCAACACCGCTTTTTAGCTGCGCAAAGAGTGCATTGATTGAGTCCTGATCTGTCACATTAAGCGCCAGGCCAGCGCCTTTAATGCCCTGCTCCTGCAAATAATCGGTGATGTTTTGCGCACCTGATTCCGAGGTTGCGGTACCAATAACCGTTGCTCCCGCACTCCCTAGCTGCAACGCAATCGCCTGACCAATACCCCGGCTTGCGCCGGTTACCAATGCAATTTCATTTTCCAAGTTCATCAACTCTCTCCTTACTCTGCCAGCGCCTTCTGCAAAGACACCTCATCAAAAACGGCTTGTGCCGCAATCGTTTTGTTAATGCGTTTAGTCAAACCCGCCAACACCTTGCCAGGGCCACACTCAACTAGGCGATCAACACCCTGCTCCGCCATCGCGTTAACTGACTCGACCCAGCGCACCGGCATATAGAGCTGGCGCGCCAGCGCATCACGAATCGCCTGCGGATCATTCTCGATCTTAACATCTACATTATTAATAACCGGCAGGGTGGGCGCGTTAAATGTCATATCAGCCATCCGTAGGCGCAGTTGATCCGCCGCCGATACCATTAGTGAACAGTGAGAAGGAACGCTTACCGGTAGCAACAGGGCACGCTTGGCACCCGCCTGCTTGGCAAGCTCAGTCGCCCGCTCCACTGCATTTTTGTGACCGGCAATCACCACCTGGCCCGGCGAGTTAAAATTGACTGCGGAGACCACCTCATTATCAGCCGCCTGCTCACAAACGGCAATCACCGCCTCATCAGCCAGGCCAAGAATGGCCGCCATCGCACCCTCACCTGCGGGTACCGCCTGCTGCATTAACTGGCCACGCTCCGCTACCAATTGAACCGCATCTTCAAAGGCGATAACCCCCGCACAAACCAACGCGCTGTACTCACCCAAGCTATGCCCAGCCATCACCACCGGCAACTGCTCAGATTGCGACTGCCACACCCGCCAAGTTGCCACACCTGCCGCCAACATGGCGGGCTGCGTGGTTGCGGTTTGATTCAGCTTATCAAGTGGCCCATCTTGCACCACCTGCCACAAGTCGTAACCCAGCACCGCTGAGGCTTGAGTGAACGTTTCATTAACAAGCGGATGGTGTGTTGCCAGATCCGACAACATACCGATAGATTGAGAGCCTTGCCCTGGAAAAACAAATGCTAGCGACATGATTTACCTTGAAAATTTATGAGTTATCCGGTTAGTACTTAATGAGTGCTGAGCCCCAGGTGAAACCACCACCAAAAGCCTCAAGCAGCAGTGTTTCGCCCCGCTGAATACGCCCATCACGCACCGCTACATTCAGCGCCAATGGTACCGATGCCGCCGAGGTGTTGCCGTGGGTCTGCACCGTGGTGACCACACGATCCATCGACATGCGTAGCTTTTTGGCAGTGGCTTTAATGATCCGCTCATTCGCCTGGTGCGGCACCAGCCAGTCAATATCACCTTTATCCAGACCGTTTGCTGATAGCGTCTCGTCAACAATTCGCCCCAAGGTATTCACGGCCATTTTAAACACTTCATTACCCTGCATCTGAATGCCAATTTTGCCGCTTTTAAACTCCACATGATGAAACGAGACACCTGCCGGAACTTGCAACAATCGGCTGTACTGCCCATCCGCATGAATATGTGTAGAGAGAATCCCCTGCTCAGCACTGGCTTCCAGCACAACCGCACCCGCCCCGTCACCAAACAGCACGCAGGTGGTGCGGTCACTCCAGTCAACAATTCTTGACATGGTTTCAGCACCCACTACCAACACTCGCTTGCAGGCAGCGGTTTTAATAAATTTATCGGCCACCGAGAGGCCGTAGATAAAGCCGGTACAGACCGCCTGAACATCAAAAGCCGGACAACCATGAATACCCAAACGCTGCTGAAGCAGACAAGCGGTACTCGGAAACACCTGATCTGGCGTAGTGGTCGCCACAATGATCATATCGATACTATCCATTGAGATGCCCGCCGCATCAATCGCCTGACGCGCCGCCTGCTCTGCCAGATCACAGGTACTCTGGTCATCCGCTGCAATATGGCGCTGCTTGATTCCGGTGCGCTCTACAATCCAATCATCCGTGGTATCAACAATCTTTTCCAGATCCTGATTGGTCATTACACGCTCAGGCAGGTAACCACCCGTGCCGATTATACGAGAATTAATCATTGCTTCTCCTGCCCCCGGGAAAGAATCACTTCAAGCTGCTCATGGATGCGTACCGGCACATCCATCTCCACCTCTTTGACCGCTTCGTGAATTGCATTGTTATACGATGGAATATCCGCCCCACCGTGGCTTTTAACCACGATACCACGCAGCCCGACAAAACTGGCACCATTGTAACGACCTGGATCTATTTTATTACGAAACGCCTTCATAACGGGCATTGCCAACAGCGCGGCCATTTTGGTGAAAATATTTTTATTAAAGGCACTCTTGAGGTAATGACCCACCATTTTGGCCACACCCTCCGTGGTTTTTAGCGAAACATTACCGACAAAGCCATCACAAACCACCACGTCAGCCTCGCCCTTAAATATTCCGTCACCTTCAATATAGCCAATGTAGTTTAAATCACTCCCGCCCAGCAGCCGAGAGGCTTCTTTCACCTGCTCATTACCTTTCATCTCCTCTTCACCGATGTTAAGCAAGGCAACCGTTGGCTTCTCTACACCATCAACCGCACTCACCAACACCGAGCCCATCACCGCAAATTCAAAGAGATTTTTTGCCGAGGAGTCGACATTGGCACCCAAATCCAGAACATGGGTATGACCTTTAATGGTGGGTAGAGATGAGATAATCGCGGGGCGATCAATTCCAGGCAGCATCTTTAAAACAAAGCGAGCGGTGGCCATCAACGCACCGGTATTGCCCGCGCTAACACACGCCTGCGCCTTACCCTCTTTTACCAAGTTGATTGCGACACGCATTGAGGAGTCTTTTTTGCTACGCATCGCCACTGATGGCAGCTCACACATAGCGACCTGCTGCGAGGCGTGATGAATGGAGAGGCGCTCTGATGGCTCTACGCCATGCTTGAAAAGCTCGCCCTTGAGCTCATCCTCCAGCCCCACCAGAATCAGAGATAAGCGTGCATTCTCTTTAATCGCTTGCAGGGAAGCGGGCACTGTCACCGAGGGGCCATGATCCCCACCCATTGCATCAATCGCAATCGTTACAAAGTCTCTCATTTAGTCTTGTTCACCAAATTCCGGAGCGCATAAACAAAAGCGACCCCCACCAGCCAGATGGCCCGTGGAGGTCACTCCATTTTTTTCAGGTGTGCCTCGCAGCACAAAAAGCAATTACTCGCCTTTACCTGAAACGATCTTACGGCCCTTGTAGAAGCCATCAGGTGTAACATGGTGACGCAGGTGAGTTTCACCGGTGTTCTGATCAATCGACAGTGTAGGGCCAGATAGAGCATCATGTGAACGACGCATTCCGCGTTTGGAAGGGGTCTTTTTATTCTGTTGTACGGCCATCAGGCATCTCCTTAAAAATCAGTGTTTCTCTTTCAATGCAGCCAAAGCAGCAAAAGGATTTTTCTTCTCTTCCTGAGAACCCTCCTCTGCGGTGTATTCATCCAGATCAATACACCTCTCTTTCAATTCATGCCGTGGCGCGATCGGCAAGGAAAGTATCAACTCATCTTCAACCAGCTCCGTCAACGAAACTGGCTCATCACTCTCAAGCAGCAGCGGTTCGTACTGCCCAGGTAAATTCTTAGCCTGTTTGCTGTTTTTCACCAGCCCGACATTAACCGTGGCAACCACTTCAACCGGCATCGGCTTCAAGCAACGCTCGCACTTCATGGTGACAGGAGCAACAATCTCACCCTGCATCACCCGAAACCCCAACGGATCTGAGCCAAAATGCAACGATACCGCCGCATCACCGGTCGACTTAATGACCAGCTCAGCCAATCGCTGCATACTACCCAACGACACCTCACGCTCAACCGTAGACTCGTTATTCGCAAGGGAAAACGGGTCTATATATGTTAATGACGGCTCGGGCATGGCGCGCATAATAACGGCGCAACACCAATAAGTCAAAGGGAATTCAAGCCCCTACTCCCCGGATAGAAACAGACAGGCCGCTCAAGTTCTTGATCCCGTGATCGCTGTTGACTTCTTTTACCATTTTACGTAGAACTCTAGGGAAGTTCTGAAACAGCTGGGTGGACCACATCTTGATTAAAAAGATCCTCATTGCAAACCGGGGGGAGATCGCTGTGCGTATCGCCCGTGCCTGCGCCGAAATGGGCATCACCTCCGTCGCCATCTATGCCGATGCTGATCGTAATGCACTCCACGTCAAAAAAGCCGACGAAGCCTACAGCCTGGGCCCCGACACCGTAGCGGGCTACCTTAACGCACATCGCATCGTCAACTTGGCGGTTGCCACCAGTTGTGATGCGATCCACCCAGGGTACGGCTTCCTTTCGGAAAACCCACTACTTGCCGAAGCGTGTGCCAAACGTGGCATCAAATTTATCGGCCCTTGCGCCAAAGTGATCCGCAGCATGGGGGACAAAACCCAAGCGCGTAAGTCAATGGTTGCGGCAGGTGTGCCGGTCACCCCAGGATCAGAGGGCAACCTAGCTGATCTGGATGAAGCCATTACACTGGCTAAAAAAATTGGCTATCCGGTCATGCTGAAAGCCACCTCTGGGGGCGGAGGCCGTGGCATTCGTCGTTGTGACAATGAAACCGAGCTCAATCGAAACTATGACCGTGTTATCTCCGAAGCGGTCAAAGCCTTTGGCAGTGCAGAAGTCTTCATGGAGAAGTGTGTCGTCAACCCACGTCACATCGAAGTACAAATATTGGCAGACAGCCACGGCAATGCGATCCACCTGTATGAGCGGGACTGCTCGATTCAACGTCGCCATCAAAAGCTGATCGAAATCGCCCCCTCACCCCAGCTCAATGACGAGCAGCGTGACCACATCGGCAATCTGGCCGTGCTGGCCGCCAAGCAGGTGAACTATGAAAATGCCGGCACCGTCGAATTCCTGCTTGATGAAAACGACGACTTCTACTTTATGGAGATGAACACCCGGCTACAAGTAGAGCACACCATATCGGAACAGATCACCGGCGTTGATATTGTGCAAGAACAGATCCGCATCGCCTCCGGCCTCAAGCTGCGCTACACACAAGATCAGATACAGCGCCGTGGCTTTGCCATGGAGTTCCGCATTAACGCCGAAGATCCACAAAATGACTTTCTACCCAGCTTTGGCCGTATCACACGTTATTTCGCCCCCGGCGGCCCGGGTGTCCGCACCGACAGCGCCATCTACACCGGCTACGACATACCGCCCTACTACGACTCGATGTGCGCCAAACTGATTGTCTGGGCACTCGAGTGGGACGACCTGCTCAACAGAGCCGAGCGCGCACTAAATGATATTGGGGTCTACGGCATTAAAACCACCATCCCTTATCAGCTTGCCATCGTCCGCTCTGCTGAGTTTCAAAATGCTAAATTCGACACCAGCTTTGTCGAATCTCACCCCGAACTGGTTAACTACTCCGTGCGCCGTTCTCCGCAACATGAAGCGGCGATTATTGCAGCTGCTGTCGCGGCACACCTCGGATTATAAAGGAACAGACTATGAGCCGTGTCAACATCACTGACACCATCCTGCGAGATGCCCATCAATCCCTGATCGCGACCCGCATGCGTACCGAAGATATGCTGCCGATTTGCGAAAAACTCGACCAGATTGGCTACTGGTCGCTGGAAGTTTGGGGTGGAGCCACCTTTGATGCCTGCATCCGCTTCCTGAAAGAGGATCCATGGGAGCGCCTGCGCCAACTGAAAGAGGCACTACCTAACACCCGGCTGCAAATGCTACTGCGCGGACAAAACCTGCTCGGTTATCGCCACTACGCCGATGATGTAGTGCAAGCTTTTGTTAAACAGGCTGCCGAGAGTGGTATTGATGTTTTTCGCATCTTCGATGCCATGAATGACCTGCGCAACCTGCAAACCGCTGTCGATGCGGTTAAAGACAGCGGCAAACATGCACAAGGCACCATCTCCTATACCACCAGCCCAGTGCACACCATCAAACAGTTTGTACATGATGCCAAAAAGCTACAAACCATGGGCTGTGACAGCATCGCCATTAAAGATATGGCCGGACTGCTAACACCCTACATCACCGAGCAACTGGTCACCGCACTGGTTAACGAACTCACCATTCCGGTACACCTGCATAGCCACTCAACCTCTGGCTTGGCCAGCATGTGCCACCTTAAAGCGATCGAAAGTGGCTGCCGACATATCGACACCGCCATCTCCGCCTTCTCATCCGGCACCAGCCACCCCCCCACAGAGAGCATGGTCGCCGCACTGCATGACACCCCTTACGACAGTGGCCTCAACTTAGAAGCGCTACAGGAGATCGGCTTCTACTTCTACGAAGTACGCAAAAAATATCACCAATTTGAGAGTGAATTCACCGGCATGGATACCCGAGTTCAGGTCAATCAAGTACCCGGCGGCATGATCTCCAATCTATCCAACCAGCTGAAAGAGCAGAACGCCCTCAACCGAATGAATGAGGTTTTGAGCGAAATCCCCAAAGTGCGTGAAGACTTGGGCTTTCCACCACTGGTCACCCCAACCTCACAAATTGTCGGCACCCAAGCGGTACTTAATGTACTCACTGGCAAGCGTTACAGCAGCATCACCAACGAAGTAAAACTCTACCTGCAAGGGAAATATGGCACGCCGCCCGGCACCGTTAACAGCCGCGTGCGCCAACAAGCGATCGGCAACGAAATCGTCATCGACTGCCGCCCGGCCGACCTGCTAAAGCCAGAGATGGAAAACCTCAAACAGCAAGCAGGAGAGCTGGCAGAATCAGCCGAAGATATACTCACCTTCGCCATGTTCCCCGAAGTGGGCAGAGATTTTCTAGAACAACGCAAAGCAGGCACCCTAGCACCCGAGCCGCTTGAGCCGCCCATATCAGCCCAGACCACCGGCATCAAAAGTGCGCCCACCGAGATGACCGTCACCCTGCACGGCGAGGATTACCACGTCAAAATCACCGGCAGCGGGCACAAGAGCCAACAAGCGCGCCCCTTCTATATCACCGTAGATGGTATGCCTGAAGAGATCATCGTCGAGACACTGGAAGAGATCACCCTTTCAGACGATGGCTCCATGACCACACCTCGCTCCAGCGGCAGCAAACGCCCCCGCGCCACCGAACCGGGCCACGTCACCACCTCCATGCCCGGCACGGTGGTTGAGGTTCTGGTAAACGAGGGCGACAAAGTAACTGCGGGTGACCCACTGCTGGTCGCAGAAGCGATGAAAATGGAGACCGAGATACAAGCACCCATTGATGGCACCATTAAAACCATCAACATCGCCAAAGGCGAAACAGTCAATCCGGATGAAATATTAATCGAGATCGAAAAATAGCGTGCCGCCACTCATCCTCGCCTCCACCTCACCCTTTCGGCGCGAGCTTCTGGGCAAGCTTGGCTTGCCCTTTCAGTGCGCCTCACCCGAAATTGACGAAACCCCCCACACCGATGAACAGCCAGAAGCCTTAGTCGCCCGCCTTGCCGAGCAAAAAGCCAAAGCCGTTGCCAACAACCACCCCAACAGCCTCATCATCGGCTCAGACCAAGTGGCAATACTCGACCAACAGATCATTGGCAAGCCCGGCAACCACGCCCGCGCCACCCAGCAACTACAACAAGCATCCGGAAAAACCATCACCTTTCTTACCGGATTAAGCCTCTACAACAGCACAAACCAGACCCTGCAAACAGAGGTCGTACCCTACATTGTCCATTTTCGTAAATTAACCAACCAGCAGATAGAGCACTACCTGCAAGCAGAGCAGCCTTACCACTGCGCAGGCAGCTTTAAATCTGAAGGACTGGGCATCAGCTTATTTCAAAAGCTACAAGGAGACGACCCCAACACCCTGATCGGACTCCCCCTTATCAGGCTGATAAAAATGCTGGAAAAAGAGGGTGTCGAGGTTATTTAATCTTATATTTTACATGCTTGTTTTTTAGCAACTAGGAGCCAACAAAAATGCAGCGCAATCCATCCATCGATGAGGCACTACAACAGCACTTTGGCTTCGATCATTTCAACGAAGGCCAGCGAGAAGTCATTGACTCTTTATTAGCGGGCCACTCCGCTCTTGCGCTGTTTCCAACCGGCGGCGGCAAATCACTCTGCTATCAACTGCCCGCGCTACTACTACCGGGGCTAACATTAGTCGTCTCCCCGTTAATTGCATTAATGAAAGATCAAATTGACGCTTTAGTAAAACGTAACATTGTGGCCGCTCGACTCGACTCCAGCTTAACGACCGACGAGTATCACGACGTTCTGAACCAAGCGCGCTCAGGCGCACTGCGCCTACTTTATGTCGCACCCGAGCGCTTCAATAACGAACGTTTTCGAGCCACCATTGAGCAGCTGCCCATTTCACTGCTAGCGATTGATGAAGCACACTGCATCTCTGAATGGGGGCATAACTTCCGGCCCGACTACCTGAAGCTACCCGAATTTGCCAAACGTTGCGGTGCGGAGCGAGTGCTCACCTTAACCGCAACCGCCACGCCAACAGTGAAAGAAGATATCTGCCGTGCGTTTGGCATCACCTCAGACCATGCCATCTGCACCGGCTTTTATCGCCCAAACTTAACCGTACTCACCACCACAGTCACCCGTGATAATCGCGACCAACACCTCCTAACACGCCTACAAAACCAACCCAGCGGCCCCACCATTGTATACGTCACCTTACAACACACGGCAGAAGAGGTCGCCGCGCAGCTGGCAAATGCCGGTTTCCCCGCCCGTGCCTACCACGCTGGCATGAAGAGTGAACAGCGTAGCAACACACAAGATTGGTTCATGAACTCGGACAGCGGCATCGTCGTCGCCACCATCGCTTTTGGTATGGGTGTCGACAAATCAAACATTCGCTATGTCTATCACTATAACCTACCCAAAAGCCTCGAAAACTTTGCCCAGGAAATAGGCCGCGCCGGGCGTGATGGTGACAGCTCAATTTGTGAAACCTTGGTCTGCGCAGATGATTTAAATGTTCTCGAAAACTTCATCTACGGCGACACACCCTCACTACCCTCACTAAAAAGCCTCACCGCCGAATTATTTGCACATGAAGCGGAGTTTAGCGTCAGCCAATACAGCCTCTCATCAGCCCACGACATTCGCCCCTTAGTCCTGCGAACACTGCTAACCTACCTAGAGCTGGATGGCTACCTAAAGGGTGGAACACCCTTCTACTCCACCTACCAATTTAAACCCCTGCAAAACTCCCGAGACATCCTCAACCGCTTTGAAGGCGAACGCCGAGCATTTATTGCCAATATTTTCAGGCAAGCAAAAAAGGCACAAATATGGTTTAACATCGACCTTGAACAGACCGCTAAAACCATCAACTCAACACGCGAGCGCATCATTCGAGCATTAGACTACTTGAGCGAACAAAACTTACTGGAAGTCAAAGTCTCCGGCCTGCGCAATCGCTATCAAAAAATCAAAGAGCCCGAAACCACCGAAGCGCTGGCAACAGAACTGCACCAGCGTGCGCTACAACGTGAAAACAGTGAGATCAAACGTTTACAGCAAGTACTCGCGCTAACGCACCACCAAGACTGCCAAATCAACTTTCTAGCCAGCCATTTCGGTGAGCAGAGAAACCAACCCTGTGGCCACTGCTCTTGGTGCTTAAAAGGAAAAACCGCCGAAGAGATATCACATGCCGCCATCGCCATTGATACAAACATTTGGCAACAAGCCCTAAACCTACAAACTGAAACCCCCCTGCTACACGACCCACACACCTTAGCCCGCTTTCTATGCGGCACCACTTCACCCAAATTAAGCCGCGCCAAACTCACAAAACACCCACTATTTGGTAAGCTGGCAGACGTACCTTTTCAGCAACTGCTAGCCCATGCGCACTCCGAATAAAACAGCGGTAAAACAACCCAGCGCCCCACGCTACACACCGCACGGCTCACGCTCGCAGGGAACACACACAGCCGTAGGAGCCATCTTTAGATGGCGATAGCTTGGCAATTCTAGAGATCAAAAGAGATAAACAAATTAAGCGTGGGGGCGTTGATTCATATAAAAGGTGAATAGGTGGGGCGTTGTTTTCAAGCCGTCCTGCAGCGACTGGAGACTTCAGCAGGTTATAAGGTACAGGCCTAACCTACCTCTCGACCCCACCTATTCACAAAACAAGCTAAGTATAGCGATTTAAAACCAAAAAGGAATCAACCCACCAGCCTGAGCCTTTGAAACGATTTACTTTAAAATATAACAGCGCCTGAGACTGCTCAGGGAACCTCTGATTAAGTCTGGATGAATTTAGACTGAGAGGAAATTGTTCTCATTTGTTCCGAAAGGTACAGCAATAGTCGCTCTATTGGTGTGGTTTTCGGGATAAATGAGGGGCGATTTCAGCCAGCATAAAACATACATGACTTGATCAGAGTCTCCTTAGGAGTGGTGATGTACTGTTCGCCTTTCTTAATATCGTGATTTCCTTAGATACAGATGATTGCGCCACAGAGATTAATGAGGTCTTTCTCCAAAATGGCATCCAATGCTGGAATAAACCAGTAACAGGTTGTTTCTTAACCACAATCACTTGTTAGAAAGTTTTTATGAGACCGGTTTCATTGATAATTTAAATCCAAGAGCCTTTGCAACTTTTGAGACAGTGGAAAATGTTGGATTACCTTCTGGAGAAAGCGCTTTATAAAAACCTTCTCTAGTTAAGCCTGTATCTCTAGCAAGCTGACTCATATTTTTAGCACGGGCAATGACACCTAATGCGTGAATTATAAATGAAGGATCATCTCCTGACTCCTCAATACATGCCTCAAGGTATAACTGCATATCCTCTTCAGTTTTTAAATATTCTGCGGAGTCCCAACTCCTTGTATTAATAGCCATAGCTCAATCCTCTAATTGTTTCGCTAGCTCTTTTGCTTCAACAATATCTGAACGTTGGGTACTTTTGCCACCCCCAGATAAAAGAATAACAATGACTAAGCCTTGTTTCACAAAATAGACCCTATAACCAGGCAATGTTAATGCTGTTTTATTGAACCATGGGGCGGAATGTTTTTGGATTGAATATTCCCCCTATCCAATAAACCTAAATTTTTCATTATCTAATTTAAAGCACCGAAAAAACAGAAGCAAAAAAGGAGTCAGAGCCCTTTAATGGGGCAGCTCGGCCTCCCCCGCCGTGCCTGACCAATTCTGGTCTTTAATTTCCGCTCAATCTTTTCCCGAAAATGATCATTACCCAGCGGCGTTCCTGTTTGCCATGCTGCACGAATGAATGTTAACTGGTCGTCATCAATATGCATTTTAAACAGGTTCCTGATTACCCACAATCCTCAGCCATCATGAGAGTTAATATTATCCCGTAAGCCCAATGGATGCGTTGATACTCCGACAGTTCACTATCATGCGTAATACAGAATAAAGTGGGAATCTTACTATTTTCACAATTTTGATGCATGTGACTTCAGGGGTTTTATCGTAACCTATTGAATTCACTGGCCACCCACTTCTGAATGAATTGACTGAGGATTATGGGTAATCAGGAACAGTTTTTTGTGATTTTCACAGCGCGTCGCCTTCGTCCGGCCCATCGCCGTATACAGCGGATGCTCGGTCACCGTTATATCATCCTTGCCCTGCGCATTATGCCGGTAACTACTCCACCGATAGTAACCCGGGGATTTCACCATGTTGGCCCGCAGAAGATTTAACTCAATGTACCGCATACAGGTCAGTAAATAGTGTTCATCACTGATCAGCGATGCTTTGAACCGGCCTTCCCACAGGCTGCCACTCGTGCCGTATGTCTGATTGATATATGGCACATAACGCCTGCCAACGTATTGCATCATCCGGCTGATGCTTTGTTTCTCACGCGGCGTGGCTAAAATGTGGATATGGTTGGTCATCAACACATAGGCATGGAATATCACAGCAATAGCGGTCAGCGGCTTCCCTCAACCAGCCGAGGCAATGATAATCATCGTCTTCAAAAAACACCGGCTCGCGGCTGTGGACGGGAATATCCGGTAAGAAAAAACGGGGTTTGCGTAGCATATGCTCTTCTCTATGCTTTTGATTTTCAAAGAGACTAACAGGGAAAGTAACTTAATTAAGGTTTTTACTTTGCGATTCGATTAACAATCTGCTAGCGTGCGTACGGAACTACGTTTAACAAGGATTTCGCATGAAATCATTTCAGGGATTTTCAACTCAACGCTACCAACAGCATGATCAACTGATAACCAAACTGGTTAGAGAGTTTAATGGCAATAAACAAAATTTTATAGGCGCTTCGGACACACAAGTGACATCACTACCTGATTTAACAGAAGAGCTTGTTAAATCCTGGGTCATACAAGAAACAGGTGGTAACGATACCCGCTCGCTCGCAGCCTGGAAAGTGGACCCCGCGCAGGTAAATGTGCCCGGCGACTGGTCAGGTTTTAAGCAATCCGCCGGATTAACTGCACCAATAAAACGAAATGAAGGCACGATTGATCAAAACCTGAAAGCAGCCATTATCTGGCTGGCAC
>JALSJH010000012.1 GCA_026989455.1 Chromatiales bacterium | reverse complement strand
GTCAGAATAGTGGGCTGTGGTGGTGTGTCATTGTTTTGAGCGGGATAATCCTGTGTATAGTGCAGGCCTCGGCTCTCTTTGCGATTGAGGGCGCACTGCACGATAAGGTCAGCAATGACCACCAGGTTACGCAGTTCTATTAGGTCATTGCTCACACAGTGAAGGTGGTAGTGCTCTTCAATTTCGTTGCGCAGTAAGTTAATCCGCCGTTTAGCGTATTGCAATCGTTTGTTGTTGCGCACAATACCGACATAGTCCCACATGCATCGACGCAGTTCATCCCAGTTGTGTGAAATGAGTACCGCTTCATTGGCGTGGGTTACTTGGCTATCATCCCAGCGGGGAAGCGGGATCTCTGGCGTATATTTGTCGAGTTGCTGACAAATATCTTTGGCCGCTGCGGCTGCAAATACCAAACACTCCAGTAGTGAATTGCTGGCCATGCGGTTGGCCCCGTGTAGTCCTGTGTAGGCCGCTTCACCAATAGTATATAGCCCATTAATATCCGTTTGGCCTTGCTGGTTGGTCATTACGCCGCCACAGGTGTAGTGGGCGGCGGGAACCACCGGGATCCGCTCTCGGGTGATATCAATGCCGAATGCGAGGCAGCGTTGGTGAATGTTGGGGAAGTGTTTGATGATGAAGTTTGCAGGTTTGTGGGTGATATCAAGATAGACGCAGTCACTGCCAAGTCGCTTCATCTCCGCATCAATCGCCCGTGCAACAATATCTCGCGGTGCCAACTCGGCTCGTTGGTCATAGCGCGGCATAAAGCGTTCACCACTTTCAAGCTGTAAGGTGGCCCCTTCACCGCGCAGTGCTTCGGTTATCAAAAATGATTTTGCCTGTGGGTGGTAGAGGCAGGTGGGGTGAAATTGAATGAACTCCATATTGGCCACTCGGCAGCCCGCCCGCCATGCCATGGCGATGCCATCACCGGTGGCTACATCAGGATTGCTGGTGTAGAGGTAAACTTTACTGGCTCCCCCGGTGGCTAAAACAACGGTTTTGGCGTGAAATGTTTTTACTTGCTGGCTGTGGCGATCCAGCACATAAGCGCCATGCACCCGGTTTCCGGGGATGCCTATTTTTTGGCTGGTGATCAGGTCGATCGCAATATGGTGCTCAAATATATCAATGTTCTGGTGTTTGTGTACTTGGCTCTCTAACGTACTCTCCATGGCACGACCAGTGGCATCTTCCGCATGGGCGACACGGCGGTGGCTATGCCCACCCTCCTGGGTGAGATGGTAGTTTTTGCTATCGCTCTCCCCAAGTGTAGTAAACGGCATGCCCTGTTGCGCCAACCAGTTAATCTGCTCGGCACCGTGGCTGACTGTGTATTTAACGATCGCTTCATCACATAATCCGGCACCCGCATTTTGCGTATCATTGATGTGGGATTGAATCGAGTCATGCTCATCGAGCACCGCAGATATTCCCCCTTGAGCGTAATAGGTCGCACCCTCCAGAAGGTTGCTTTTTGCCAGTACGCAAACCTTTATGTTTTGAGCCAGGTGTAGTGCAAGGCTAAGGCCAGAGGCGCCGCTGCCAATAATCAGTGCATCGTATTGAGTGGATGTGGTCATAGGGGTGATAACTGTTTTATATTGAGTGAACCCCGAGCAAATAGCTATGGATTCTAGGCTCTGCGCGGGTCGATTTGAGATCCATTTTAGTATAGTGTGGCTCTGTTGAGCTAATAAAAAACGAACTAAGTTTAATTACCCTAGTCAGATTGCTCATGTAACTTGAATGGTGGGCGATTTTGCCAATACCCTAATCCTCGTTTCTACCCGGAGGATTGGGGCAATAACAAAAAGGAGTTATCCCCGAATGGGTGAAAATTTCACTGATCGGGAGCTGGTAAAAAGAGTACAAAATGGCGATAAAAGCGCTTTTGACCTGTTGGTGCTCAAGTACCAGCACAAGATTATCAAACTAGTATCCCGTTTTGTTCGCGAGCCAAGTGATGCGCTGGATGTGACCCAAGACTCTTTCATTAAGGCGTACCGGGCGCTGCCCAACTTTCGTGGTGACAGTGCTTTTTATACTTGGCTTTACCGAATTGCCAGCAATACCGCCAAAAACTTTCTGGTCTCACAGCGCCGCCGTTTGGGCGATGTGGGCATAGACAGTGAAGAGATGATGTCGCGAGAAGAGGAGTTTGGCCTGAATGATGTGGCCACGCCCGATAATATTCTGGCAAAAGATGAAGTACAGCATACCGTTTTCGAAACAATTGAAAATTTACCTGATGATTTGCGTACCGCACTAACTTTGCGCGAGTTTGATGGTCTTAGCTATGAAGAGATAGCTGAAGTAATGGAGTGCCCGGTGGGTACCGTTCGTTCACGCATATTTCGCGCCCGTGAAACGGTTAGTGAAAAACTACGTGCATTATCAGGTGAATAAGCAAGAGGGTTTGGGTATGGAAAAGAGCGATAAAATCAAGTGCCAGGTCTCATCTTTTATGGATGGTGAAATAACAGAGGATGAGGTTTCACTACTCTGTAAGCGCATCGAAAATGATCAAGCGTTGCGAGAGCGCTGGCGCGATTACCATGTAATTAGCGATGCCCTTAAGCAGCAACTTCCGGTGCAAGAAAATATCGATATCTCCCAACGAATCCACGATGCCTTGGAAGATGAACCCGCACTCTCGGGTAATAGAAAAGCGGCTTCTAATAGTCACACGGTCATTAAACGATTTTCTGGCCTTGCGGTAGCAGCATCGGTGGCTATTTTGGGTGTGGTTGTGGTGTTGAATACCGCAGTGCAGCCAGGTGGTGGTGAGCCAACAGTTTTGGCTAAAAGCACACCTGATACGGTAGTGACACAGGTGGCTGGGTTGTCGAATAATCCAAGTGCTACCCAGCACACAATAGACCCGCGTCTTAATAAATATCTGGTTGACCATAGTGAATATGCAGTGAGTGCCAGTGTTCACGGCATGCTGCCGTATGCACGCATTGTTGGGCAGCAGTCGGTGCGGGAATAGTTTTTATGCTAAGGGTTTGTTCGCTTTCTCTTCTCCTGCTCTGCTACACAGCGGTGTCCGCCCAACCAATGGACGCACTGGCATGGTTGCAGAAAATTGGAGATGCGCAAAAAGGGCTTAACTATCACGGCACCTTTGTCTACGCACATGATGATCAGCTTGAGTCCATGATGGTGGTTCACTCAAGTAGTGCTGAGGGTGAACGCGAACGACTTGTCCACCTGAATGGTGTTGCCCGTGAAATTATTCGTAATAATGATTTGGTAACCAGTATCTTCCCTGAAGAGAAGGTGGTGCTGGTGGCTCATCGAAATAACCTTGCAACGTCACCCTTTATTCAGCCTGAAAGCTTAAAGGTGTTTGAAAAATATTATAGCCTCTCACTGGGAGGGGAAGAGCGTATCGCCGGTATCGTAACCCAGCGTATCGACTTTAAACCGAAAGATGTTTATCGCTACGGTTACCGTTTTTGGGTCTCACCTGAAGGGCTTCTACTGCGCTCCGACCTGCTGGATGGCGATGGCAAAGCGATCGAGCGCATTATGTTTACAGATATTCATCTGGTCGATCAGATTCCCCACGAACTCATATCTCCCAATATCGATTTGACTGACTACAAGTGGTACCGCCAAGCACCCCCCGTCACATTGGATGATGCGGGAAAGAGCCGTTGGCATATCACTGCGCTTCCGGATGGTTTTTCATTGAAGTCACGGAATTTGCGTGAGGAGGGGGCATCTCAGGTGGAGCATCTGCTGATTTCCGACGGCCTCGCCTCCATCTCTATTTTCATTGAGAAAGGTGACAGCAGCACGGCGGCTCGCGTGGGTGAGTTTCGTGTGGGTGCGCTAAACGGTTTTGGCCGCTTGCTGGGTGATTATGTTGTTGTGGTGGTGGGTGATGTGCCTCTGGCAACGGTCACGCTGATTGCTGAGTCTGTGGCTGAAAATGATTGAAGAGAGTGCTACGGTGGTTGCCGTTGACGGTAACTTTGCATGGGTCGAGAGTGAACGCGCTTCAAGTTGTGACAGCTGCGCAGCGAACAAGGGGTGTGGAACCGCCACCTTACAAAAAGTAATGGGGCAAAAGAGAACGCAGCTGAAGGCGATCAACCGGGCTGAGGCACAGGTGGGTGAGCGGGTTGTGATTGGCTTGCAGGAGCAGGCACTCTTGAAAGGTTCGCTCTACGCCTATATTTTACCTCTTCTGCTACTGTTTGTTGCTGCTTTTGTTTTTGAGCAGTTGTTCTCAAGTGAAGGCATTACAATTCTGGCGGGCCTTGGTGGGTTGTTGCTGGGCTTTGTGCTCTTAAAATATCTGAGTAAACAGCTAGCGGAAGATGAGCGTTTTCAAGCGGTGATTTTGCGGCGTGAAAATCAAGCAGTGAAAGTAATGAAATTTAATCATGAATCTGAGTGAGTGATTGGGAGTTGATATGTTGAAGGTACGCTGTCTTGTCTATGCTAAATTTATGGTTTTAGTGTTTACGGCTCTATTTTTTATGCAAAGTGCGGCACTGGCCGATAGTGGCCTGCCAAACTTTACAAAACTGGTGGATAAATATAGCCCCGCCATTGTAAATATAAGCACCACTCAAAAAATAAAGCATCCCAAGTTGCGCAACCCCCACGGTCTCCCCAGTATGCCTAATATGCCGGAAGGGCCGTTTGGCGACCTGTTTAGGCACTTTTTTGATGATAAAAATGGCAACAAGCGTGAGTTTGAAGAGTTCAAAAATGAGTCACTTGGCTCGGGTTTTATAATCTCGAGTGACGGTTATGTGCTCACCAATCATCATGTTATTAAAGATGCTGACGAGATTATTGTTCGACTCTCTGACCGGCGTGAGCTGCTGGCCAAAGTGATCGGTTCGGATGAAAAGAGTGATATCGCGCTGTTGAAAGTCGATGCCGATGACCTTCCCGTGGTCAAGTTAAAGCGCCGCAGCGATGTGAAAGTGGGTGAGTGGGTGTTGGCTATCGGCTCGCCGTTTGGTTTTGAAGCGACAGTGACCGCCGGTATTGTCAGCGCCACGGGCCGCAGCCTGCCGCGCGATAACTACGTTCCTTTTATTCAAACAGACGTTGCAATCAACCCGGGAAACTCGGGTGGTCCACTGTTTGATGTGGAAGGCAATGTTATCGGAGTTAACTCGCAGATATTCAGTCGTACCGGTGGCTTTATGGGGCTCTCGTTTGCGATTCCTATTGATGTGGCGATGGGTGTGGTCGAGCAGATAAAGGATCAAGGCTTTGTCTCTCGTGGCTGGCTAGGTGTGCTGATTCAGGATGTGACCCGAGAGCTGGCCGAATCAATGAACATGGCGCGTCCAGAAGGTGCTTTGATCTCTCAGATTATGCCCGATAGCCCGGCAGAAAAAGCGGGCTTGCGAGTAGGTGATGTGATTGTGGAGTTTAATGGAAAAACACTGGCGCGCTCCTCCAGCCTGCCGCCACTTGTGGGTATGACGGCAGTGGGAAGCGACACCAAGGTGAAGGTTGTACGCAATGGTAAAACAATCACCTTAAAGGTGGTGTTGGGTGAGTTGCCTGGCGAAGAGGGGGTAGCTGCTGTGGATGATACACCTGCCATAACAGCCGGTGGCCGTTTGAATATGCAAGTGATTGATTTGAACAGCGAACAGCGTCGTCGCTCGGGTGTTGAGTCAGGCGGGGTGCTGGTGCTCTCTGTTGATACAGGTGCGGCTAAGAAGGCAGGAATTCGTCGAGGCGATGTTATCTTGATGCTCAATAACCAAGAGATCACCGATGTGGCTCAATTTTCTGCGCTAGAAGAGGGCTTGCCAAGTGGCAAGAGCATTCGAGTATTGGTGCAGCGAGGTAAAGCACCGCTCTTCCTAGCGTTGAAGCTGGATTGATTACGTGGGCAGGGCGCAGCTCACCGTTTATGGTCACGACTACTGCTCACTCTGTGGCGTAATGCTTGAGGCGCTGCTCCCCTATCAAAAGTCACTGGGGTTTGATATTTCCTGGGTTGATATTGAGGGTGATGCCGCGCTAGAGCAGCGCTTTGGTGAGCTAGTCCCGGTGTTGATGGCGGGTGAAACCAAGATATGTCATTACCACTTAGATGAGTTAGCACTGCAACAACACTTCAATTCCGAGTCGGAAAAATACCCTCCCAATGATTAGGGGTAAAGATTATGCATAATTTATGGTTTATTCGGGCTATAATCCGCGCTTGGTATTGACAGCCTAGCGCATCATTTTCAAAAAAGGCGTCTTAGACGGCTGTCCGAGAATAGAATACCTACTGCGGAAAAGCCCTTTTGGCCCATTTTCCCGATCATTTTCGTTAAATATGCGCAATATTTTCCTCAAATGATCGAAAAAACGGACTCAAAATAGCTTCTCCTCGCTACAGTTCCTATTCTCGGGCAGCCTCCTAAACGCCTTTTTTATTTTGGTTTGGCCCCATTCTGAGTGAGAAAACCTTGTGTCCGAGATGAAGTACATCCGAAATTTTTCAATCATTGCCCATATTGATCATGGCAAGTCGACATTGGCAGACCGCTTTATTCAAGAGTGTGGCGGGCTTGCTGATCGAGAGATGGAGGCGCAGGTTCTAGACTCCATGGATATTGAGCGCGAGCGCGGTATCACCATCAAGGCGCAGAGCGTCACGCTCAATTATAAAGCGGACGATGGCCACACTTACCGACTTAACTTTATTGATACACCAGGGCATGTTGATTTTTCGTATGAGGTCTCTCGCTCGCTGGCCGCATGTGAAGGTGCATTGCTGGTGGTTGATGCGGCGCAAGGGGTCGAGGCGCAAAGTGTTGCCAACTGCTATACCGCCATCGAGCAGGGACTTGAGGTGATGCCGGTACTCAATAAAATTGATCTCCCCTCCGCCGACCCCGATAAAGTAACCGCTGAAATTGAAGATATTATTGGTATTGAAGCGACCGATGCGGTGCGCTGTAGTGCAAAAACCGGTATTGGCGTTAAAGAGGTGCTTGAGCGTCTGGTGCAGGCCATTCCCGCTCCCGAAGGTGATCCTGACGCACCCTTGCAGGCGCTGATTATCGACTCTTGGTTCGATAACTACCTCGGGGTGGTCTCGCTGGTGCGAGTAAAACATGGGGTGTTGCGTAAGGGACAGAAGTTTAAGGTGATGTCGAATGGTAATATTCATATCGCAGATCAAGTGGGCATCTTCACCCCCAAACGTACCGAAACAGCCGAATTGCGTCCCGGTGAGGTGGGTTTCCTGAATGGCAGCATTAAAGAGATTGACGGTGCGCCGGTAGGGGATACGATTACCAGTGCAAACAATCCGGCGCAAGACGTTCTGCCCGGATTTCAAGAGATAAAGCCACGGGTATTTGCCGGGCTGTTCCCGGTGAATGGGGAGGATTATGAGGGGTTGCGCGATGCGTTGAGCAAGCTGCGTATTAACGATTCAGCACTCTTCTATGAGCCAGAAAATTCAACCGCGCTGGGCTTTGGCTTTCGCTGTGGTTTTCTGGGTATGCTGCATATGGAGATCATCCAAGAGCGGCTAGAGCGCGAGCATGATATTAACTTGATTACCACCGCCCCCACAGTGGTGTATGAAGTGCTGGATACCAAAGGGAATATACTCTCCATCGACAACCCAGCCAAACTCCCCGAAGTGAACCATATTGAAGAGATGCGTGAGCCAATCATCGATGCCAGTATTATGGTGCCACAGGAGTTTCTGGGGAATGTCATTACCCTTTGCGTTGAAAAACGTGGTGTGCAAAAAGATATGCACTACAGCGGCAGTCAGGTCACGCTGAGCTATGAGTTGCCAATGGCTGAAGTGGTACTCAACTTTTTTGATCGCCTGAAATCAGTCTCCAAGGGTTACGCCTCCATGGAGTATAGCTTCAATCGTTTTCAAGCCGCTAATATGGTGCGGCTGGATATTATGATCAATGGTGATAAAGTTGATGCGCTAGCGGTGATTGTTCATCGTGACCAGGCGCAACACCGTGGGCGTGATCTGGTGGATAAAATGAAAGAGCTCATCTCCCGGCAAATGTTTGATGTGGCTATTCAGGCGGCGATTGGCACGCAAATTATCGCCCGCTCAACCGTGAAAGCACTGCGCAAAAATGTCACTGCAAAATGTTATGGCGGTGACATTTCACGCAAACGCAAACTGCTAGAAAAACAGAAGGCGGGTAAAAAACGTATGAAGCAGGTCGGCTCAGTAGAGATTCCTCAAGAAGCTTTCCTAGCGGTACTGGATGTAGGGAAAAAATAATAAAATGAATGTCGATTTTGAAATGATAATGGTGTGGGCACTGCTGGTGTGTGGCCTGGTATGGCTGCTTGATGTGGTGTGGTGGAAGCCCGCTCGCACCGCGAAGGCGGAAGCTCTCAGACCCGAGCTAGGTGAAGTTAATGTTGACCTGCAAGCACAGCTAAAGCGTGAGCCGGTACTGGTTGAGTATGCCCGTTCATTCTTCCCCGTCATACTGATCGTGTTGATCTTGCGCTCATTCCTGATGGAGCCTTTTCGCATTCCATCGGGGTCAATGATGCCGACCCTGCTGGTGGGCGACTTTATTATGGTGAATAAATTTAGCTACGGCCTGCGCCTGCCAGTGACCCACCATAAAATTTTAGAGCTGGGTGAGCCGGAACGGGCTGATGTGGTTGTTTTTCGCTTTCCAGAAGACCCTGATGTTGACTATATAAAGCGTATTGTTGGCTTGCCGGGTGATCGGATTGGTTATATTAATAAGCAGATCTTTATTAATGGTGAGCCGGCTAAACAGGAGTTCCTTCATATTTATGAAGGAGTGGGTGCCGGTTTTAACATGACCGGCAATCACTTGTTGAGTGAGCAGCTGGGTAGCGTTAAGCACCAGATTTTGATCAACCCTGATCGCGTCTCAATGAGTGGTGAATTGACGGTGCCTGAGGGGCATTATTTTGTCATGGGGGATAACCGTGATAATAGTAACGATAGCCGTGTCTGGGGCTTTGTGCCGGAAGAGAATCTAGTGGGTAAAGCGGTATTGATCTGGATGAGCCTAGATGGTGGAATTGGCTGGGATCGTATCGGAACGCTGATTGATTAAGGGGGCAGTATGCACAATATGAGAACACAGGGCGGCATGTCAATGATGTCGCTGATGCTGGTTTTGGCTGTGGTGGTTATTTTTTCGTTGGTGGCTATTAAGGTAACACCCATCTATCTGGAGAATAGCCAAATTGTCTCTGCCATGAAACGTCTGGTGGAGCAATCCGAGCAGCAAGATATGAGCTTGAAAGAGGTTAAAAACGGCCTTCGTAGCCGCTTTAGCATTGAAAATATTCGAATAATTGATGACAGCGATGTGGAAATTGAGATGGGGCCTGATGGCAGCGTCTCACTCTATCTATTTTACGAAGACCGCACTAGGTTGTTTGGCAATATTGATTTAATTGTCACATTTGAAGAGGAGATAGGCGCGAGTGACTACTAATGGCTGATAGAGCAAAGCTATCGCGCACCCTTCAATACCCGTTTCAAAACAGCGCACTGTTGACACAGGCGCTTACCCACCGCAGCGTGGGGTCAAATAATAATGAGCGGCTGGAGTTTCTGGGAGACGCTATCCTCAACTTTGTGATTGCGGCACAGCTCTTTCAGCAGTTTCCCCGCGAAAGCGAAGGGGTGCTAAGCCGCCTGCGCTCTAGCCTAGTGAAAGGGGAAACATTAGCGCTATTAGCCAAAGATCTCGAGCTGGGTGAATATCTCTCTCTTGGCCAGGGGGAGATGAAAAGCGGTGGCTTTCGTCGGCAATCGATATTGGCCGATGCCTTTGAGGCCATTATCGGCGCGGTCTATCTGGATGGCGGCTTTGAAGAGGCGAAAGCGCTACTGCTTCGCTTGTTTGCTGAACGGCTAGAGACAATCTCTCCCAATGTGACCATAAAAGATCCCAAAACTCGCCTTCAGGAGTATCTACAGGGGCGAAAAAAAGCGCTGCCTGTCTATGCCCTAGTCTCGCTTGAGGGTGAGGCGCACGAACAACAATTTATTATCTCCTGCCAGATCGAAGGGTTAGAGCAGGTGACCGAAGGACGGGGTTCTAGCCGTCGTAAAGCGGAGCAAACAGCCGCACAAGCATTTTTGGAGATATTGGGACAATGAATGATTTAGCCAAAGGTTTTCGTTGTGGTTATGTGGCGATTGTTGGGCGACCCAATGTCGGAAAATCGACTTTGTTGAACTATATTCTCGAACAGAAAATCAGCATTACTGCCCACAAACCACAAACCACCCGCCACCGTATTCTTGGTATCAAAACAACCGCGCAAGCGCAGGTGATCTATATCGACACCCCCGGTATGCACATGCAGGGCAAACGTGCGATGAATCGCTACCTCAACCGTGCGGCCAGCGCTTCGATTGATGATGTTAATGTGGTGGTCTTCATGGTCGAAGGTGATCGCTGGAATGATGATGACCAGATGGTGCTAGAGCGACTGGAAAAAGTGAATATCCCGGTTATTTTGGCGGTCAATAAAACCGATAAAATCAAACAAAAAAGTGAGCTATTACCGCTGATTGAAAGCTTATCGACCAAGCGTGACTTTGTGGCGGTAGTGCCGGTCTCTGCGCGTAATAGCGACAACCTTGACCGCCTGCAATCTGAAATCGAACAGCTACTGCCTGAATCTGATTCAATGGTTTTCCCCGAAGATCAGGTCACCGACCGCAGTATGCGCTTTCTAGCGGCAGAGCTGATTCGGGAAAAACTGATTCGCGCCTTGGGTGAAGAGCTACCCTACGCCCTGACCGTTGAGATCGAAAAATTCAAAGAAGAGAAAGGGCGTATCCATATCTGTGCTCGAATCTGGGTTGAACGTTCGGGTCAAAAAGCGATTGTGATCGGCAAAGGTGGCCAGGTGCTTAAAAAAGTGGGCCAGGATGCTCGCAAAGACATGAACAAGCTATTTGATGGCAGAGTGCATCTCGAATTGTGGGTGAAGGTAAAAGAGGGGTGGTCTGATGATGAACGCGCCTTGAGAAGCCTAGGCTACGATGACCAGTAACAGCCAGCGTATCCGCTTGCAGCCCGCTTATCTATTGCACCGTCGTCCATACCGAGAAACCAGCGCTATCCTCGAATTCTTGACTCCAGAGCATGGGCGCATCGCCCTGATAGCCAAAGGGGTGCGACGAAAAAGGTCGCCCCTAACACCCCTTCTTCAGCTCTACCGACCGTTACTACTCTCCTGGCGCGGACGTGGCCCCTTATATTCGCTCGATCAAGTTGAAGAGAATGGCCGCATGTATTTGTTGAGTGGTCTCTCGATGATGAGTGGTTTCTACATCAACGAACTACTGGTACGGCTGCTACAGCACGAAGAGGCCTACCCGGCACTCTATGCACTCTATGAGCTGCTACTTCAGCAATTATCAGAAGATGGAAAAGGCGCTGAATTGGAGTGGCTATTGCGGCAATTCGAATTAAGATTGTTGAATGATTTAGGGTATGCGCTTAACCTTGAGACAGAGGTGGAGAGCGGCGCGGCACTACAACCGGAGCAGCGCTACCACTATCAGCCGATGCAAGGTGCCTACCACTGGCAAGAGGGCAAACAGGGTGGCCTGCCGCTGCACGGCGGAACACTGCTTGACCTTGCCAGCGGTGACCTAAGCAAACAGCGCAGCCGCCGCGAAGCAAAGCAGTTAATGCGTACCCTGCTGGCCGCCCTATTGGGTGATAAACCCCTGAACAGCCGAGAGCTGATTCGAAAAATGAAAACAACTGAGTAACTTATTCAGCAACTGATTGAGGAGTTTGCGTGATAGAGCAAAGCAACATTCTACTGGGTGTCAACATCGACCACGTGGCGACACTGCGCCAAGCGCGTGGCACGCGCTACCCTGACCCTATTCAGGCGGCCATCGAAGTCGAACAAGCGGGAGCGGATGCCATTACATTGCATCTACGTGAAGATCGTCGTCACATACAAGACCGGGATGTTGAAATGCTCAAGGATATCCTGCTGACTCGGATGAACCTAGAGATGGCGGTCACCGACGAGATGCTGAGTATCGCCGAGAAAATAGAACCAGAAGAGTGCTGCCTGGTTCCCGAGCGGCGGGAGGAGCTGACCACCGAAGGTGGGCTGGAAATTGTAGCCCAGAAAACACGCATACAAGAGGCGTGTGAACGGCTGGCAGAAGCGGGAGTTCGGGTCTCACTCTTTATTGATGCCGACTGCGCGCAAATTGAAGCCGCCAAAGAGGTGGGGGCACCGGTTATTGAAATTCATACAGGTCACTACGCCGATGCAATAACGGCAAAAGCGCGTGAAATTGAATATGTCCGCATCCAAAAGGCAGTCAGTTTTGGAGCCTCAATTGGTTTGCGGGTGAATGCCGGTCATGGCCTTAACTATCAAAATGTAAAACCCATCGCCGCACTAGCGGAGATAAAAGAGCTGAATATTGGTCATGCGATAATTGCACGCGCACTCTTCACTGGCCTGCAAGCAGCGGTGATTGAAATGCGCAATCTGATGGCATCCGCTCGCCCATGATCGTCGGCATCGGCACCGACATCGTTGCCGTTACCCGAATGGCGGCGGGAATAACACGCCACGGAGAGCGGTTTGCCCAGCGCATACTCTCAGACGATGAAATGGCGAAGTACAGCAAGCAGGTCAACCAAGCCAACTATCTAGCCAAACGGTTTGCCGCAAAAGAGGCGGTAGTCAAAGCGCTAGGCTGCGGCTTTCGCCACGGCATTAGCATGCGACAGGTAGTCATCAGCAATGACGCCTTGGGCAAGCCAGAAGTGACCCTGCATGATAAAGCAGCAGAGCGGGCAGAGCAGATGCAGATCGGCGAAATATTACTCTCACTCTCGGACGAGCGCGAGTATGCCATCGCCTATGTGGTCGCACAAAAAACGAATTGCGAATAAGCACTTGCGTTCTAAATTTCTTTTGTTAGAATACGCCACAAGTTGATGCGGGGTGGAGCAGTCTGGTAGCTCGTCGGGCTCATAACCCGAAGGTCATAGGTTCAAATCCTGTCCCCGCTACCAAACATATAAACGGTTTAGAAAAAGTGTTGTCATTGACAGCAACTTATCTAAGCCGTTTTTTTATGCCGGTTTTTCATACTATCCTCTCGTCTGTACGGCTAACCCCCCGTCAAAGAGCTTCCTTCAGTGAAACTGCTATTTTGCACAGTGGTTTTAATGTAAGCGCTAATAAATCCACGTACTTCCCGTGCCCTCCCCCAACACCACCCTGCGTGCGGCTCCGCACCGGGCGTTTCACTTAGCATGGTGAAGCTTTATCCATCCATCACGTAACGCATATAGCCCCTGAGATTTCAGGTGGTCGTTAGATAACGCCTGCTGAATGCCGGGGGTTTTTGAGCTACGCCATGGGCCTTTACTGGTGATGACACAGGGGGCTTTCCTCTCTCTTTTTTACAAACCCCAGCAAAACTACTCGCCAACCAAGGTTTCGATCCGATAGTGGCCACTGTCCGCTTCGCCTAGTTGACGTGCGAGGTAGGGGAGTGCTTGGGGCATCTCTTGCTGTAATCCCCAGGGGGGGTTGATAATGATCATGCCGCTGCCGGTCATGCCGTAATCTGAGTGGTCGGGTTTTATGCTTAATTCGTAGAGGTTTATTCGCTGAATACCGCTACAGCGTAGTGCTTTCTCTAGCCGGTCGATCCGTTGTCGCTCTACCACGGGGTACCATAATGCAAAGACACCGGTAGCAAATCGACTGTGCAGCTTTTGCAGTGTCTCTACCACTTGCTGGTAGTCTGATTTGATTTCGTAGGAGGGATCAATCAATATCAAGCCACGGCGTTGCGGTGGTGGCATCAGTGCAACTGCCCCTTGATAGCCGTCCCCCTCGACCACTTTAATGCGTCGATCGTGGTTGAAGGTTGTTTTAAGGTTTTCTGCTTCGTTGGCGTGTAGCTCATGCAGCCACAGCGTATCTTGTTTGCTGAGTATCTTGGCGGCTAGCCAGGGCGAGCCTGGATAACGGCTCAAGCTGTTCTGCGGGTTATATTCGGCTACCAGATTACGATAATCGGCTACAGATTCAGGAAGATCATCTTGCTGCCATATCTTTTCGATACCACTTTGGTATTCACAACGCTTTTGAGGCTCGTCAGCTAGCAGTGAGTAGCCGCCCGCAGCGGCATGGGTGTCTACATAGCAAAGTGGCTTCTCTTTACGTCGCAAATAGCGTAAACAGCGCACCAGTATCAGATGCTTTAACAGGTCGGCATGATTGCCTGCATGATAGGCGTGGCGATAACTCAGCACAAAACACTCCGAAAAGAGAACCCGTAAAAGATCAGAGTTTACTGTTAGTCGCGCCTTAATAAAAGCCATTTCGTCAGTTTTTTGACAACATGTAGGTGACGTGATTTACTGCCTTTTAGAGTCAAAAAAAAGTCACCAAGGCGGCGTATATGGCTGAATCTTTATCTATTCTTGTGGTTTCTCAATCAGCTGCACAGTGTGAGCTGTTGAGCGATATTCTGGGTTTTATCGATTACTCAAATGTTGCGCAAACTGATTTTGAGCACGCTAAGGAGCAGCTTGTTCCGCCATTGGATGTTGTTATTGTGGCGGCGACTGATGGCGATGATCCGCTTGAGAGGCTGTTGCAGGATGTGAAAAAACAGACTTGGGATGATGAGCTTAGCCGCCATGCGTTGATTATCCTTTTAAATGATCGCCAGCAACCGCTTAATCTAGAAAAGTCAGACTCTGATCTGGTGTTTGCTTCCCTGAGTTATCCGGTTAAATATCCGCAGCTTTCCGATGCCCTTGATCGCGCTCATATGTATCGGGAGAGCAGTGGCTCTTCTCGCAGTGTGCCGCTCCCTTTTCGCGGCATGGTGGGCAGTAGCCCCGCTATTTTGAAGGTGAAGAAGTTGATGGAGCAGGTGGCCGATTCGGAGGCTACGGTGTTGATTTTGGGTGAGTCGGGCACCGGCAAAGAGGTGGTTGCGCAAAATCTGCATAACCTCTCCAATCGTGGTGATAAAAACTTTGTACCGGTTAATTGCGGTGCTATCCCTAGTGAGCTTTTGGAGAGTGAACTCTTTGGTCATGAGAGGGGGGCTTTTACCGGTGCGATCAGTGCTCGCCAGGGTCGCTTTGAGTTGGCAGAGGGCGGCACGCTTTTTCTGGATGAGATCGGTGATATGAGTCTCTCAATGCAGGTGAAGCTGCTGAGGGTGCTGCAAGAGCGCACTTTTGAGCGGGTCGGTAGTAATAAAACCATTCATGCCAATGTGCGAATTTTGGCAGCTACTCACCGTGAGCTAGAAGATAATATTCGTGATGGAAAGTTTCGCGAAGATCTTTTTTATCGGTTGAATGTGTTCCCGATTGAGGTCCCCCCACTGCGTGATCGCTTAGAGGATATTCCGTTACTGATCAATGAGCTTATCGCCCGGTTGGAGCAGCAAAAGCGTGGCTCGGTTCGCTTCACCCCGGCCGCCATCATGTCACTCTGCCAGTATCGCTGGCCGGGTAATGTGCGTGAATTAGCCAATTTGGTTGAACGGATGGTGATCATCTATCCGTATGGGGTTGTTGATGGTGATGATCTGCCCGATAAATTCCGCATCAGCAAGGGCGATGAGCGCTATGTGGAGCCGCCTCGCTTTGATGAGGGCGTGACTGAAAATGTGATGGCTGAACTGGCGGCGTTTGATGCAGAAAACAGGCGCAACGAAGCGGATACTCTGCCGGAAGGGGGGGTTGACCTGAAAGAGCATCTTGCTGATATTGAATCTGCTTTAATTCAACAGGCGTTAGAGCGCAGCCATGGGGTTGTTGCCCACAGTGCCAAGCTGTTGAAAATGCGCCGTACCACGCTGGTAGAGAAGATGAGGAAGTATGCTATTCAACGTGACGAAGCGCCATAATATTGCCGCCAATAATTAACTTAATTATAACCTATTGTAAATAAACATAAAATAGGATTGGCATAGTTATCGCAACACCCCGTTTAGCTAAATTAACGGGGGTGATGTGATGTTGAGTCGTAAGCAGATTGAAAAAACCGGGTTGAGCGAGGTGCTGCCGCTACACTCACCGCACCCAACGGTTAAATATTCCGAAGAGTCCCAATCGGCCAGCGTTGTTCAGCCTCAGCGCGTGGCCACCCCCTTACACAAGAATACCCCTCCATCTGATATTGATGAACCCCTTCATCACGCTGACCGCCTGACCGCGATTCTGCAAGCACTGCCCGGTGGGGTGGTGATTCTTGATGGTCGTGGTTTGATTATGCAGTGCAACCCAGCGGCTGAAGATATGCTGGGCATTCCGCTGTGTGGATTGCGTTGGACCGAAATTATCCAACGCGCTTTTTCGCCTCGGGCAGATGATGGTCACGATATCTCGCTGCGAGATGGCCGTATCGTCAATATCTCGACCACACCGCTGGGTAGCCAGCCGGGCCAGGTGATCCTGCTGCACGATGTGACCAAAACCCGAGAGCTACAGCGGGTGCAGCAGCATCAAAAACGTCTGGCGGCACTCGGCGAGATGGTTGCCGGTTTGGCTCACCAGATTCGTACGCCACTCTCCTCGGTGATTCTTTACGCATCACACCTAAAAAATCCCTCTCTGGATCAAGCGCGCCGCAACAAAATGACCGATCGGGTTGTTTCCCAAATCAAGTACCTAGAGGCTTTGGTGAATGACATGCTGCTGTTTGCCAAGGGTGGCATCATCGTTGATGACTCTTTTACCCTAGAGGCGCTGTTAGATGAGCTGGTTCAGGCGGCTGAAGAGAGCACTTCAGCGACTGATATTACCCTCTGTGTCGAACGTAATGCCCCGCACGCATGGCTGCGTGGCAATAAGAAGATGCTACTGAGCACCCTGCAAAATCTGTTGGATAATGCCATTCAAGCGATGCTCGATGGTGGAAAACTGACCGTGACGGTGCAGGAAGCAACCGCAGGACGTATTGACATTATTTTGACGGACAGTGGCCCCGGCATAGCCCCTGAGCTGCAAGATAAAATATTCGAACCTTTCTACACCACCCGTGCTGCCGGATCAGGGCTTGGCCTATCCGTCGTAAGATTAGTGGCACAAGCTCACCAGGGTGATGTCTGGTTGCACTCAAAGCCCGGTGAGGGTTGCCGTTTCGGCATACGGTTGCCGACCGTCGGCAAAGATTTGGCATAAAACTGGCATTAAATTTATTCGATATTTAGACAAGCTTATGTTTGGAGTTCAAAAGTGAATACCATGGCAAGCCAAAAGTCAGCTAAAAAAGAGAGCACACTGAACTGCGCCCAGATATTAGTAGTAGAGGATGACCTCGCGTTGCGCGAGGCCATTTGCGACACCCTGGAGCTGTCTGGCTATTCGACGGTGGCGGTGGCGGATGGGTATCTGGCGCTGGATGTGCTGGATAGTCAAGAGATCGCCATGGTGATCAGTGATGTGCAGATGGAGAAGATGGATGGGCACACCCTGCTGAAACATGTGAAGCAGCGCCAAGCCAATCTGCCCATGGTGTTGATGACGGCGCATGGCTCAATCTCAAAAGCAGTTGAGGCGATGCGTGACGGGGCGATTGATTATCTTGCCAAACCGTTTGAAGCTGAAGTGCTGGTGAATATGGTGAGTCGCTTTGTGAATGTGAGCAGTGGCCACGGTGATTTTGTGGCGGAGGATAGTAAATCAAAAGAGGTGAAAGCGCTGGCGGCGCGGGTTGCCCAGTCGGATGCCACTATTCTGATTACCGGGGCCAGTGGTGTGGGTAAAGAGGTGTTGGCTCGCTATCTTCATGACGAATCCCCCCGCGCCCAGATGCCTTTTATCGCCATCAACTGCGCAGCGATTCCAGAAAACATGCTTGAGGCAACACTATTTGGCTATGAGAAGGGCGCTTATACCGGTGCCTATAAATCGTCACCGGGGAAATTTGAGCAGGCGCAGGGCGGCACTCTGTTGCTGGATGAAATTACCGAGATGACGCTGGGCTTGCAGGCAAAGTTATTGCGGGTGTTGCAGGAGTGCGAGGTTGAGCGTTTAGGTAGTGATAAGTTGATTAAGCTGGATGTACGGATACTGGCCACCACCAATCGAAATATTCGTGAATATGTGGCGGAGGGTAAGTTTCGTGAGGATCTTTTTTACCGTTTGAATGTCTTTCCACTTAACCTGCTTCCGTTGTGCGAACGCCCGGCTGATATTGTGCCGATTGCCGAGCGTATTTTAAAACGCGCCGCACACAAACAAGGGCGTGCCATGCCGCTGTTGAGTGAAGCGGCCAAGCTGAAGATGTCGAATCACGGCTGGCCGGGTAATGTGCGAGAGCTGGATAATGTGATGCAACGCGCATTGATACTACAGCCCGAAGAGGTGATTAGCGCAGAAGATATTCACTGTGAATCGGTCGAGCCTGCGCTCGAAACCATGAGTTCGACCACCCTTGAGCATCCTGCAGAAGTTGATTCAGCCTCTTTGGGGAACGGGGTTAAAAATCATGAATATGGTTTGATTCTTGAAGCGCTGCAACGGGGGCGTGGAAGTCGAAAAGTTGCAGCAGAGACGTTAGGGATAAGCCCGCGCACCTTACGCTACAAAATGGCGAAGATGCGTGAAGAGGGTATCTCTATTCCGGCGTAACGGGTGAAGAAGGAGTGATGAGATGAATGATATTAGTGGCAGCAGTGAGATCTCTCGCGTATTGGCGGAGATGCGAAATCACAGCTTGCAAGCGCAAGGCTTACAGGTCGAACAGGCACAAAAAGTGCCGGGTGGAGATTTTTCCGAGTTGTTGAAACAGGCGGTTAACACCGTTAATGATCTGCAAAAAACATCGAAAGCCAACGCCACCGCCTTTGAAATGGGCGACCCCAATGTAAGTCTGGCGGATACGATGGTGTCGATGCAGAAGGCAAGCATTGCCTTTCAGGCGATGTCTCAGGTGCGCAATAAAGTGATCCAGGCGTACCAGGAAGTGATGTCCATGCCGGTTTGATAACGGCAATAACCGATAATTTTTTGTGAAGTAAATAATCATGGCTGAGGCAAGCAACACTCAATTGGCAGCAACCGGGCAAACACTCCCGCAAACCGCAGCAGCGGTCAATCCGCTCCAGCAAGGGTTGCAGAGTGATGTGCTCAAAAAACTGCTGTTGCTGATCGGCTTGGCCGCCAGTATCGCGATTGGTTTTGCGGTGGTGCTGTGGACCATGCAGCCCAACTACAGCATGCTTTATGGCAACCTCTCTGGTGCGGATGCACAATCGGTGGTGGATGTGCTTCAGCAACAGCAAGTACCTTATAAATTGGATGCCGCAACCGGCGCGGTGATGGTTCCCGCAGGCTCACTGCACGATATTCGCCTCTCTTTGGCATCTGAAGGCCTTCCCCGGGGAACTGGGGTGGGTTTTGAAGCGCTGCAACAAGAGAGTGGCTTTGGCACCAGTCAATTTATTGAGACCGCTCGTTATCACCGCTCTTTAGAGGTCGAACTGGCTCGTTCAATCAGCAAAATCAATGCAGTGCGCAGCGCTCGCGTCCACTTGGGAATTCCTAAAACCTCTGTTTTCATCCGTGACCGTAAAAAACCGAGCGCTTCGGTGGCGATAAACCTTCATCAGGGTCGTCAACTGGAAAAAAGCCAGGTGCAGGCGATTACGCACCTAGTGGCTGCTGGGGTGCCCGATATGGAGGTGAGCAGCGTCACGGTTATTGACCAAAAAGGGCGGCTGCTGTCGGGTAATAAAAAATCGGATCAACTCGCCCAGAGTAAAGGTCAGCTTGACTATACACAGCAACTGGAGCAGCGCTATATTGACCGTATTCTCAATATCCTGACACCCATTTTGGGTCGGGGCAGGGTGCAGGCTCAAGTGTCAACGGATGTGGATTTTACGGTTATTGAGCAGACCCAAGAGCTCTACAATCCTGACTCATCTGCGTTGCGTAGTCAGCAGCAGTCAGAGGAGCACTCCAATGGCTTCTTGGGTGGCGGCATTCCCGGTGCACTGGCGAATCAACCGCCGGGTGGGGCGGTTGCGCCTGAACAGGTGCAGGGCGAAGCGGGAAATGAGCCAAAAAACAGCGGCAACAGCCGCAGCCAATCGACCTCTAATTATGAGCTGGATAAAACCATTAGCCATACACGGATGGCTGCGGGTACGATCAAGCGCCTCTCCGTGGCGGTGGTGATTGATGATCGACAGCTGGCGGGAGGCGAGCAGCGCCGCCACTCACCAGAAGAGATTCAGTTGATGACTCAACTGGTTAAAGAAGCGGTCGGTTTCGACCCACGGCGCGGTGATAGTGTCAGCTTTAGTAATGTAGCCTTTAATAGCCCCGAACCTATTCCAGACCTACCCGAAGTGCCCTTGATGGAGCAACCCTGGATCTATGATCTAGGTAAATATGCGGTGGCCGCACTGGCGTTAATCCTAGTCTATTTTGGCCTGCTGCGGCCCATCATGCGGGGCCTATTTGCACCTGCCGTGGCACTCGCCCCAGTAGCAGAAGCCAGCTCATCAGCGGGTCTGGCTAGCCTTGAAGGCGCTGACCCTGAAAACCTGACACCGGCGCAACGACAAGCCTTACTGGAGGCGAGTGACGAAGAGGCCGCTAAACTGCTAGTACCACCCAGACGCAGCCATGAAGAGCAGCTTAAAGATATTCGCAAGGTGGTTGATGAGGAGCCTCAACTGGTGGCCGAGGTGGTTAAAGGGTGGATGGGCAATGAGTAAAATAGCACAGCGCAGCTGTCACATGTGTAGTGTCACCGCAGGTGTGAAAGTGGCTGTTGATCAGTTTGTAGGGTTACAATATGAGCATAAACAAGCATGAATGGTCTTGATAAAGCGGCTATTTTTCTATTGGCCATTGGTGAAAAAAGCGCATCCAATATATTAAAATATATGGGGCCAAAAGATGTGCAAAAAATCGGCACAAAAATCGCGCAAATGGGTTCAGTCACCTCGGATCAAATCAGTGAAGTTTTAGAGGCCTTTGCAGAATCCATCGGTTCGCAGACTTCACTTGGGCTTGGCGGGGATGTTTTTATTCGCAATGCGCTGATCTCTGCGGTGGGTGAAGAGAAAGCTAAAAGCTTGATGGACAGAATCTCCGACAAGGGCTCTACCCAAGGTCTGGAGACCCTGAAGTGGATGGAATCCAAGGCGATTTTTGAAACCATTCGTAACGAACACCCGCAAATCATCTGTATCTTGCTCTCTTACCTAGACTCTGACCAGTCTGCCGAAGTGTTATCCATGTTCTCTGATCGTGACCGGGTTGACTTGGTTTTGCGTATGGCAACCCTGGACAGCGTTCACCCCACGGCACTGGAAGAGCTTAACGATATCATGGAGTCACACTTCTCCGGCTCTGCTGGTATACAGCGCTCATCTATTGGTGGTGTCAAGACAGCCGCCGAGATTCTTAACTTTGTCGATAGCGCGGTTGAAGGGGATATTATTGACTCAATCAAAGATGTCGACCCTGATCTGGCACAACAGATAGAAGATCTGATGTTTGTCTTCGAAAATCTGATCGAGCTGGATGACCGCAGTATGCAGGTGTTGTTACGTGAAAGCAGCAGTGATGTGCTGGTGCTTGCCTTGAAAGGGGCTGATGAGGCGCTCAAAGAGAAGATCTTTGGCAATATGTCGAAACGTGCCGGAGAGATGTTGCGTGACGACCTTGAAGTGAGTGGCCCGGTTAAGTTAAGTGACGTTGAAGGGGCGCAAAAAGAGATATTGTCAACCGCACGCCGCCTCTCAGATTCGGGTGAGCTAATCCTTGGCGGCGGGGGTGGAGAGCAGTATGTCTAAAGGGCGAGAAGTGGTCTTTACCCGCGCACTGGATGATGCAGAGCGCCAAGCTGTACAGCCTTTTTCACCCCAGGAGATGCAGGCTGAGGGGAGAGCCTTTCATGCACTGCAAACGCGTGATGAAGAGCCGCCATCAAACACCGCTCCGCTGGAAAGCGGTGGTAAAATGACCGCCGAAAAATTACAAGCATTGCAGCAACAGGCCTACCAAGAGGCTTACGATAAAGGGTTTGCCAAAGGAGAGCTTGAGGGCGCGCAACAGGCATTGGTTGAGCAGCGCCAACAAACAGCAGAACAAGCGCGACAGCTGCAATCGATTATCGATCACTTCTCTGCACCCTTAAAAGATCTGGATGACCAAGTTCTGGATGAGTTAGTGGCGATGGTAACCACCATTGCAAAGCACTTTATTCGCCGCGAGCTGAAACACGATCCGGGTCAGATTATCGCTGTTACCCGCGAAGCCTTGGCGGTTTTGCCGATGAATTCACGTCAAATCAGGCTGCACCTGCACCCGGACGATGCGGCGCTGGTGCGTGAGGCGCTGGCGGTCTCTGGTGAAGATAGCCCGTGGCGCATCATTGAAGATGGAAGCTTGAGCCGGGGTGGCCTCAAGGTGGTCTCGGAAAACTCACAAATCGATGCCACGGTAGAGAGTCGCTTTGCCGAAGTGGTGGCGCGAATTATTGGCGATGAACGGGAGTCAGAGGGTGAGTAAGCTCCGCACCACCTCACTGCTGGCGCAACTTAAACAGTGCCGCGAGCGTCTAGAGATGCCGTTGCCGCTCCAAGTAGAGGGGCGCATTACACGCATCGTCGGGCTGACCCTAGAGGCTGTTGGCTGCCAATCCCCCATTGGCGGGCGCTGTCTTATTGTTGGCCCTAACAGCATGGTAGAGGCCGAAGTGGTCGGTTTCTCCAATGAAAAACTTTTTTTAATGCCCACCGGCGATATTCGTGGCATCGAACCCAATGCCCGTGTGATACCCACCGGCAAGGTGTATGAAGTCCCGGTGAGTGACCAACTACTGGGGCGGGTGTTGGACGGCGCAGGTAACCCACTGGATGGCAAAGGGCCAATTCATGCCCGCCAGCGAATGCCACTCAGTGGCCGGACAATCAACCCGTTAACCCGCCGCGCCATCGACAAACCACTGGATGTCGGGGTTCAAGCGATCAACGCCATGCTCACCGTGGGTGAGGGGCAGCGGATTGGCCTGTTTGCGGGGAGTGGTGTCGGTAAAAGCGTCTTGCTGGGAATGATGACACGCTACACCACCGCCGATATTATCGTGGTGGGATTAATCGGCGAGCGTGGCCGCGAGGTAAAAGAGTTTATAGATAAAAGCCTGGGGCCAGAGGGGATGGCGCGCTCCGTGGTGGTCGCCTCACCGGCAGATGCCTCGCCACTGATGCGCCTGCACGGTGCCTCACTCGCCACCGCCATTGCCGAATACTTTCGTGATCAAGGCAAAAATGTTCTGTTACTCATGGACTCCCTGACCCGCTACGCTCAAGCGCAGCGCGAAATCGCACTGGCGATTGGCGAGCCACCCGCCACCAAAGGCTACCCGCCCTCTGTTTTTGCCAAACTACCGGCACTGGTGGAGCGTGCCGGAACCGGAGATATTGGCGGTGGCTCAATCACCGCATTCTATACCGTATTGGCGGAAGGGGATGATCAGCAAGACCCCATCTCCGACGCTTCACGCGCCATTCTTGACGGTCATATTGTACTGTCACGCCAAATTGCAGAGTCAGGTCGCTACCCCGCCATCGACATTGAAGCCTCAATCAGCCGCGTAATGACAGAGATTGTCTCCGAAGAGCAACAGCAAGCGGCACGGCGCTTCAAACAAATTTACTCACGCTACCAACAAAATAAAGATCTGATCAGCGTCGGTGCGTACACCCGCGGTAGCGACCCAAGAATTGATGAAGCGATTGTCATGATACCGAAACTAGAAGAGTTCCTCTCCCAAGGAATGCACCAGCCAGTCACTCTACAACAGAGCCAGCAGGGTTTGCAGGATTTGATAAAAACCGCACCCAGTGAGCAGAAATCAGCGGAAAAACCAGCCCCAACCCCATCACAAAATGCAGCCCAGGAGGGGATGATAAACACGCTCTCATAGCGCATTCAGGGCCTATCGAGTGCGCATTGATCTGCTCATCTTTCCCTCTTTTAAAGGTGAGATTTAGCGATCAGTATGACGCTTAAAAGTAGTAGCCCAGTTGCAGTTGTAGGTAGTCATCTTGTCGATAGCTGTAGAGTGGGTCGGTTGTGGCTATGTTTTGAAATATTCTGCCCTCTAGTGTTGCTTTCCAGTTGTCGCCCAAGCGTCTGCTGGCTTCTACGCTGTAGATGATGCTGCCGTTTTCGATGTCGGTGAGGGTGCCGATAAGTGCTTCGCTGCTCTGTGTGTCATTGAGTGCGAAGCGCAGGCCGAGCATCAGGTCATTTTGAAAGGCGCTGGGTGCGCTGTTGTCTCGGCTGTCATAGAGATACTCTACAACTAAGCCTACGTCGGTACTGCTCTCATAAACCCCGTAAAAGCTGTATTCAAAACCGAGGGTGGCGGCGTTGTAGTGGCCCTCTCTGTTGCGGCGCTGGATCGCTTCCAGCTTCCAGAGCCACCCCTCTTTGGTGGCTTGTAGGTCGATGCCCAGTTGCTCTATTTGGCGATAGTAGGGCTGTAGCTGTTGGCCATTTAATAAAAAATCGGGCTCGCGGCTGGTGCCATTGAAGTAGCTGAGGCCAAAATCCCAATCCCCTTTGTAGTGTGACCAGCGCAGTGCGATATCACGATGGTACTGTTTTCTTGACGATTCGTAACGCGGGTTATTTTGCTCGACGAGTATTGCGGGGCGCAGCCGTCCATTTTTACCGGCAAAGGTGCGCTCGCGGAAGTAGGGCAGTAAGAGCAGATCGACGGTGCCCCAGTCGCGGATTAGTGCGAGGTTGATCATCGGCTGGCCCAGTTTTTCATCACCATCGGGTTCGGCAACCAGGTCTGTTTGATTGATAATGTCGACTAGGTGCTGCGATTCACTGACCCCCCAGAACAGTTGGCCAATGCCTACACGCAGCTCCCACTCATTGGCTGCTTTTGACCAGATAAGCTCACGAATATCAAACTGAGTGCGCTCAGAATCGCCCTGATCCAAGCGAAGGTAGGGGGTGAATAGGATGAGCTGGTAGCCATTGTCCCACTCTTTTGCCATTTCCAGTTTGGCGGAGAGTGCGAAGTTTTCGTTGTGTTGTTGTGGGTTGAGTGGCGGGTTGGCGAAATAGCGAAATTCACTGTTGATGTTGCCTGACAACTCCACGGCGATGAGTGGTGTGGTCAGGCAGCTGAGTAGTAGCAGTGAAAGTAGTGACGCTCTATTCATAATGTAGTTGAGTTAGCGGATGCGTTTCAGGCTGTTTTTGTCAAAGTCACGCTTGCTGAACCCGTTGCCAAATTTGTAATCTGTCCAGCTGAGTGTGGTGCTTTTTCCGTTGTTGTGATTGACCATCTCCATGCGACCGGGTCGCCAAAACTTCTCTTTGTACTGCTGGTATTCATGGCTGGTCAGGGTCTTTAGCAGTGCACCTTTTCGGTCGTAAAAGTCGATTTTTAGTGGCTGTAGCATGGTGGTGTCAATCCAGACAATTTGTTTGGTGTAGCCTGAGTGTTTGTAGGTGGGTATGCGCTCGATAACGTGGCTCTCTCGGCCATCATAAATTTCATCTTTTAGCCAGCTGTAGGTGTATTTTGCAAGCTCTTGTGAGGTGATATCTTCATAGGCAAACTCACTGCCCATAAACGGCCCAGATTTGTTGTTGGAGGCGATACGCTTAACCCGCTTCAGGGCGGGCAGGTAGAGCCATTGGTCATCGGCTCTGGTGGCGTGGGTATGGCTAAGAAAGGCGGTGCCTTTGACATCATTCGGGCTGTCAAAAATAGTCAGGGATTTATCACCATCGCCTTTAACTTCGAGCTGACGGTTGCGAATCTTGCGCTGTGTGGTGTCTCCCTGGCGGTTTCGCAGGGTCATCACCATGGTTGCCGAGCTGTCGCCCCAGCCGTTATCAGCGGTATCGGCTGCGGTTGCAATGGCCAGCCCCCGCTGTTGTGGAGTCTCTGCTAATACTGTGGTTGAGAGTAGCAGGCTCAGTAATAGGGTGCTCCACTTGATCATCTTCTCTTCTCCTCAAGTTTCATTAATAACGGCGGTAACAGCAGGAAGTCGGCGATTAAGGCAAATAGGATCACCAAGGCGGTTAACATGCCCATGCCTGCATTCAGATAGAAGTTGGAGAATGCCAGCACCAGAAAGCCTGAAACCAGTACCACCGAAGTGGTCACCAGAGCGTAGCCTACATTGGTAAAGGCGTAGCGTACCGCATCTTCCGGGTTGAGTCCTTTTTCGCGTCGTGCACGTAAATATTTACTGAGAAAGTGAACGGTATCATCCACCACGATCCCTAGGGTCATGCCCGCAACAATGGAGAGGCTAAGCCCTACCTCGCCGACCAATATTCCCCATAAACCGAACCCCATTGCCGCCGGAACCAGGTTGGGAATCAGGCTGATCATGCCTATTTTAAATGAGCGCAGTGCAAAAATCAGGATAATTGAGATCATAATCAGCGCCAAGGTGGTGCCGATTAACATGCTCTGAATGTTGCGTTGGCCAATATGGGCAAACATGACGCTGGTGCCGCTGCCGCCGTCGGTAGCGATGGCTTGGCTGTTGTCACTGAGCCATTGTGCCGCACGTTGCTCCAGTTCAAGTAGTTCATTTGAAGAGAGTATGTGGGTGTTGACCGTAAAACGGGTGGCTGATTTATCAACATTCAGCTGATTGTTAAGGTCGAGTCCATAGGGGAGTGACATCTCATAGAGCAGCAGATATTGCGCGGCAAGATTGCGGCTATCGGGTTGTAGGTAGAAGGCCGGATCATCCCCATGCATATTTTTGTTGAGGCGCTTCATAATGTCGGTCAGGGTGTTGACATGTTTGACCTCGGGTTGTGAACGGTACCACTGGGCAAAGCTCTCTAGCTCATTAAGAAACGCCGGCTCACTGACCCCCCCGATATCACTGGCACGCAGTGAGTAGTCGATGCTATAGAGGCCACCCAGATGTTGGTCTAAATAGTCTGAATCGGCACGAAACTGGATGCTCTCATCGAAGTAGTGGACAAACACATCATTCAACTCATTGCGTGGAATGTTGGCAATAAGGATGAGAATAATTGCGGTCATTGTCCATATTAACCAGCGGCGCTGGCGCACTACAAAGTCACCCAATCGAGCCATGACTACACTGCCGCTCTGGCCATTTTTATCCACTTTAACCCGAACCGGCAAAACGGACATTAATGCAGGTAACAGTGTCATTGAGAGGAAAAATGACATCACCACGCCGATGGCGGCCATATTGCCTAGGTGATTGAACGGCGGTACATCTGAAAAATTGAGGCTTAAAAAGCCGAGCGCGGTGGTGATACTGGCGAGAAAAACCGGTGACATATTAATGCGTAAACTCTCCACCATGGCGAGGCGCTTCTCCATGCCCAATCTCATTTGAGAGAGAAAGCTGACCAAAATATGCACCGAGTTGGCAATCGCCACCGTGAGGATAATGGGTGGCGCTACCGAAGAGGGTGGGGTGATTGGGTAACCGAGGTGCCCGCCACCACCCATGCCCGCTACAATGGAGCCGAAGACAACCAGTACGGTGGCCACAATGCTGCTAAAGCCTTTTAGCATCAGCGCCAGCATAATCAGCATCAAGCCAAAGCTGATGGGCATTAAAAACTTCATATCATTTTGTGAGGCTTCTGCGAAGGCGTTATCCATAAAAACGAGGCCACTAAGGCGAATCTCGATGTCGGGGTATTGGTCGCGGTATTGTTGTGCCAGCTCGCGGGTGAAATTAACCACTTCCGGCACTTCTGTCACCGGGTCTATGCCGGGGAGTTGCAGTGTGACATTGACCCCGGTGACATCACTTTTGGCCGATATTAATTTATACAGCAGCTGTGGTTCTTGCAGGGCTACGCGGCGTATTTTATCCCGTGCAGCCTGATCTAATACCTCACCTTCCATCACTAGATCTTGTACGATCAGGTCATCTTCAAAGGCTTCGGTGTGTTGAAAGTTGGTGATGGAGTCGACGCGGGTTGAGTAGGGCATCTGCCAGGCATCGGTGGTGAGCTGCTGAATCACCTTAAGGGTGCTGTCGGTAACCACATCGCCATCTTTGGGGGTGAGAATAAAAATGACATTGTCATTTTTGGTGTAACTTTTCTCCAGCGCATCAAACGCGAGTAGTTGCGGGTTATCTGCGCTGAAAAAGACTCGGTAAGAGTTGGAGAAGGTGAGGTGCTTTGCACCACTGGCGACGGCCATCACCACCAAAATAGCGAGCATCATTACCCACCACGGATGGTTGACAACCCAGCTGGCGTAGCGGGTAACCCAGGTTTGCTGATTCATCTTCTCTCCATCTTTAAGAGTGAATAATAAATTTTCTATGAATTATTTACTTTTTAGGCGATAAAAAAGTGCCGATATTGAATATGGGCACGCTACATCAACCCTTCGGGCGTTTCTTTAGGCCCTGTAAAATCAGCCTCACCAGATGTTCTGCCTTTCGTTCAAGCTCTGAAAGTGGAAACATCGGTACAAAAAACGGTGTACCGACGATGGTTAATGCAGAGTGCAGTGCTTCAGCATCTTCGGCGATGTTTTGGCTCTGGAATTCGCCCTGCTCAACACCTTGCTGAATTAACTGTGCCAAGTGGGTTAGCTCGCCCGCTATCTTCTTCTCCACCAGGTGTTGATGTTGCTGGCAGACAATCTCCACCAGTTCGTTCAGTTTTGGGCGCTGCACAAATTCATCGTAGTGGTGTTGCAGCTGACACAGCGCATACTCCATTAGTCGCACACTGGCACTGCGCTGCTGATCATCGATAATGAGCCGTAACTTCTCTTCCCCTTCCGCCATGCACTGCTGGGCAAGTTGCGCCACAATATCCATCTTGTTTTTAAAGTAGCGGTAGAGATTGGCTGCCGACATATCACAATCTTTAGCGATCTCAGCCATAGTGGTTTTGTTAAAACCGTACTGCTGAAAACGCAGGTTTGCCGCCTCCAAAATTTGTTGGTGAACGGCTTCGCTCTTCTCTTTGCGTGTTGCCATTGATTGTAAACCTAACCCTTTATTTGTGAATAATCAACAAAATATTCACAATTAACCATTTAAGATAGTGCTGCTGTTTAAGGAGTCTCTGATCAAGTCTGGATGTTTTATGCTGGCTTAAATCGCCCTCATTTACCCCGAAAATCGCACCCATAGAGCGACTATTACTGCGCATTTCGGAACAAATGAGAACAACTTCCTCTCAGCCTAAATTCATCCAGATTTAATTAGAGCTTCCTTGATTATAGCTGCGAAAATGAGCGCTGTTGCCAACAGGATTTTGCCAATGCAAGCGCGTCCTGCTGCGTGTCGGCTTGCCCTAATAGCTTCAATGCAATCGCCATGGTCATATGAATAGCGGCCAGTGCATACTCATCTTCAGAGTGACCGCGCCACACGGAAATGAGTTCATCAATATTGAGCTCGGCGGGCTTAACGTGGCGGCGCGCAAAACAGGCGGGCCACTGCTCCTCACCTGCAACACCCTTCTCAACTTTGTAAACACGGCACGCCGCATCCGGGTTTACCTCCACCTCGCCACCGTCGCCCTTAATCACCGCCATCTCAGCCTCGGCTAACAACAGCTCGGCCTGCTGGTGGATCTGTTGGTAACCAGGGTGAAAAATACTCTGTAGCGTGGCGGGTGCGCGTAGTGGGTTAAGTTGTCGGGCCAGGGTGTGCACCGGGGTGCGTAAGCCAAGAATTGGCCGCAACGCCATCATCCGGTGCAGTATAGGAGAAAGCTGCTCAAGATCCATATAGCTGAAGTTGCCATTTTCAAGCTGCTGCTCCACCTGCTGCCAATCTTGTGCAATGGGTAGCTTAAGTGCGGTGAGTACCTCTCGGGTGTAGAGGCGGCCTTCAGTATGCCCAGAGACGCCGTGCATAAAGACCCGAATACCACTATTGGCCAGTGCCAGCACCGCCAGAATAAACCACGGCAGGTGACGGCGTTTCCCCGCATAGCTCGACCAGTCGAGGTCAACGGAAAAGTGGCGGGGTAGGGGAAGCGAATCACGAACGGCGGCTACAAAACCGGCAATCTCCTCGCCACTCTCCTCCTTAACACGCAACAACATCAGAAATGCGCCGAGCTGCTCAGGTTCAACTTCATCACGCATAATCATCCCAAAGGCTTGACGCGCTTCGGTCTGGGTTAATGCACGCGAACCCTTTTTTCCTTTTCCAAGGATGCGGATAAACGGCGCAAATGGGTGTTCGGTAGTCATGGGTGATCCAATATGGTTTTTATCAACAAAAAAAGCCCCGAAAACGGGGCTTTTTTATCGAGCGTTGTTGCCGAGTTTAATCGTCGCCACTGGCGAAGCCGATTAAATGCAGCAGGGTAACGAACAGATTGTAAATGCTCAGGTAGAGGCTAACTGTCGCCAGCAGGTAGTTGGTTTCACCACCATTCAAAATGTTGCTGGTCTCATACAGAATGAAACCACACATCAGCATGGCAACCAGCGCCGAAAGTGCCAAGCCCATCATCGGCATGGGATAACCAAACAGAGAAGCCCCCAAGAGCAGCAGCATAGCAACAATGGCGACAATCATTCCGGCTGCCAGGAAACCACCCATGAAGCTGAAGTCTTTCTTGGTAACCAGGACAAACGCAGAGAGTGAAACAAAAACTGCGCCGGTGGTGCCCAGAGCCTGCATGACAATCGTGCCACCGTTGCTCATACCAAGGTAGTGGTTAAGCAGTGGGCCAAGGCCAAAGCCCAGCATGCCGGTGATTAGAAAAACAACACCCAAACCGGCAGATGAGTTGGCGGTTTTAGGTAAAACAAACCAGACCAGTGCCAAGGCACCCAGTGAGCAGATCAGGCTAACAAAGTAGGGTGGAGCAATGGCCATAGAGAGACCGGCCATCATCGCGCTGAAAATCAAAGTAACAGAGAGCAGCATATACGTATTGCGAAGAACCTTATTGGTCGCCAGCGCCGAGCTGGTCTCCAGGGTTGCAACATTTTGATTGTATTCCATTGTATTAAAGCCTCTTTAATATACGTGTAAGGGTGTTAAACATGTGGCAAAGCATAATCAAGCAAAAAGATAATATCAAGCTGGCATTTTTATTTTTAATTAGGTAGTATGCGCAGCATCAGACCGAACAGACTATTTTTGACCGGTAATGATAGCGGAGGTTCCCCGCGCAGACTCTGTAAATGAACCGTACAATTTGTTTGGAGAGGTGGCTGAGTGGTCGAAAGCGGCGGTCTTGAAAACCGTTGAGGGTTTATCCCCTCCCAGGGTTCGAATCCCTGCCTCTCCGCCATATAAAG
>JALSJH010000011.1 GCA_026989455.1 Chromatiales bacterium | reverse complement strand
TTCTTGAGTGGTGCTCACTGAGCCAGGAGACTCATTCAACCCAATTAGCTTCTCGTCCATAGCTTCGACGTGGGGATGCGTGCTGTGTTGCTCATTTTAGACAAGATGGATTCCCACGCAGGAACGTGGAAACTAGGCGTGATTTTCTCCATTCACTTTTAAATCACTTTCTACAAGCATTAGAATCGACTTTAGATCAACAAGTGCTTTCTGTGCTGGGGGAAGAACTATTCCGGTATTAACTTTAGCGTAGCGAAAATGATATGGAGAGTCATGAGCACTATTTAAAGTTTCACACCAAACAGGTGCTTTTGAATCAATACCCAAGCCAAGTAAGGAAGACTTTTCCCATGACTTTACTAAACTATGGCCCAGGTTTTTTATAATCAATTTTTCGGTTAATCCTTTATTGAGTAAAAATGATTTCAACACCAACTCTAAGCTATGTGATAGTAAAAAACCAAAAACATCATAGTGGACCGTTCTATTGCTAGAGAATATAGTTTTTGCTGAATTATAAAAATGCAAGCTTCCTCTATATAGGGAAATTGGTGTAGAAGGGTATTGCCCATTCTTATTTTGTTGTTCACCCCCTACCCGCATTTACTATCCCCACAATTCAAACAGGTCATACAGCCGTCCATCTGGATCATCGCTTTGGTGTTGCATTTGCCGCACAGTTGCGAGCCTGCGGGGAAGCTGTCGGGCTCTTTCTCTTCGGCCTGTTTGAGTGCCCCTTCAAATTCGGCGCGCTTGGAGGCGAGGTGTGCTTTTTGGTGCTCATCCAGCTCATCATCTTTTATCAGGCCGATCATGCGCATGTGGCGCTCGATCACGTCTCCGATTTCACCCACCAGTGAGGGCATGTATTTGCCGCCTTTTTTGAAGTAGCCGCCACGGGGGTCGAAGACTGAGCGCAGCTCTTCTACCAGGAAGGTGACATCGCCCCCTTTGCGAAATACCGCTGAGATGATGCGGGTGAGTGCGACGATCCACTGGAAGTGGTCCATATTTTTCGAGTTGATAAAGATCTCAAAGGGGCGGCGCAGCTCATGTTCGGTGCCTGCATTCAGCACTACATCGTTCACGGTGACGTAGAGTGAGTGCTCCGAGAGTGGGGTGCGGATTTTATAGGTGGAGCCGATCAGCATCTCTGGGCGCTCCAGTTTTTCGTGCATCTGCACAAAGCTGGGCGCTGTTGCTTCCTCTTTTATGGTGACGGGTTCGATCGCTTCGTCCGCTTTTACCACGCTGAAGCCGACAATTTTCTTTGCAATTTTTATGGTCATTTTCTGATTCCTGATAGAGGGTTCAACGCGGATTAAAGCTTACCGTAGTAGCCCTCTTTGAGCGCGTCATAGAGGTTTGCGGCGGTGTGCATCTCACCATCATATTCAATCTCTTCATTGCCTTTTAGCTCCACGGTGTCGCCATCTTCTAGGGTGAAGCGGTAGGTGGTGTTTTCGAGGTCTTGCTCTTTTACCAATACCCCTTGGAACACCTCTGGGTTGAAGCGGAAGGTGGTGCAACCCTTGAGGTTTTTCTCGTAGGCGTAGGCGTAAATATCTTTAAAATCTTCATAGGGGTAGTCGGTGGGTACGTTGGCTGTTTTGGAGATGGAGGAGTCGATCCATTTTTGTGAGGCGGCCTGTACATCCACATGCTGTTTTGGGGTGACATCTTCGGCGGTAATGAAGTAGTCCGGTAGCTGCTCATCGGTTTTGTCGCTGTAGGGCATCGCTTTTTCATTGATCAGGGTGCGGTAGGCGAGCAGCTCAAAGGAGAAGACATCGATTTTCTCTTTTGACTTTTTTCCTTCGCGGATCACATTACGCGAGTAGTGGTGCGCAAAACTTGGCTCGATGCCGTTAGAGGCGTTATTAGCCAGCGAGAGTGAGATGGTGCCGGTGGGGGCGATGGAGCTGTGGTGGGTGAAGCGTGAGCCATACTCTGCAATATCCGCCACCAGCTCGGGAGCGACTTCGGCGACACTCTGCATGTAGCGGCTATATTTTGCCAATAGCACCTTGCCCTTGAGCGACTCTCCCTCCTGAATGCCGTCCGTTTTCATCTCTGGGCGTTTGCGTAGCATCTCTGCGGTGACGGTGATCGCTTGATCCAGTATCGGTGCAGCCCCCTTCTCTTTGGCCAGTTTAACGCCAGTTTTCCACCCTTCAATGGCCAGCTCTTTGGTGACTTGTTCGGTGAATAGCAGTGAGTTGTCATCACCATATTTCATGCCCAGCATGGTCATGCTGGAACCCAGCCCCAGAAAGCCCATGCCATGGCGGCGCTTGCTCTCAATCTCTTTGCGCTGCTGCTCCAGTGGCAGACCAGAAATATCGACCACGTTGTCCAACATACGGGTGAAGATGGCGATCACTTTACGATACGCCTCCCAGTCAAATTTGGCTTTTTTAGTGAAGGGATCAATCACAAACTTAGTGAGGTTAATGGAGCCCAACAGACAAGCGCCGTAAGGCGGCAGTGGCTGCTCTCCACACGGGTTGGTGGCACGCACGGTTTCACAGAACCAGTTGTTATTCATCTCGTTGACCTTGTCGATCAGGATGAAGCCCGGCTCGGCGTAGTCGTAGGTTGAGGCCATAATGACATCCCACAACCGTTGGGCGCGAATGGTGCGGTAAACTTTATGTGCCACCAGCCCCGATTTATCGGTGAGGTAGTCATCCTTTATAGGAAAATCACGCCAGACGATCTGTTCGGGGTTGTTGATATCGAGACTGTCGATATCGATCTCTTTTTGGGTGATCGGAAAAACCAGTTTCCACTCGCCATCACTGCTTACCGCTTCCATGAACTCTTTGGTGATCAGTAGCGAGAGGTTAAATTGACGCAAGCGGCCATCTTCACGCTTGGCACGGATAAAATCGATCACATCGGGGTGACTCACATCAAAGGTGGCCATTTGTGCACCACGGCGGCCACCGGCTGAGGAGACGGTGAAACACATCTTGTCGTAGATATCCATAAACGACAGCGGCCCAGAGGTGTAAGCCCCAGCGCCGGCCACAAATGCGCCCTTGGGGCGCAGGGTTGAAAACTCATAACCGATACCACAGCCCGCCTTGAGGGTGAGACCCGCTTCGTGCACTTTGCCCAAGATATCATTCATCGAATCTTTTATACTGCCCGAGACTGTGCAGTTAATGGTAGAGGTGGCGGGTTTGTAGGCTTGCGCGCCCGCGTTGGAGATGATGCGACCGGCGGGGATGGCTCCGTGGCGCAGCGCCCAGACGAATTTATCTTGCCACTCTTGCTGTTTTTCGGGGGTGGCTTCAACTTCTGCCAGCGCTTTGGCCACACGTAGATAGGTGCTATCGATATCCTTATCGATCACTTCACCCTCTTTCTTTTTCAGGCGATATTTTTTATCCCAAATATCCATGGATGCGGATTGAAATTCAATTCCGGCGGTGATTGATGGCACTGTTTTTAAGTGAGCTACCTTCATCTGATTCATATCCCCTTATGCGTTAACCGTGGTCATTTTTGTTATTCTCTCTCTACACACGGCCTTGTGGTACAGAATTCACCAAACACTAGATGTTGTGTGTATGCGAATGAATACTAAAAGTCTTTTTTAGGATAGTCAACGCCTCCCAGTGAAAATGAGCTTGTGCATTAAATTGATATAAATCAAGCAATTAAAAAATAGAAAACAACTAAGTTACGGATTATAAATAGGAAAAATATTTCGTATGGGCTGGGGGGTTGATTTTTAAAAACACAATATGTTGTGTCTGTAGAACTTCTCTAAAATGGCGTTACAGTGGCGATGTTTAGGTTTTTCCGGGTGACAACAACACTGCCATCATCTGCTCTGCCTGGCGGATATAGTGGCCACCAAACAGGTTGCCATGGTTGAGGATATGGTAGAGGTTGTAGAGGTTTTTACGTTGCGGATATCCATCATCCAGCGGGTAAGCGGCTTGATAGGCATCATAAAACGCCACTGAAAAACCCCCAAACAGCTCACTCATCGCCAGGTCGGTCTCGCGGTCGCCATAGTAGAGGGCCGGATCAAACAGCAGCGGTTCACCCTGTGAGTCAAAGGCGACATTGCCCGACCAGAGGTCGCCATGCAACATCGAAGCGGGCGGATGATGCCCATCCAGCAGTGATGGCATGGCGGCCAGCAACTCGCCTCCCAGCGATTGAATAGCTCCTTGGTGGCCACGTTCAGCCAAAAGCTGTAGCTGACGACCGATGCGTTGGTCGCGCCAAAAGGTCAACCACTCATCATGCAGTCTATTGCACTGCTGTGTGGTACCGATGGTGTTGTCGCGATGCCAGCCAAATTGCGCTGCGGTGACGCGGTGCAGTTTGGCCAGTTGTTGCCCCAACAGTGCTTGGCTACCGCCACGAGCCGCTGCAAACTCAATATATTCCATCACAATAAAAGCATGACGGCCTGCAACGCCACAGCAGAGCGGTGTCGGTACCTGAAGGGTGTTGCTTGCCTTCATCTCCAGCAGCGCTTGGTACTCCGCTTCAAACATCGGCAAACGATGGGCTTGGTTCAGCTTTATAAAAAGGCGCTGGCCGTTATCTTCCAGCAGATAGGCTTGATTAATATCGCCACCACTGATTTGTTGCGGAGTCTGTGGGGAGAAGGGCTGCTTGAGCACATCGGCGATTTGAGTAGCAATATCACTCCATTGCATAGCGGCTCCTGCTTGTTGTTAGTATGAACACGGGTTAGGGAATCTCTGATTAAGTCTGGATGAGCTTAGACTGAGAGGAAATTGTGCTCATTTGTTGCGAAATACGCAGTAATAGCGGCTCTATTGGTGTTATTTTCGGGATAAATGGGGGCGATTTCAACCAGCATAAAACATTCAGGAGTTGATTAGAGCTTCATTAGGGTATAATGAGCCTATCATAGGAATGTGAGAACCGCTGTTGATGCCGAAAAAACCGCAACTACTCCAAGCTACTGTTGTTGCTCAAACCCATGTTTTTAAGGTTGAGCAGCTCGACTTGCGCTTCTCCAATGGGGTTGAGGTGCAGTATGAGCGCTTGATAGGCTCTCGTGATGGAGCGGTTTTAATGATTCCGATGATGGACGAGCAAACCGTTCTGCTGGTGCGTGAATATGCAGCGGGCGTTGCCGATTATCAGCTGATGCTCCCCAAAGGGCGCATTGAGCGAGATGAGCCACCCCTCGATGCCGCCAACCGGGAGATGATGGAGGAGATTGGTTACGGTGCCCATAAGCTCACCCACCTTACCACCCTCACCCAGGCCCCCTCTTACCAAACCCACACCACCCATATTATTCTCGCTGAGCAGCTCTATCCACAAAAAGAGCAGGGCGACGAGCCTGAGCCTCTTGAAGTGGTTCCGTGGCGACTGGATAATTTGCCAGCACTGTTCGCCTCTGGTGAGTTCAACGAGGCACGCAGTGTAGCGGCGATCTACATGGCGCGAGAACGAATGCTAGCAGCACAGGGAGTGCTTTAATGTATCCATCAGCCAATGATCTAATTCCGATGTTAATTATGTTGTGCCGCTGCACCGGCAATCGCATTAACGAAATTTACAATGGTAAGTTCAATATCGAGCAGAAGTCGGACATGACCCCCGTCACCTGCGCCGATATTGCAGCGCACTGCGCAATTGTCTCTGGCCTGGAGATGATCACCCCCGAAATCCCAGTACTCTCTGAAGAGGCTGACAACACCTCTTTCGAGGAGCGCCAACAGTGGCAGCGCTACTGGTTGATCGACCCGGTAGATGGCACCCGCGAGTTCATTAACCGCACCGGTGAGTTCACCATTAACATTGCATTGATTGAGAACAACGAGCCTGTTTTAGGAGTGATTTATGCGCCGGTCATTGAGGTTTGCTACTACGCAAGCCGCGACAATGGTGCCTTTAAGCTGGTAACCGGGCACGATGCCCAGCCGTTGCGTGTGCGCTGTAGCGACCACCAAAAACTGGTGGTCACGGCGGGCCGCTCAGGAACCACTCCCGAGTTTGAGCACTATATTCGACATTTTTTTGAACCACAGGTGATCACCATTGGCAGCTCGCTTAAATCGTGTCTGATTGCGGCGGGCGAGGCCGATATCTACCCGCGCTTTGGCCCCACCTCAGAGTGGGATACCGCAGCGGCTCAGTGCATTCTTGAAGAGGCAGGCGGGATGATTACCGATATTAACCTGCAACCGCTACGCTACAACACCAAAGAGTCACTGTTAAACCCTGATTTTCTCGCCTTTGGTGATGTCTCCCACGACTGGAGCGGCTATTTGCAGAGTAAGCAGCTTTAATCTGCACAAGTTGCGATTAATTGTTCAGAAGCGCCCTCTTCACCCATATATTCAAAACGATCAATCTTCTCACCGTTCACCTCCACCGGCTCAATGAATAGATAGAGCGGCCGCACCCAGAGCTTGCACTCACCATAGAGGGGGCGATAGACCACCATCGGCTCTAGCGTCTCACTGTGTATTGCAATATCGATGACCTGATAGGGCTTGCCTTTGTAGTGCAAATAACGACCTGGCTTTACTTTTTGCATTAACGAGCGACTCCTGTGGGGGGCGTAGATAATTTTCGGGCAGATAACAATAGATTGCGCGGTGTTAATGCGCGATCACAAAAACGACTAACACTTACAGTATAGTCACTTCGCTCTAGATAACAGGCCATATCCAGCACCAGCCACATCTCAAGGGCTCGGCGAAAAGCAAAACGTGGCAGTGAGAGTCGCATGGTCTCACCTTGCCGTTGTTGGCCTGCTGTTTGATAGTGCTGCCAATCGACATTTTCAGGCAATTTATAACCATCACGTTGTGCCAGATTTTGACAAAACGCCTTAAAATCACCTCGTAACCACTGTTTGTTAATCGGCTTGATCGGTTGATAGGGGAGCCCGAGCTGCTGTTGCAATATCAACTCATAGGCCAGCTTCCACGCCATCTCCCGGTCACGCCACGCCAGCTCACGGGGGCTGGCGGTGACGGCTTCGGTCACCGCTAGACGCAAAGCGTTGTGGTCGGGGCGCAGCGCCAACGCTTCATTAAAGGGAATATAGGTATTGTCGGGGATCCGATAGTAGCAACAGGGGGCGATATCCAGGGCGGGGAGTTGGTGGGCAACGGTTTGTCGAATCAAACTGCGATGTAGCTCACCACAGGCGTGTAGCGCAACGGCATGTTGCTGCTGAATCAGTGAGTTTGGCAACGGAGTTAAGACATCAACTACCTTAAAGCTCTGCCTCACTTGGCTGCGCTTGGCAAGCTGCACACCCGCTTGGCAGAGTGACGCTTGCCACTCCAGTGTTGTCACGGGCTGTTGCCATTGTGCTGCCATCAAACGCCCTAGGTGCCCCTTGCCACCACACCACTCCAGTATCGGGCGTTTAATCTCCCCGGTTGCAGCACTAAAGGCTTGCACCTGCTGCCACTTACGGCCTGGAATGGCCGCATGGAAGCGAGGATTTAGTGGTGTGAGCGCGCAGAGCGGGGCATCCGCCACGGTGGTCAGCACACCCAGCCCCGATAACTCAGGAAGGTGCGGAGTTAACAGTGCCAGTAGTGCCGCTTGATCTCCTTGCGCCGCTGAGAGCGTGTCGTCACTTAGCCCCAGCAACTGCTCATGCAATATCGGCAGGCGATCACACCACGGCGGGCGCTGCTGCTTGAAAGGTTGAGGCTGCCAGAGCCATTGGTACGCTCTCAGCAGGTGATCTAAGCGCTGTAGTTTTTGCGAATACCTCATTGGCGGAAGAGTAGCACGATTTTATAAATAGCGTGCGGGGCGCACTCACTCTACAATGCGACTAACGAGCAACACGACCCGAGTTGGAATCAAATGAATGAGTGGCTGGCAAGACGACACAGCAAAGAGCAGTACCGTGGTGGTTTTATTGTCACCACCCCAGAGGGCAACTACCAGCGTGACCGGGCACGGGTCATTCACTCCTCCGCACTGCGCAGCCTGCAATCCAAAACCCAGGTACTCGGCGTGGGCGAGAGCGACTTCTACCGCACCCGCCTCACCCACTCGCTAGAGGTTGCCCAGATCAGCTCCGGCATCTGTGAAACACTGCGGGATAAATATCAGAATGATGCTGAGATTCAACACTGGCTCCCCTCTATGTCGCTGATTGAAGCGATTGCCCTCAGCCACGACTTAGGCCACCCCCCCTTTGGCCATGGGGGCGAAATCGCACTTAACCATATGATGCACCGTCACGGAGGTTTTGAGGGCAACGGCCAGACACTGCGCATTATCGCCCGCTTAGGCGAATACTCCCCCGAACAGGGTTTTAACCTCACCCGCCGCACTCTGCTCGGGGTGCTCAAATATCCGGTTCTTTATAGTGATGTCGCCAACTACCCCGACAATATCGAGCAGCATGAAAGCAGCAATATCTCTTGTTGGGAGCCACCCAAATGCATCATGGATGATGAGGCTGAAATATTGGAGTGGATTGTTGAACCCTTTTCCAGTCAGGATCGCCAGCAGTTCCGTGCCATTAAAAAGCAGAACAACCGACACCACCGCGCCACATGTAAGGCATTCGATACCTCGATCATGGAGATTGCTGATGATATCGCCTACGGCGTGCATGACCTTGAGGATGCGCTAACCATGCGCTTGGTGGATTTTCATCACTGGAAAAAAGAGGTGATCGAACCCATTATGGCACTGGGTGATAACGATATTAGTCGTGAAATCGAGTTCTACAACCAGAAGCTGTTCGCAGACAAAAAAACCCGCAAGCATGCCATCAGTAAATTGGTCGGGTTTTTGGTGCGGCATATAGAGATACAGCGCCGCACACAGTTTGATCACCCATTGTTAACCTACCAGGCGATACTCACCTCGCCCGCCAACAAAATACTCGACCTGTTAAAAGCATTTATCTTCAAACATGTGATTAAATCACCAGAAGTGCAGGCACTGGAGTTTAAGGGTCAACAGATGATTTTACGGCTATTTGAAGTGCTGAGTGAAAATCCGCTACGACTACTACCCGAAGAGCATCAACAGCTCTACCAGAAGTCACACAACCCACAACGGGTGATCTGTGACTACATCGCCAGCCTCACCGACAGCCAAGCCACCAAACTTTATCACAAGCTATTCACCCCCAGCAGTGGCTCGATTTTTGAGCGTTTGTAAACGCTTTCAAGCAGCTCAACTTGCCGACAAGCCAGCCATCAACGGGTGATGGCTGGCGCACTCGCCTATTTTGCTTGATGGGTTGCACTGGCATAGTGGCTATCTTGCCAGCAGCGTGGCAGGGGTTCGCCTGACGGGAAAACCAACTCCGATTTTTTATAATCAGCCGGATCCTGCATCTCTTCACCACAGTGAGAACGAGCCGACACCGTGGATTTAAACGGGTCAAACAGCTCGCTGACATCGAGCACCTCAAGCAAATCATCTGATTTATTATATTTAAGAAACATAACACCCTCCCATTATCGATCAAGTTAATGAGGCTGGCCGCGCAATCGTTGTTTGCTGTAGAAAGATTGTTTGGTACCTCACTTTAAGTCTAGTACATCAACCACTTTATATTGGCGAGTCAGTGGAAGATGCTGGTGAGCGCGAGCAGCGGCCGCTATTAGGATTTAGCACCGCTTAAGATCTCTGCTGTTTTGGCTTCCATCCACGCTTTAGCCTCTGCATTGATCTCTTGCGCTTCCTTTCCCTTGCTCTCAACCAATGGGCCAAACACTAAGCGAACGGTGCCGGGGGTTTTTACAAACTGTTTTTTGCGCCAGAACTCGCCTGCGTTGTGTGCCACGGGGAGTACTGGGTAGCCACTTTTATTGGCTAGTATGGCACCACCCATTCCATATTTTTTCTTTTCACCCGGTGCGACCCGGGTTCCTTCGGGAAAAATCAGCACCCACTGCCCATTTTGCAACCGCTCCGTACCCTGCTCAATGATCTGTTTTACCGCCTTGCGTCCCGCGCCCCGGTCAATCGCAATAGGGCGACAGAGGGCAAGCCCCCAGCCAAATATTGGCAGCCACAACAACTCTCGCTTCAACACCCACGCTTGGGGGGGCAAAATCACCTGTAGTGCATAGGTTTCAAAGGTAGATTGATGTTTGCTAAAGACGATACAGGGTTGGTCAGGTACATTTTCCCACCCCTCAACCACATAGTTGATGCCGCAGGTGATGCGCAGCCAGTGCAGGTTGAACCAGGCCCAGCGAGTAATCCAGGCATAGCGAACTTTAAAGGGTAGCGGAAACAGGAAGATGCCCACAAAGGAGATGATCACCAGCGCGAGCAGCGAGCCGACGGTGAACATCAGCGAGCGTAAAAACATCATTAGCTACTTCTCCTCAGCCAACAGCGCATCAACGGCAGCTGCCAGATCATCGTAGGTGGGAATACCCTCAAGCCCCTCTCCTTTTGTGAGGGTGCGCTGCCCCTTGCCTGTTCGCACCAAGATAGGTTTGGCAGATACCTGCTGTGCCGCTTGCAGATCACGAAGGGAGTCACCAATCACCGGCACCCCCGCAAGTGAGAAGCCGTGGCGTTTCGCCAAGGTTTGATAGAGGCCGGGCTTGGGCTTGCGGCAGTCACAGTTGTCATCGGGTAGGTGGGGGCAATAGGCGATGTCGTTAACTTTACCGCCTAGTTTTTCCAATTCATGGCGCAACGTAGCGTGCATGGCATCCAGTGTGGCCACGTCATAATAGCCCCGGGCGATGCCCGACTGGTTGGTGGCTACCACAACCTGAAAGCCAGCCTGACAGAGCCGTGTAATGGCCGCCAGACTGTTGGGGATAAAGATAAACTCATCCAGTGATTTGATGTAATCATCAGAGTCCTGGTTAATGACCCCATCACGATCCAAAATAACCCACTTCTGCTTCATACTCATCACCCAATTACTGCAAGCGTGATAGCTCAGCGACCCGCAAAAACAGTGTTTGTAGGCGGTGTAGCAGTGCTAAACGGTTATTTCGTAACGCTTCATCTTCTGCCATCACCATGACATGGTCAAAGAAGTTATCCACCGGCTCACGCAAGCTAGCCAGCTTGCTCAATGCGGCGGGGTAGTCCCGATTATCAAACAGCGCATTAACCTCATCACTCAAGCCGTCAACCGCATCCGCCAGCGCCCTCTCTTCTGCTTCGACCAACAGGGCCGGATCCAGATTTTCAGGCAGCGCGCCCACCACTTTTTTCAGGATATTGTGTATACGCTTATTGGCAGCGGCTAGGCTAGTTGCCTCTGGCAGAGTGCGGAACAGGCGTACCGCTTCAATACGTTGTGCAAAATCATGGGGGCGAGTCGGGCGCACACCCGACACCGCCTCAAACTCATCGATCTGATAACCCTTATCATGGAAATAACCCCGCAGGCGCTCCAGCATGAAGTCAAACACCGCGAGCGCAACCGCTTCACTGGCTTCGGTGGTTGCCAGCAGCTTACCGGTGCTCTGTTGTGTGCGGAAGGCGGCGCAGGCACTTCTTAATGTCGCCATCAAGTCGATATCCAGCTGTTTTTCAATCAAGATACGCAGCACGCCCAGCGCTGCGCGCCGTAGTGCAAACGGATCTTTATCGCCAGTGGGTACTTCGCCGATGGCAAAAATACCGACTAGGGTGTCGAGCTTATCCGCAATCGCCACCGCCTGCCCTACGCCACCCTGTGGTAACTGATCACCGGCAAAACGTGGCATGTACTGTTCATCTAGGGCGCAAGCGACCTCGCTACTCTCGCCATCATGGGTGGCGTAGTAGCGCCCCATCACTCCCTGTAGATCAGGGAACTCGCCCACCATATTTGTCATCAAGTCACATTTAGATAACAGTGCGGCACGCGCTGCTTGCTCGGGATCACAGTCAATATCCGCAGCAACATCGCGGGCTAAATTTTCGATACGCTTGGATTTGTCATAGAGTGTCCCCAGTTTGTTTTGGAATACCACGCTCTCTAGACTTTGGAGATGGCTCTCCAGCTTCTGCTTGCGATCCTGCTTCCAGAAAAAGTCAGCATCCGCTAGACGAGGGCGGATCACACGCTCATTCCCCTCTTTTACGGCATTCGGATTGCTACTGGCAATATTGCTAATGGTGATAAAGTGCGGCATCAATTTGCCCTGTTCATCCACTAGGTGAAAATATTTTTGATGACTCTTCATGGAGGTAATCAGCGCTTCGGCGGGCACCTCCAGAAAGCGAGCGTCAAAGTCACCGGCCACGGCTCTGGGCCACTCAACCATTGAGGTGACTTCATCCAGCAACACTTCATCGATCACCGCAATACCGTTCAACTTGGCAGCTGCGGAGAGAATCTGCGCCCGCACAGCTTCACGGCGCACTGCGAAGTCAGCCACCACATAGCCTTCGCTCTCCAGCAGTGGCGCATACGCTTCCGGCTCGCCGATAACCATGAACGCAGGGTGGTGAAAACGGTGGCCACGGGTCTCGCGGCCCGCTTGAATACCCAACACCTCACTCGCCAACACTTCATCCCCCAGCAGCATCACCACCCAGTGCACAGGACGGACAAATTCGGTTTTAAGACTGCCCCAGCGCATACGTTTGGGGATGGGCAGTTTATCGAGTGATAATTGAACAATCGCTGGAATCAGCTTTGCGGTCGCCTCACCCTTCTGTTCGCTGCGATAAACCAGCCAAGCCCCCTTGGGGGTCTCTATCTGCTCAAGCTGTGCCACCTCAACCCCGCAGCCACGGGCAAAACCCTGCACCGCCTTGGTTGGATTGCCATCGGCATCAAATGCCGCTTTTAGTGCCGGGCCACGACGCTCGGTCTGTTTGTCCGGTTGTTGAAGATCCAGGTTTTTAATAAGAACGGCCAAACGGCGGGGGGTAGCATAGAGTGTGACTTCACCAAAGTGGAGGTTGGCATCACGAATACCTTCAATAACACCGGCACCAAAAGCATTGGATAGTCGTTTTAATGATTTGGGTGGTAACTCTTCGGTACCAATTTCAATCAGCAGGCTACGCTTTTCACTCATTATTTCGACTCCTGCTGACACATGGGGAAGCCCAAGGCTTCACGTCGTTCGTAGTAGCTTTTAGCCACTGCCCGGGAGAGCGTTCTCACCCGGCCAATAAAGCGAGCGCGTTCGGTAACCGAGATGGCATGACGGGCATCCAGTAAGTTGAAGAGGTGCGATGCTTTCAAAACCATCTCATAGGCAGGCAGTGGCAAACCCAAATCGATCAGCTTTTTGCTCTCTTTTTCGCAGCCATCAAATTGAGAAAACAGCCACTCAACATCGGCATGTTCAAAGTTATAGGCGGAATTTTCCACTTCATTTTGATGGAAAACATCACCATAACTGATGACACCCTGGGGGCCATTTGTCCAAACCAGATCATAAACGCTCTCAACCCCTTGCAGATACATCGCAATGCGTTCCAAGCCATAGGTGATCTCACCGGTAACCGGTGTGCATTCAAGGCCACCGACCTGCTGGAAATAGGTAAATTGAGTCACCTCCATGCCATTCAACCACACCTCCCAGCCCAACCCCCAAGCTCCAAGCGTGGGTGACTCCCAGTTATCTTCAACAAAACGAATATCATGCTCCAGTGGGTCGATCCCACAGAGCCGTAATGAGGCCAGGTAGAGCTCCTGAATATTCAAGGGTGAGGGTTTAATGACCACCTGAAACTGGTAGTAGTGCTGTAAACGGTTAGGATTTTCCCCATAGCGGCCATCCGTTGGGCGGCGGGATGGCTGAACATAGGCCGCCGCCCACGGCTCGGGGCCAATAGAGCGTAAAAACGTGGCGGGGTGGAAGGTGCCCGCCCCCACCTCCATATCCAGTGGCTGCAATACGGCGCATCCCTGAGCAGCCCAGTACTCCTGTAGGGCGAAAATCAGCCCCTGGAAAGTTTTTACATCATGCCTTGGTTTGCACACTTCACTGGTGTCCGCACTCACAATCACTACCCTTATGGTTGATTCTGTCAAAATAATAATAGTTGCCTAGTATAGCCTGAGCAGTACGGCCTTGATAAGAGAGCTAAGCCGCTAAGTCGTCGATTTTTATTAAAAACCCGCTAATCTCTTAAAGAAGCCGTTGAATTCATGGCATTTGAGGACAACATGGGACAAGAGGTCGAACAGACACATTTCAAGCAGTGTGACTTTCAGCGCTTTAATAAGGCGCTGCGCGATGAGACGGCGCTTTTGCAATCACTGCAGCGCAATCAGCAGCTCGCAGAGAGTGGCTTTGTTATGGGTTTTGAGCTTGAGGGGTGGTTACTGGATCAAGCGCAACAACCCGCCCCCCTCAATCAGCGGTTTGTTGAGCAATTTAATAGCCCGCTAGTCACTCTGGAGCTGGCCAAATTCAATGTCGAGTTCAACACCAAGCCACGGCCACTCGCCAGTAATGCTCTTTCTGAAGCAGAGTCAGAATTGCAACAGCATTGGCAAAAGGGGCAGCAGATTGCCCAGCAAATAAATGGCGGCAGCCTACTGGCAATTGGCATTTTACCAACTGTCACGCCGCAACACCTCTCCAGCGTAAATATGAGCGAGATGAGGCGCTATCGAGCGCTCAACGAGCAAGTATTGCGGCTACGCAAGGGAGAGCCGCTAAAGATAGACATTCAGGGTCACCAGCACCTGAAACACTCACATCATGATCTGATGCTGGAGTCTGCAGCCACCTCTTTCCAGATACACCTTCAAACGCCACCCGAATTGGCGGTTCGCCACTACAACGCCAGCAAAATTGTCTCGGCACCTTTGATCGCTATCGCCGCTAACTCGCCATTTCTGTTTAACCATCAACTATGGGATGAGTCACGGATACCGCTCTTTGAGCAGGCCGTCGATGTGGCACCCCACCCCGACTCGCCTCACCACGCTATGCGCCGCGTAACCTTTGGCCATGGATACCTAACCAACTCATTAGTAGATACTTTTCAGCACAACCTGGATAATTATGAGGTGCTACTTCCCCTCCCACTTTCACCATCGAAACAGATGCTGACGCACTTATCCCTGCACAACGGCACCATCTGGCGCTGGAACCGCCCCTTGGTCGGCGTTGATCAACAGGGGAACGTCCACTTGCGTATCGAGCACCGCCCACTCCCCGCTGGCCCAACCATTGTGGATATGATTGCCAATGCGGCCTTCTATTTTGGGTTGGTCAGAGCGCTGGCCGCCCAGCCACACGCAGCAGAAAAGCAACTCCCCTTTGTTGTCGCAAAAAAGAACTTTTATCGAGCGGCAAAAAATGGACTGGAGGCTGAAATTCAGTGGCTGGACGGCAAACCGCATAAAATACAAACCCTGATTTTGCAGCAACTGCTACCACTCGCATATCAGGGGTTAGCGCTACTGGGTATTAATGAAAAAGATCAACAACGACTGCTTGGTATCATTGAGCAGCGCGCACTCAACAAGCAAAATGGTGCCAACTGGCAGCGACAATTCAGGCAGAAATATAAACTGGAGATGTCGCAACTCACCGCCAGCTATGCCGCACGCCAACAGAGCAACCTACCTGTCCACCAATGGCCACTATAGCGAACCAAAAATGTTGAATATTATCGAACAAATTCCGGCAGGACTTCTTAGTCGTCACCACCACGAGCTGTATGAGTTGCTTGGCGGCCCCACGCTGATTCACCTCGCAGGCCGCCGCGAGCAGCCGCTCTTCATCTCGGTACTGCTGCATGGCAACGAACACACCAGCTTTTACGCCCTGCAACAGTTACTTAAAAAGTATCAACACAGAGAGCTGCCACGGTCACTCTCACTCTTTATCGGCAATGTAGAGGCCGCCAAACATAATCAACGCCACCTCAACGGCCAACCAGATTACAACCGCGTATGGCCAGGTTGTGAGGAGCTCGATATTATCACTCCAGAGCAAGCGGCCCTACAGACGGTTTATAATGAGATGGTGAGCCGCACCCCCTTCGCCAGCATCGACATACACAACAACACCGGACTCAACCCCCACTATGGCTGCATCAATCGACTGGATGCACCCTTCATGCACCTAGCGGCGATGTTCAGCCGAACGTGCGTCTACTTTACACGCCCCAAAGGGGTGCAATCCCTCGCTTTTTCGGCACTCTGCCCCTCAATCACCCTAGAGTGTGGCAAAGTGGGTGACCGCCACGGCATCGAACACGCCTTCGAATATATCGATGCCTGCTTACACCTCGCAGAACATCCACAGCACCCGGTAGCCAACCATGACATCGACATTTTTCACACGGTTGCCCAGGTTCGTATCGCACCAAAAACCACATTTGGCTTTGAAAACAAAGGGCACGACCTGACATTCAGCGATGACCTTGAGTACCTTAATTTTCAAGAGCTACCCGCCGGTACTCGTATCGCTCACAGCGACACACTGCAACACTTAGAGGTGATCAATGAACAGGGAGAGGAGGTGACAGAGCAGTTTTTCACCCTGCAAAATGGGGAGATTCACAGCAACCGCAAAGTGATGCCATCCATGTTGACCATGAATAGAGAGGTCATACGACAAGATTGCCTCTGCTACCTAATGGAGCGACTACCGCATACATCCGCAGATTGAAATAACAACAAAATTTGTGACGCGCATCACAAAACAGTGATTGTTGTCATCGCCATGCCCAACATAGGTTTGTATGGATATACCTTATTGTGATAGTTATAATGGATAAAATAATATATACGCATAAACAGAAACACCATAACTGCTTACTAAGCTAGCCTGGATATTTCAATGGAGTTGGGCAAGGGATTGGTTTCACAGGGAAATCCCCAAAAAAGCACCACATCGCCGATGACAGGCCATAGAGGAAGCACTTCTTGTGGAATCAATCGACAATGAGATTGTGCAGAACTTATGAAATATCCGAGCTAGAGTAAGATATATATAGAAACATGGGGGGAAGTCATGAAGCTGTCTAAAAAAGGACGATACGCAGTCACTGCGATTATGGATTTGGTACTAAAAGCACCTTTTGGTCCAACAACACTCAACAACATCTCTGTTAGCCAAGAAATTTCCATGTCATACATGGAGCAGCTCTTTGCTCGACTACGCAAACATGACCTTGTGCAGGGTACCCGCGGCCCAGGTGGAGGCTACCGCCTTGCACGCCCGGCGAACGAGATCACCATTGCACAAGTATTAGAAGCCGTAGATGACGATGCCAACGCTCTCAACAATGGTAATAAAAGCGTTACCGACCTCAGCCACCTACTCTGGGATGAGCTGAGCCGAAAAGTAGCGCTCTATTTGGATAGCATTACCATTCAGGATCTTTTAGACCAATCCGGCTACGCTGAAGAGGCCGCACGCGCTAACCAATCCACTGAAAAACCATTAGCGGGTGTCGTAGAGCAGCCCAACACGCTAAGCCAAACTAAAAATATTAGCTCTCACTAATAACGCTTAAAAACAGATAAAACCACCTTAAGGAGTCTCTGATTAAGTCAGAGATGAATTTAGGCTGAGAGGATGTTGCTCTCATTTGTTCCGAAATGCGCAGTAATAGTTGCTCTATTGGTGTGGTTTTTGGGATAAATTAGGGCGATGTTAGCCAGCCCACAAAGGATTCACGACTTGATCAGAGCTTCCATAGCTAACCCAACACCTTGCACATCACCTCACGTTTCGTAACCACCTTAAAATTAGGGCTTAGTCAGCAACTTCACCCCTTTTCGGCAATACGCTTGCGCCAGTTCATTGTCACCTAACTGTTCAAGCACTTCGGCCAGTAGTGGAAAGGCTTCTTGCTGACCTAAGTCTACCGCTCGTTGTAAGTACTCTTTGGCTTTACCCCATAGCTGGTTGTTGATGCAGATGCGCCCTAAGGCTAATAACAGCTGGGGGTCGTTGTCATGGGTGAGCAGCCACTGCTCTGCGTGGGTCAACTGCAACTGGTTTTTAGTTGTTTTGATGCGCCCATAGAGCGGTAGTAGCTCTCCGTGCCACTGTTTTTGTAGTACGGTACGTAATAGCTGCTCTGCTTCATCCTCTCTCTTGAGCTTAAGCAAAATATCGACATAGTGCTGGATGATGCTGAGATCTTGGCGCAGCGGTTTGGGGGTGCGGTTCCACAGTTGGTTGAGTGTGGGGTAGTCGTGTTTGTCTGCGTAGTCGGAGAGTAGGTGTGAGTAGCAGTCGTGTTGTAACTGTTGCAGTTCGTCGCTATTGAACACTTGGTGGCGTTGCAGTGCTGGTAACAGATCTTCCAACCGCTGCCACTCGTTAAGTTGTTGATAGAGTGGTGCCAGCAGCCTCAATACGGAGCGGTGTTTAGGTACTTTGTGATAGAGATTTTCCAGCAGGGCGAGTGCCTCTTCGTACTGTTTATGCTCTAGTTGCAGACGTGCCCGGGTTAGCCCGACCACGATGTTTGAGCTGCCCTCTATTTGTGCCGCTTGATTCAAGTATTGGTCGCGGCGCTCAAAAGCGCGCATTTCATGGGCAGCGCGGGCGGCTCCCAGGTAACTCAGTTGTGGCGAGTGGCTCTGTTTTATATGTTTGATTAGCTGTTTTTCTGCCCGCTTCCAATCCCCCTCAAAAAGCGCCAGCATGCCGTTATTGAGTGCGGTTTCAGAACGTACAGCCTGTTTATTACAGCGCCATGCACCGATACGGCGGGGCGCACCCAGCATCCCGGCCAGTGAGCGAATGGTGTAGTAAGCGATAATCATGCCCACCGCAATGGCGGCAACTACTAGAGTTAGTGAGGTCTCTATGCTCCACCCCTGGTAGACAATCAGCACATAGCCTGGCTCTTGTGTTGCCAGCAGCGCCAATAGTACTGAACCGATCAGTACGATCAGCAATATCATCAGCCACGTCATAGGGCAGCCCCTTCCTTGGCGGGTATCACAGGATCACTACTCTTTTTTAACTGCTCGCGCTGTTGTTGCAGTCTCCTGAGCGAGGTTGATATGTCAGGGAGTGTCGGCGATATGGCTATTTTTTCGAGCTGAGTGATCGACTCTAGGGTGCTTTTTACCGCTGGCATTTCAGGGTCAAAATAGTCATAAAGCCAGCTGCGTGCATGGCTTAAGCTAGATGACCATATCTGCTGATCACCTTTGAATAGTGCCATTCGTGCGGTTTCCAGTTGTAGCTCGATATTGTGGTAGAGATAGCTCTGCTGAGCAGCAGGAATCAACGGTGTAATCCGTTTGTCGTGGTGGGTAATCACCACCAGCGAGCGTAGCTCACCCCAAACCCGTGAGACGATATTTTGCCAGCCATCAGCTACTGGCTCTGTGGTCGCTTGTTCACTCTGCGGTGACTCAACCCATTGAACGCCCTTAATGGGTAGGTTGCGCGCGCCCTCTGCTAGGCCCATTAGCTGGGCAGCGAGCCCCTCTACATCAACTTCCTCAACCATGTTGAGCTGGGTTAGTTCACGGGCGATCTGTTCGCGCACCGGCAACAGGGCGGGGTCGGCGATTTGCTTTAGAATGAGGTCTGCGCTCTGCAAGCCGATCACTGCGCCCTTTACATCACCTTGTAGTTGTAAACGATGGTTTGCTAGGCGCAATAGGTAGGCGGCTTCGGCCAGCTGCCAAGGGCGCTTATCTGCACCGTTTTTTTGCTCCATTTTTCTTAAATTTTGCCAGAGCAAGCTGTTTTCCTGCTGTAGGGTTCCGACCGTTTGGCTGAGTGTAGCCAGCTGCTCGTGGCTGCTTTTTAATTCGTTAGTTAATTTATTTGAAAGCGTTCGCTCCAGTTGCTCCATCTGCTGGGTGACAAAAAGACGACTTTCATCTGCTTGCTGAATAATGTGACTTTCAATTTTTTGCTGTTGCTGCCATATAAAATAGCCTGCAAAACCCATCAAAATGATGATAACAAGTAACACCAAAAGAGTGATTAGCCCTTTTTGGGGTGGTTTTTTTGTTTTGGTTGCGCTTGATTGCGGCTGCCCGGTTTTGGCCGGTGCGGTTTTGTCGGTTTTAACGACAACATCATCTTTTTTATTTGCCATAGCGCTTTTCCTGGCCTTCTCCGTTTTTTGCCACTGCACCACCGCAGCCAGCAACCCTTCATCACTTTGCGTCGAGGCGATCAAAATATCGCCCTGATAACCCAACTCTTTTGCGTACTCGCGATTGCGCTCACTCATCACCACCAGAGGAAGCGACTTTAACCATCCTTGGTGACGCTTGCCCGCCATTTGCCAAAGGTTTTGTACGCTTTGATTGCTGGTGACAATGGCAATGTCGATCGATTTTTTTACAACGCCATCCAACTTGGTGTTGGGCTTTACCCGGCGATAGACCGCCATATAATCAACTTCGGCACCCCGTTGACGCAATGTTTCGGCCAGCGTTTCCCGGCCATCTTCACCACGAATAATGAGGATTTTTTGCCCACTGACCTCTGCAAACTCCGGCAGTGCCAGCAACCCTTCACTATCAAACTGTTTTGCAGGCACAGTGACATTTTTGACGTTCATTTTTTGAAGTCTATTGGCAGTACTGCGGCCAACAGCTGCGATTTTGCAACGCTCTGGAAGGGTGATGCCGCGCTTCTCCATCAGGGAGAAGGCGTAATCTACGGCATTTGCACTGATAAAAATAAGCCAGTGATAGTGACCCAGTTGCTGCACTGTTTTGTCAGTAGCGGTTAAATCTTGAGGATCCGTTATCTCCAGAACAGGAAACGGAAGAGCAGTGGCACCCAATTTCTCAAGTGCCTGGCACACGCCCTGTGCCTGGTGTGCTGGCCGGGTGACCAGAACATTAATACCTTTTAAATCAGTCGCGCCCATAGACTTCGGCCAAAATCTCTTTGGCACCCTTGGCCAGCAGCTCGTCGGCTACTTTAATACCGAGCGCTTCGGGGTTGGCAACTGGGCCACGCGCTTCTGCTCGAATAATGGTCTTGCCATCCAGGCTTCCCACCAGCCCACGCAACCAGATCTGATCTCCCTCCAGAATGGCGTGACCGCCAATTGGCACCTGACAGCCTCCCTCAAGGCGGTTGTTCATAGCACGCTCTGCCAAAACACGGGTCATGGTCTCTTGATGTTTCAGGTGGGCAATGGCATCGTTGATGCGTGGGTCATCTATCCGACACTCAATGCCCACCGCACCTTGGCCAACAGCCGGTAGTGATTGTTCCGGCTCAATAAAGCTGGCGATACGTGCCTCAAATTTCAGACGAATCAAACCAGCAGCGGCAAGGATAATCGCATCGTATTGCCCCTCATCCAGCTTGCGTAAGCGCGTATTCACATTGCCGCGCAGATCCGCTATTTGTAGGTCTGGGCGCATCGCCTTGAGCTGTACTGAGCGGCGCAGTGATGAGGTGCCTACCTTGGCACCTTGCGGCAGCTGTTCCAGAGATGAGTAATTGTTGGAGACGAAGGCATCCCGTGGATCTTCTCGCTCACAAATAACCGCTAGATGCAGCCCTTCTGGGAACTCAACCGGCACATCTTTCATTGAATGCACTGCAATATCAGCCGCACCTTCCAGCATCCCTACTTCCAGCTCTTTTACAAACAGCCCCTTGCCTCCTACCTTCGCCAATGGCGTATCAAGAATTTTATCTCCTTGGGTCTCCATTTTATTAAACTCAACCTGAAGCCCGTCATGAAACTTCTCCAGCTCGGCCTTAACAAATTCAGCTTGCCACATTGCAAGCGGACTTCTACGGGTGGCGACTACAATTTTTTCTGACATTTGAATTCCACTATCTTAAATTTATAGTTATTTAGGGTGCTTGCAGCAACATATAGATATCAACTATTTTGATCATAACGTATCAGCCACGGTTTACCCAGTTCTGCTGGTCATATCCCCAGCAAAACCCAGTTTTTAAATTAAACCCACCGATCTTTTCGAAATTCGCTGCGAGTCTGCTAGAATAGCAGCACATTTTGTAACTATATTAGCGTGTTTAGATTTTGCTTCAAATCGAGGCATTTTCGCACGGAGAGAGGGAGCATATAGGGAATATGTGACCGATTGAGTACGAAAATAACCAAGAGTTGAAGCAAAAGATGAATACGCTGAGTAGTTACCACATTTTTTGAACGATTCCATCAATCTTTAAGGGATAGAACCTATGGCAAATGCTATTAGTCTGAAACAATACTTGGCTGACGAACTGCGTAAAGGCAACATTGACGCTGATTTGGTGGGCCTGCTCGGCGATACTATGACGGCATGTAAGCAGATCTCCTACGATCTTAGCCAAGGCGCGCTGATGGGTGTTCTGGGAATGGCCGGTTCGGAGAATGTTCAGGGTGAAGACCAGAAGAAAATGGACATTATCTCCAACGATGTGATGATCGAAGCCAACAACCGCTCAGGCTATGTTTCTGGCATGGCTTCTGAAGAAGAAGAGACCGCTTACACACTGCCAACAGATGCCCCCCGTGGTAAATACATGCTGTTGTTTGATCCGCTGGATGGCTCTTCAAACATCGATGTTAACATCTCAGTGGGTACCATTTTTTCTGTCCTCAACTCTCCAGAGGGTGTTGAGAACCCAACAGATGAGGACTTCCTGCAAGCGGGCACCACTCAAGTCGCTGCGGGTGCGGTTGTTTATGGGCAATCTACGCTGCTAGTTTTGACGCTGGGTAATGGCTCACACGGCTTCACACTGGATCGCAATATTGGTGAGTTCATTCTCACCCAACCTGATATTCAGATTCCTGTGGATACCCGTGAATTTGCCATCAACGCCTCTAATCAGCGTTTCTGGGAAGCACCGGTACAGCGCTATGTTGACGAGTGTTTGCAAGGTGTTGAAGGCCCCCGTGGTGAGAACTTCAACATGCGCTGGGTAGCTTCGATGGTTGCCGAGGTTTATCGCATTCTGACCCGTGGCGGTGTCTTTTTGTATCCGATGGATGAGAAGATGCGTGCACAAGGCGGCAAACTGCGCCTGATGTATGAAGCCAACCCAATGGGTTTCATTGTTGAGCAGGCAGGTGGCGCTTGTTCAACGGGTCGTGAGCGCATCATGGAGATCAAACCAACCGGTCTGCACATGCGTGTGCCGGTTATTCTGGGATCTAAAAACGAAGTTGAGCGTATCATCTCATATCACGATGAGGCTTAAATCGATCAATATTTGCAGTTGATCGCTCTGTTCTGGATCAAGAAGGGGAAGTCCGCAAGGGCTTCCCCTTTTTTGTCTCGGACAGTCCCCCAGGGTTAAGTTATCTAGCACTGGCCGAATATCTTCTTGTGATATAAAGTTCTCTCAATCAGATAACCAGAAGCTACCCCCCCTTATGGATGTGAATGCAATTCTGAAGCGGTTTCTTCACCTCAATCAGGCGCGCTTAATGCGGGCTCGGGATGCGCTGCGCCCGGTGCAGCAAGATGTTATTGATGTTTTGCCACTGCTTTTCCATGTTAACCACCCCAGTCTGCCCGGCTATATCTCTGACCAAACGCCAAGCGGCATCTCCAATTACCGCAAAGAGGGGCAGGCTATTCAGGCGGGGCGGCATCTGTTTAAGCAGTTTGATTACCACCGCAGCATCTATAGCAGCTATGAGATTCAGTCACTCTTTTTAATCGGTAGCAGTGGCACCATTGCTCAATCCAATAAGAGTGATTTTGATGTCTGGCTCTGTCACACCCCCGACTTGAGTAAACAACAGCTCTCTGAGCTGCGAGAAAAGAGTATTGAGATAGAGAAGTGGGCAGATGGCTACAATATAGAGGTTCATTTTTTTCTGATGGATGCCCAGCGCTTCAAGCGTGGCGAGGTGTTGGACCTTAGCGCTGAGAGCAGTGGTACCGCGCAACATGATCTGCTGCTCGATGAGTTCTACCGAACGGCACTCTGGCTGGCGGGAAACTACCCTATCTGGTGGCTAATACCACCCGATGAAGAGCAAAATTACGATAAATATGCGAACAATCTGTTTCAAAAGCGTTTTGTTGAGGCGAGTGAGTTTATCGACTTTGGTGGCCTGGGCAATATGCCGGCATCAGAGTTTTTTGGTGCTGCGGTGTGGCAGATATACAAAGGGGTCGATTCGCCCTATAAGTCATTGTTAAAAATATTATTAATGGAGATATACGCCAGCGAATATCCCCGTATTAATTTTCTCAGCCTGATGTTTAAGCGGGAGATCTATGAGGAGTATGATGATGACTTTGACCTCAATGAGGTGGATCCTTACATCATGCTGGCGAACAAGCTGATCAACTATCTCCGCACCCAAGGGGATCAGCAGCGGCTTGAGCTGGTGCACCGCTGCCTCTACTTCAAGATTGATATGCCACTCTCCAGAATGCGCTACCATCCGGGCGCTAACTGGCAACAGGACCTGCTCATGCAGATGATCCGCAGCTGGGGCTGGGAGACAGAAGATCTGCGAACAAATGACAACCGAAACACTTGGAAAATAGATACCATCAGTCGCGAGAAGAAGATCTTGGTGAGTGAACTTAACCAGAGCTATTTTAAGCTCTCAGAGTTTGCCCGCGCCAATAAAGGCCTGATGATCAGCAAGCAGGATCTGCACATTCTGGGGCGTAAGCTCTTTGCTGCCTTTGAGCGTAAAACAGGAAAGCTTGAAATTTTAGTGAAGGGATTTAGCTCCAACCTTCATGAACCATTAATCGGCTTGTCGCGGCAAAATTCAGCGGGTAATCGCAGCTCCTGGTTTATGTTTCGTGGCAACGGTTTGCACACCGATGACAGCGATAATCCACCACTGAAGCGCGCCTCATCTGCTCTGGAGCTGATCAGCTGGGGTTATTTCAACAAGCTGATTAATCGCTGCACTTCATTTGCGATAAAAGGGGAAGAGAACGCACTTACCGATCGTGAAATCAGCTCAATTATCGACACCCTTGAGCAGCACTTTCCAGAAGGGGATCTGCCCCGTGCCGATATTAGTGACTTTTCCGCCAAGTCCAAACTGCTTAAGGTACTGCTGTTTGTTAATGTGGGTGTCGGTAATCCGATAAAAATAGGCCGCCTAGGTCACCTGATTACCGATCGGGATGATGCGTTCAGTTATAGCAATTTGGGTGAAAACCTAGTGCAGTCGGTCAGCGCCATTTTCATCACCTCGTGGGAAGAGGCGCTGCTCTTTCACTACAAAGGCGATCAGGGTCTTCTCGACTGTGTCACCCAATACCTCCAGTGGTCACCGCTCGAAGAGCACATTTCGCCACCGGCACCGGAGGTTTACTGTTTCTCATCCAGCTACCACCAAAAAATAACCCAACGTATGCAGCGCCTTTTTCAGGTAGCGAGGGAGCTGTTTTACGATCCAAAAAATGAGCAACAACATCTGCGCTATCTCTTTCCGCTGCGCAAAGGGTACGCGATGCTGGCCGAAGAGGATGGCGTGATCAGGCACCACACTTTCAACGGCGACTCGCAGCTGCTGAAAGTTCTCTGCCAGCCACGATCGCACTACAGCAAGCTGCTCTTTGATGCCCAGCTGCCACAGCCACTATTAAGGCTTATCTATGACAGTGCTCAGCCCAACCGTATTCAGTTCTACTTTTACCCCAAGGGGCGAGAGCTGGAGATCTTTATCATCGATGAGAGGGGTTCGCTGTTCTTCCATACACTGCCGCTGTTTGAGCCTAAGCTGATTCTCCAGCACTATCAGAGCTTCCTCAGTGCCGTTATAAAACGCCAAACGGCTATGTTGAATCACACCATGGAGGAGCTGGGCAGCCTGTTTTGTTATCAGGTCCTGGAGCCTAAAAAAGGCCCGTTAACCCTTGAGCACCGCCAGATACACTTCTCACTGCCCAACGCGTATTACAATGTGCAGGTGATTGGCGATAGTGTTGAAGAGAGCGAGCAAATCACCGTTTACTGTAACGACAGGGAGTTCTCTTCATTTGAATATGGCCAGAATGTATTTAAAGCGGTGGCCAGACACATTCTTTCGCAGCGAAAAAGTGGTGCAAACTATCCCATCTATATCACCGATATTGATCTGCCTGAGAGTGTACTGGGGGTTGAAGCGGGTGGCACGATTCAGACCCTTCACTACCTCAACTATAAAAAACGAATAGAAGCCCAGCTTAATCAAGTGCAGCACCCGCATAATGATGATAAGTCCCACACAGATTGAGCATAACAGCACAATACCGTTTATAATGGCTCAATAAATCAGCAAGGTTGAAAGCCCCGGATCCGCCAATGAAAAAATTGATACAACCGCTGGCACTGGCCGTACTCCTGCTCCTTATCACCGGCTGTGGCTTAAAGGGCAATTTAGAGCTCCCCGAACAACAGCAAACAATGCACCCTGCATAGAGACCACCATGAACCACTTTGAATACCGCCGCGAACAGCTGTTTGCCGAAAATGTCCCCCTACGTGAAATTGCCCAGCAACTCGGCACACCCGCTTACGTCTATTCACGGGCCACCCTAGAGCGCCACTGGCACGCCTTTGATCAGGCGCTGGGCGAGTGGCCACACCTCATCTGCTACGCGGTCAAAGCCAACTCTAATCTAGCCGTCCTTAATCTACTGGCTCGCTTGGGATCAGGGTTTGATATCGTCTCGGTGGGAGAGCTTGAGCGGGTGCTGGCTGCGGGGGGTGATGCGAAAAAAATCATCTTTTCAGGTGTGGGGAAAAAAGCCGCCGAGATGCAGCGCGCCCTGGAAGTCGGCATTCGTTGCTTTAATGTGGAGTCTGTTCCTGAGTTGGCACTACTTAACCAGGTTGCCGCCCGCTGCAACACCACCGCACCGGTTTCGCTACGGGTGAATCCGGATGTAGATGCTGAAACCCACCCCTATATCTCCACAGGTTTGAAAGAGAACAAATTTGGCATTGATATTCAACAAGCCACAGAGATCTATCAACAAGCCGCCGCCATGGATAATATCGCTATTCAGGGGGTCGATTGTCATATTGGCTCTCAACTCACCAGTGTCACCCCGTTCATTGATGCACTTGACCGTGTGCTGGTGCTGATCACACAGCTGAAAGCACAAGGCATTGAGCTCAAACATCTCGACTTAGGGGGTGGCCTTGGCATTCAATATGACAATGAGACACCGCCAGCACCCAACGAGTATGCCGCCGCACTCAAACAGAAGCTGCAACAACACGGCTTACAGATCGAATTGATTCTCGAGCCAGGCCGAGCCATTGCAGGCAATGCCGGTATTATGCTCACCGAGGTGCAGTACCTAAAGCATACCGCGCATAAGAATTTCGCCATCGTTGATGCGGCCATGAATGATCTGATTCGTCCGGCGCTCTATCAAGCGTGGCAGGCCATTGAACCCGTTGACCGCCGCCCTAAAGAAGGCGAGCCACAGCAGTATGATATTGTCGGCCCCATTTGTGAAACCGGCGACTTCATTGGTAAAGATCGCCGCTTGGCTCTGCAAACGGGTGACCTGCTAGCGGTGCGTTCATCAGGGGCATACGGCTTCACCATGAGCTCTAACTACAACAGCCGCCCACGCCCGGTTGAAGTGATGGTGGATGGTGATAACTTCCATGTTATCCGCAAGCGTGAAAGCATCGAAGAGCTGTTTGCCAATGAATCCCTACTTCCGGAATAACACTATGTATACAACGATCATTCATGCCAGCCAGCTCAATCAAGCAGCCCGCCTCAATATAGAGACGCTCTTTTCCGCCACACTTGAGGAGCGCAACGACTACCACCGCATCTGCCACCCACAGCCGGTAAACCGCCAAAACATCCGGTCACTAAGTGATCAACTGCGCATTGACATCAACACCTTGCCCATCGACTTTAACCCGGCCACTGCAAAGTTACTGGTAAGCGATATGGACTCAACGCTGATTAGCATTGAGTGTATTGACGAGATCGCAGACCACCTCGGCATTAAGCCACAAATAGCTGCGATTACCGAATCCGCCATGTGTGGTGAAATTGACTTTACCACCTCGCTGCTCCAGCGTGTGGCGCTGCTCAAGGGTGTTAGTGCAGCGGCACTAGAGCTAGTCTACAACGAACGACTACAGCTTAACCCTGGAGCCGAACAGCTAATTTCAGGACTCAAACAAGAGGGTATTAAATTCTGCCTAGTCTCCGGTGGCTTTACCTTCTTCACCCATCGCCTACAAACACGCCTTAAGCTCGACTACGCCCACGCCAACCAGCTTGAAATTAAAGAGAACAAGCTAACCGGAAAGCTGCTCGGTAATATTGTGGATGGCAAGGCCAAAGCGGATCTACTGCTCTCACACTGCAAACAGCTTGGCATCTCACCCAATCAAGTGATCTCGGTCGGTGATGGCGCTAACGACCTGCTGATGATGCAACAAGCCGGCCTGAGCGTCGCCTACCACGCCAAACCCGCGGTGCAGGCCAAAGCATCCACCGCCATCAACTATGGTGGCTTAGACTCTATATTGCACTTCCTTGAGGAAGCTCTGATCAAGTCATGAATGTTTTCATGCTGGCTGAAATCGCCCTCATTTATCCCGAAAATTGCATCAATAGAACAACTATTACTGCGCATTTCGGAACAAATGAGAACAATTCCCTCTCAGCCTAAATTCATCCAGACTTAATCAGAGATTCCTAAAGGAAGCTCTGATCAAGTCATGAATGTTTTTATGCTCCCTCATAACACGCCTTTAGCCGTGCAGTCGGCAGACAAAATAGAGCCAATGCTTATATGTTTAACTTCGATAATTCGTATGCGAAATTGCCCAGTAGATTTTACGCGAAGGCGACTCCAGAAAAGTTTTCAAACCCAACACTGATTGGATTTAATCAAGCATTGGCGAGTGAAACACTGGGCTTAAACACAGATATATTCAACGAAAAAGCGCTCGCTGAACTCTTTTCCGGGCAATCTATTCCGCAAAATGCCAATCCTATTGCGCTGGCCTATGCGGGGCATCAATTTGGTCATTTTTCACCCCAGCTTGGCGACGGAAGAGCGCTTTTGTTGGGCGAGACATTAACAGCCAAAGGAGAGCGTTTTGACATTCAATTAAAGGGGTCTGGCCAAACGCCTTTCTCTCGAAAGGGTGACGGAAAATCCTCCCTCGGCCCGGTGATTCGTGAATATATTGTCAGTGAAGCGATGCATTTTCTCGGTGTTCCAACCACACGTGCACTAGCTGCCGTTGCAACGGGGGATGCCGTGTACCGAGGCCACAGGCTGCCAGGTGGCGTTTTTACCCGTGTCGCGGCTAGCCATATTCGTATCGGCACGTTTGAATATTTTGCGGCGCAAGGCGACATTGACGCTATAAAGATTTTAACGCGCTATGCTTTAGATCGACATTACCCTGAAGTCTCACCAGGAGAAAACCGTTATCTCGACCTATTGAAACAAGTGGCCTGTTCACAAGCGTCATTGGTTGCTAAATGGATGTCATTGGGCTTTATTCACGGGGTAATGAACACCGACAACATGTCGATTTCTGGTGAAACATTGGATTATGGCCCCTGTGCTTTTATGGATAACTTCGCGGCTAATCGCGTTTTCAGCTCCATTGATCGAAACGGTCGTTATGCTTACAACAATCAAATATTGATCGCTAAATGGAACCTGTACCGATTGGCGAGTTGTTTACTGCCGCTTATTCATGAGGACCAAGAGCAGGCGATTAAAATCACAGAAGAAGCCACCCAAGAGACAATGGTGGTTTATGAGCGCAAATACCAAGAAGCCATGATTAAAAAACTAGGCTTGTTTGAGTTAAGAGAACCAGATAGCGCATTAATTAACCAATGGTTGCAACTACTTGAAGAGAGTGATCTTGATTTTACTTTAAGCTTTCGAATGTTGAGTGAAGAGAACTGCGCGTTGAAAAAAAGTGAACGCTTTAACGGTTTTTTCTCTCAGTGGAAAAAAAGATTAGCTGATCAACCACAAAGTTTTCAACAGTCCAGTCAACTCATGAATGCCGTGAATCCTGTTTTCATACCCCGAAATCATCAAGTCGAACGTGCTATTCAACGCTCATTAGAAGGCGACTACTCTGTTTTTAACGAAATGAACCAATTATTGAAAACACCTTATATCAACCACGACAAATGGGGGATTTATAAAGCCCCGCCGAAGCCTGAAGAGAGAGTTTTAGCGACCTTTTGTGGAACATGAGTTGCTCTCCATTTCAGCAATAGCTTTTCGTGCAGCTAAATTTGAAACATTCCACTTTTAGGCTGTAAAGCTAACGGGGTTGGGTGCTCTATTTTAGGCATAAAAAAAGGGGCGCATAGCGTGCCCTTAAAGTAGAACTACCGGATATCGTTCCCACCGTTCCTGCGTGGGAATGCATAGGGGGTAAGTTTAGCCTTCGTATGGGTTACCACGCAGGAGCGTGGGAACCAGAAAAATGAGGATACCTACAGACCAGCCGCAGCTTCAGCTGCATAATCTCTGGCCAGATGAAACTCGATTTTTGTTTTTTCGAACACGATCGAATCTTCATCGTTTTTTAATAACACCGTAAACATATTTTTCCCTTCCACCTCATTGATTAAAAACTCCATTTGCAGCGAGCGGTTGCCTTGCCCTAGTGTTTGAAAGGCAGAGGTAATTTCGGCTTCATCGAAATGCAGGCGAATGGTTCTATCTCGGGCATCTTTGACCGGGTTTTTCCAGATAAAATAGATATAGTTTGGGATGGGGCGCTGGCTCGCCAGCGCCTCTTTTTCCAGCGGGTAATTAATATAATCTTGTTCACCATTGTAGTAGTTAATTGCGGATATCCGCTTATCCCGCAAGGGAATATTGGTAAACAGCGGTTGCCAGTGATAACGGGTGCGGTAGGCGGCCCATCGCCCAAACGGTATGCCGTCTTTGTGCAGGGCTTCGATGAGTTCCGGGGTTTTTAAGGAACCCTTGATGACTACGCTAATGTATCCTTTTCTAGATATATCGGCATCATTTGTGAAGTGTTTCCAGTCGCCTTCCGTTTTTTCAGCCTGTCCGAAAAAAACTTCGGTACGCCGTTCATACCCCCACAGCCAGACCGAGACTGCGCCGCCGGGGGCAACGCCGACTATGATTTTTTTATAAGTGGTCTTTTTCTCCTGATTCGGGCTGTAAAAACCGGCCTGAAACAGCGCGAGTATTTTTTCATAGGGCAGTTCAAAGTCGCCCCGGTAAAACTGATCTTCGGTGTAGGAGAAAAAACTAATTCTTAGACGAGAAGGCAGGGGTTTGAAATCCTCCCCCACTACATGGGATGAGCGCCCTTTGCCCCAGCCATTGTATAGCGTCACACCATTTGGCACATATAAAGAACCACTGCCGTCGTGATAAATCAAACTTCCCGAAGTGATCTCCATGGGGTAATTTTTGGGCGCACTTTCGGTGGCCTGCCATTCGAATGTTGTCATGTTTGCGCTGCATCCTGTGAGGGTTATGTTGATGACGAAGATGAAAAACGGTACTAGCCTGGCGGTCAGTTTTTTAAGGTTAGCCATCATGGTACTCCCGTTGGCGTTTGCCATTTTTCAAACGCGGCCCATTGCCAATTTCAAGGCGGGCGGAAAAATGAAAATAGCCGTAGCGCAGGGCGCGTAACCAGCTGCGCTGGTTGTCGTGCCAGTGCTCCGGCTGAGAGCTGTAAACCCCTTTGGCCTGGTGTTGGCTGACGTAAGCCAGGATTTCCTCGTAGGCCAGCTCCAGCGCGG